>JBGPED010000140.1:0-8450 GCA_041482595.1 Acidobacteriota bacterium
CGTCGCGCCGGGCACGCGCCCTCCCTGCCGGGACCCCGGGGCGCGACGAGGCGATCACGGCGGTCCTGCGCGCCGAATGCAACTGCCCGTACTGGCACGGCCTGTTCGGCGGAGTCTATTTCCCGCACCTGCGCCACGGCGCCTACCAGAGCCTGCTCCAGGCGGACGCCTTCCTGGCCGCCCGCGACGCGGCGGAGGTGCGCGTCGAGGTCGAGGATCTGGACGGCGATCTGGAGCCGGAGATCGTCCTGAGATCCAGGGACACCCAGGCGTTCTTTCGCCCCGCCGACGCCGGCACGCTGGTGGAGCTGGACATTCTGCCGGCCCGCTTCAATGTGACGAACGTCATGTCGCGCTGGAAGGAGAGATACCACGACGGCCAGGACCTGGTCCACGCTCCGGCGGGCGCGGGCCAGGTGATTTCGCCGCACGAGAAGAGCGTCGGGATCCGGCCGGACGATCGGGAGGGGCGGCGATTCGATCGGCTGCCCCTGCGCTCTCTCCGCGACTTCCGCGCCACAGCACCTCCGACAACCTCCGCTCTGGCAGGGTTCGAGGGGATGGACCTGCTCCAGGGGAGGCTCGCGGAGTGGGAGACCGTGCCACGCGGCTTCCGGCTGCACGCGGCGCTCGGGGACCTGCGTTACACCCGCACCGTCGTGATGGAGACCTCGGGGGAGCTGCGCATCGCCTGGGAGCTCTCCCCCGGCGGGCCCCTCAAGGGCTTCATCGGGACGGTGCTGTGCCTGTCGCTGCTGACGCGCGAGGCTCCGGATCGCTCCCTCGTCGTGAAGCTTGCCGACGGCCACGAGGTGCTCTGGGCCCCCGGAGACCCGTTCGAGCAGGACGGCGTGGCCGGTCTGACACTTCTGGACCAGGCCTTTGGCTTCGCCCTGGAGCTGCGGCCGCGCCCGGCCGCTCGCGTGACGGCCGCCCCTGTCGAAACGTTGCAGCGATCCGAAGACCGCCTCGAGGCGACCTACCAGGGAACCCTGTTCGGGATATGCTGGGCGCTGCCGTCACCGGGCGGCGCGGCCGCAGGCCTCGCGCTGTCGATCATCCCGCGGATGCTCACGCCATGACAGAACCCCTGACCTCGGAATTCCGCAAGGACCCCGTCACCGGTCGCTGGGTCATCATCGCCGGCGAGCGCGGCCAGCGCTCCAATCCGTTCCGGCATTACCCGCCGGCGGAGGAGCCCGCGGGGCCCTGCCCCTTCTGCCCGGGACACGAGGGGATGACGCCGCATGAAGTGCTGGTCTACCGGCCGCCGGAGGGAGGTCCCGACGCGCCCTGGAGCGTGCGCGTGGTCCCGAACCGCTTCCCGGCGCTGCGCATCGAGGGATCGCTCGACAAGCGCGCCGAGGGACTCTACGACCTGATGCGCGGTGTGGGGGCGCACGAGGTGGTCATCGAGTCCCCGGAGCACGGAAGCGATCCGTCGCAGTACGGGGCGCGGCAGATGGTGGACGTGATCAATGCCTATCGCGACCGCACCACCGATCTCCTCCACGACGCGCGTTTCCGTTACGTGCTGGTGTTCAAGAACCACGGCGCGGCCGCCGGCGCGACCTTGGCCCACCCCCACTCGCAGATCATCGCCCTGCCGGTCGTCCCCGGCCGCGTGGAGTCCGAGCTGCAGGGCGCGCGGCAGTACTTCGATTACCGCGGCCGGTGCGTGTACTGCGACATCCTCGCCCAGGAGATCGTGGACACGCGCCGGCTGGTGTCGCAGAACGCCGAGTTCGTGGCGCTGACGCCGTTCGCCTCGCGCTTCCCGTTCGAGGTCACCGTGCTGCCGCGCAAGCACGACGCCTTCTTCTGGACCCTCACCAGGCATCAGATGGAGGCCCTCGCGGAGGTCCTGCAGGACGTGCTGCGGCGCTACCGGCTGGCCCTGCGCAATCCGCCCTACAACTACGTGATCCACACGGCGCCTCCGGGCCACCCGGCCCCCGAGATCTACCACTGGCAGGTGGAGGTCCTGCCGAAGCTCATCGACATCGCCGGGTTCGAATGGGGGAGCGGCTTCTTCATCAACCCGATGCCCCCGGAGGAGGCCGCCAGGACCCTGCGCGAGCTCGAGCGCGTCATGGACGTGCCCGACGGGGTCCTCCTCCCCACTCCCCGCCCACCCGCTGGCGCCTGAGACCAGGATGAACGCGACGATCTGGATGGCGGCGGCCGAGGCCGCCCCTCTCGCGAAGGTCGGAGGGCTGGGAGACGTCCTGCGCGGCCTCCCCGGCGCCCTCGCGTCCCGGGGCTTCCGGGTGCGCCGGTTCCTGCCGGCGTACGGTTGCGTCGATCGGAACGGGTTCCGCCCGGATCCCGACGAGGAGAACCTGGCCATCCCCCTGGGCCCGGCGCGGGTCCCGGCTCGCTTCGTGTCGCGGGAAGAGCCCGGCGGCTTCGGGACGACGCTCGTCGTCTGCGAGGAGCTGTTCGCGCGCCGGGGGATCTACGGCCCGCCCGGCGGCGACTACCCGGACAACGCGCGACGCTTCGCCCTGTTCTGCCGCGCGGTGTGCGAGCGGGCGCGCCGTTCCCCTGATCCCCCCGATGTCCTGCACGCCCACGACTGGCACGCCGCGCTCCTGCCCCTGTTCGTCCGGTTCACCGATCCCTGGCGCACCCGCCCCAGGACCGTCCTCACGGTGCACAACCTCGGCTACCAGGGGCGTTTCTCTCCCCACGAGCTCACGTGGCTGTCGTTGCGCGAGGGCGGGGTCGAAGAGGCGTCCCGCGCGGGCGGCCTCGAGGACGACGGGGCCGTGAACTTCCTGAGAGCGGGCCTCGTTTTCGCCGACCGGATCACGACAGTGAGCCCGTCGCACGCGCGGGAGATCCTGACACCGGAGCACGGCTGGGGCCTGGACGGCATCCTGCGCCGGCGCGCGGCCGACCTCACGGGCATTCTCAACGGCGCCGAATACGACGAGTGGGACCCGGCCGCCGATCGCCGGCTGCCGGCGCCGTACGACGCGGCCCGTCTCGAAAGGAAAGCGGAGGCCGCCCGCGCCCTCCGGAAGCGGCTGGGCCTGCCGGAGGAGGAGCGGCCGATCCTGGGGGTGGTCGGGCGACTGGCTCCGCAGAAGGGGATCGATGTCGTCGCGTCGGCCGCCCCGGCGCTCCTGAACCTCGGGGCCGACCTGGCGATTCTCGGGGACGGCGATCCCGGGGTCGTCGAGGCCCTCGAGGACCTGCGCCGCCGGCATGCCGGGCGCATCGGCCTGCGCGTTGGCTTCGACGAGGATCTCTCGCACCTCGTGGTGGCGGGGAGCGACCTGCTCCTGGTCCCGTCGCGCTACGAGCCGTGCGGGCTCGTGCAGATGCACGCCCTGCGCTACGGGACCATCCCCGTCGTCCACGGGACCGGTGGGCTCCTCGACACGGTGCTCGACGAGACGGAGGCCCCGGGACACGGAACCGGCTTCGTCTTCGCTCCGCTGGCGCCCGAGACGCTCGCCGGCGCGGTGGGCCGGGCGCTCGCCCTGCGGGCGTCGGACCCGGAGGGCTGGCGCGGCCTGCAGCGCCGCGCCATGCAGCAGGACTTTTCCTGGGCGAAGGCCGCGGAGCGCTACGCCGATCTCTACCGCGGGCTTCTCGGTCAGCGGGGAGGGTAGCAGCCGGAGGTCAGGAGGCCCGCGGCCTCCCGGTAGCACTGCGTCACGTAGTCGATCGCCATGCGATCGGAGTTGTAGCTCCACGCCAGCGTGGCCAGGGCGCGCTTGATGCGGGCGATCCAGGGGAGCGGCAGCCCGTCCGCGGATCGCTGGTAGAAATCGGGAAGGACCTGACCCTCGAGCACGTTGTACAGGTCCTCCGCGTCCCGCCGGTCCTGCAATCTCGTGTCGCTGTGCGTCAATCCCTCGCCGAAGGCGTAGCCGTTCTTCCCGTCGCACGCCTCCGCCCACCACCCGTCCAGGACCGAGAGGTTGAGCGTCGCGTTGAAGACGGCCTTTTGGCCGCTGGTCCCGCACGCCTCCAGCGGCCGGCGCGGCGTGTTGAGCCACAGATCGCACCCCTGCACGAGGTGGCGGGCCATGTTCATGTCATGGTCCTCCAGGACGACGACCCGTCCCGCGAAGCGCGGATCCTGCGAGAACTCGTGGAGCGACCGCAGGATCGCCTTGCCGAGCGCGTCCTGGGGGTGGGCCTTGCCCGCGAACACAATCTGAATCGGACGCCCGGAATCGCCAACGAGCCTGCCGAGTCGATCCGGGTCGGTGAACAGGAGATTGGCGCGCTTGTATTCCGCGAAACGCCGCGCCACGCCGATCGTGAGGGCCTCCGGGCTCAGCTGCAAGGCCGTCCCGGCGATTCCCAACCGCTCCTGGCGCTGCCGGTGCCGCCGTTCCACGAACTCGAGAAGCCGGCTCTTGAGCAGGCGCTTGACGCTCCAGATCTCGGCCGGCGGCACGGTCTCGATCTTCGCCCAGAGATCGGGGCGACACAGCCGTTGGAGCCAGTCGGGGGCGAGCCACTGCGCGAAAAAGCGCGCCATCTCGGTGGCGATCCAGGTCGGCACGTGCACGCCGTTGGTGACGTGACCGATCGGGACCTGCGCGGGAGGTTGGCCGGGCCACAGGACCCGCCACATGCTCCGGCTGGTCCGCGCGTGCAGCGCGCTGACCGCGTGGGCGTGGCTCGACATCTTCAAGGCCAGGACCGTCATGCAGAACGGCTCGCCGGCGTCGTCCGGCCGCACACGGCCCATGGCCAGGAGCCCCTCGCGCGTGAGCCCCAGGCGCTCGCGCAGTGGCGTCAGGTGTTCTTCGATCAGTTCGGGCGGGAAGCGGTCGTGACCGGAGGTGACCGGCGTGTGAGTGGTGAACACAGTTCGGGCCCGGACGACCTCGGCGGCCGCCTCGAAGGTCTGCCCTTCCTCCTCCATGGTCTGCGCGACGGCCTCGAGTGTGGCGAATGCGGAGTGCCCCTCGTTCAGATGCAGAACGCCGGGACGCACGCCCATCGACAGCAGGGCGCGGTACCCGCCGATCCCGAGGACGATCTCCTGGAGGAGGCGCGTGCGCACGTCCCCCCCGTACAGGCGCAGCGTGAAGACGTCGCGGTGCGACGCCGCGGGGTCGCGCGAGCCGTCCAGCAGGAGAAGGTGGGCCCGGCCGACGCGCGCGCGCCAGAGATCGATCGGGAACGGTCCGGAGGCGGCCGGCACCTGGATCCAGAGACGCTCGCCCCGGGCGTCGAGGACCGGCTCCAGCGGCACCCGTCGAAGGTCGAGATCGACGTAGTGCTCTTCCTGGTCGCCCTGCGGGCCGAGGGTCTGTGTAAAGTATCCCTGCCGGTACAGCACGGTGATGCCCCAGATCGGAAGGCCCAGGTCGGAGCAGCTCTTGAGATGGTCTCCCGCCAGCACCCCCAGCCCTCCCGAATAGATCGGGAGCGATTCGTGCAGGCCGACCTCGGGCGAAAAATAGGCCACGGGACGCGCGCCGAGGCCCGGCGCGTGGCGGCTCGCCCAGTGGCGCTCCTCCCGCACGTAGTCGCGCAGCGACCGGCAGGCGCTCTCGAGTCGGCCGCGGTAGGAAGGATCGGCGGCGCACCCCTCGATTCGGTCGTCTTGAACCTCTGCGAGAAACGCCTGCGGGTTGTGGTTGACCTCGCGCCACAGTTCGACATCGATCTCGCGGTAGAGCGGATCGAACTCGCCGGTCCACGTCCAGCGGAGATTGCCCGCCAGATCGGCGAGGCAGTGTCGGACGTCCTTGCTGGTCCAGTCAGACATCGCTCCACATCCTAAGCGACTTCGCCCCCGGGGCGAGCCGCCACCCGCAACATTTGCGCCGGCCGGTCAGTCGCGGACGACAAGTTCTCGCCGGGAACGCGATCCGCCCGCCGATCTCCGTCATCCGTCTGGCATTTCGCTTGCAAGTTCGACACCAGGGGACGGACCAGGAGGGCGCTTGAGCGTGACCGGCACCGGCGGGCGACAACGACTTCTTTCGCTGCTCTCTCTTCTCGCCGCCATCGCGGCGGTGCTCGTCATCCGCTCGCTGCTCGCCGCGCCGCACCCCCGCGAGGTCTCCTACAGCGAGTTCCTGGACGAGGCCCGCTCGGGTCACCTGGCCGAGGTCAGCATCACCGAGCAGACGCTCGTGGGCCGGCTCAAGAAGGAGACCGCCGGGCAGACCGGCCCGGGCGCGGAGATCGTCGCCACGCGGCTGCCGAACCTGGACGAGAGCGCCCTTCTCCAGGAACTCCTGGCGCGGAAGATCCGCATCTCCGGCCGCATCCAGGCGCGCTCGTTCTGGGTGGACGTCCTCATCGGCTGGATGCTCCCCCTGGCGCTCGTCGTCCTCGTGTACGGGTTCGCCCTCCAGCGTCTGCGCAGGGGCGGCGCGGGCGCCCTCACCTTCGGGAAGAACCGCGCCAAGATCTTCGACCAGTCGAGCACCAACAAGGTCACCTTCAAGGACGTGGCGGGGGTGGACGAGGCGGAGGCCGAGCTCGTGGAAGTCGTGGATTTCCTGAAGCGTCCAGAGAAGTACCGCAAGCTCGGGGGACGCCTGCCGAAGGGGGTCCTGCTCGTCGGCCCGCCCGGGACAGGCAAGACCCTCCTGGCGAAGGCGGTGGCCGGCGAGGCCGGCGTGCCGTTCTTCTCCATCTCGGGGTCGGAGTTCGTCGAGATGTTCGTGGGCGTCGGGGCGGCCCGTGTCAGGGACCTCTTCGATCAGGCGCAGCAGAAGGCCCCGTGCATCGTCTTCATCGACGAGCTGGACGCCATCGGCAAGTCCCGCTCGGCGGCGCGCGGTCTCATTTTCAGCAATGACGAGCGGGAGCAGACGCTGAACCAGCTTCTGGCCGAGATGGACGGCTTCGACACCTCGAAGGCGGTCATCATCCTGGCGGCCACCAACACCCCCGAATCGCTCGACCCCGCGCTCCTCCGGGCGGGCCGGTTCGATCGCCAAGTGGTCGTCGACCGCCCGGACCTGGCGGGGCGCGGGGCCATCCTGCGGGTGCACGCGCGTGGCGTGATGCTGTCCCCGGAGGTGGACCTGAACATCATCGCGGCGCGCACCCCGGGGATGGTGGGCGCCGATCTCGCCAACATCGTGAACGAGGCGGCCCTCCTGGCGGCGCGCCGCGGGGCGGAGGCCGTCACCATGCGGGACCTGGAGGAGGCGATCGACCGCGCCATGCTGGGGCTGGAGAAGAGGAGCCGCGTCATGACCGAGGACGAGAAAAGACGCGTGGCCTGCCACGAAGCGGGCCACGCCCTGGTGGCCCTGTCGGTGCCGCACGCGAATCCGGTGCACCGCATCTCCATCATCCCCCGCTCGGTCGGTGCGCTCGGCCACACGCTCCAGCTGCCGACGCAGGAACGGTTCCTGATGACCCAGCCGGAAATCGAGGACCAGATCGCCGTGATGCTGGGCGGGCGCACCGCCGAGGCGATTGCCTTCGAAGGCATCGTGTCGACTGGCGCCTCGGACGACCTCGAGCGGTCCTCCGAGCTGGCCCGGCAGATGGTGACGCGGTTCGGGATGAACGAGAGGCTCGGGCCGATGACGTACGGCCATCCGCTTGGAGCGCGCTTCCTGCTGACGCCTCCCATGGAGGAGCGCAATTACAGCGAAAGAACGGCGGAGATCATCGACGAGGAGGCGCGCCGGCTGATCGACCGCACGCTGGTGCGCGTGCGGTCGATCCTTCTCGAGAGGCGCGCGGACCTCGAAAGGCTCGCGGGCGAGCTGGTCCGGAAGGAGACGCTCGATCGCGCGGAGATCGAGGCGCTCCTGCGGCCTTCTCCCGCGCGGGAGGAAGCCGTCGCGGCGGCGCTCGAGGCGCGATCGGGCCCGGCGTAGTTCTTGCTTTCGGGGAGCCAGTCGATTAAGGTGGAATTTTCGAAGCAGGAAAGGGCGCCCCGCATGCCCGTGACCGTGGGACTGATGGGGTTCGGCCGGATCGGCCGGAACCTTTTCCGCCTCCTGTACCGCGGCGCCGACGTGCGCATCGGTGCTATCAGCGACATCGCGGATCCCGAAGTCCTCGTCTACCTGCTGCGCTACGACTCCATCCTGGGCCGCTTTCCCGAGCTGGTGACGTTCAAGAACGGCCACGTCTATACCTGGGGCCGGGAGATCCCGCTGCTCCAGGGGAAGGACCCCGGGGACGTGCGCTGGTCCGAGCTGGGCGTCGATTACGTCGTGGAGGCGACCGGTCGCGACCGGTCCCGGAGCGAGATCGAGCGCCACCTTCAGGCGGGCGCGCGCCGCGTCATCCTGTGCGTGCCGCCGAGCGAGCGTCCCGACATCTCGGTGGTGTACGGGGTGAACGACGACCGCCTGCGGCCGGAACACCGCATCGTGAGCAATGCCTCGTGCACCGCCCACTGCGCGGCGCCGGTCCTGGCGGCGCTCGAGGGCGCGTACGGGATCGAGCGCGTCCACCTGACGACCGTGCACGCGTACACCAGCACGCAGCGC
>JBGPED010000141.1:0-8422 GCA_041482595.1 Acidobacteriota bacterium
ACGGCCGGAAGAGCGCGCTCTGGAGGAGCCTCATCGTCACGCGCAGGCCCCGCGTGCGGATCGGGGCCGGGGCAAGGATGTTAGCACCATCGCTGGCGCGACGGGCCGGGGCGCATTAGATTTCCTCCCGTCGGAGGGGCGCCAGGCCTTCATGACCAGTCCCGAACCGGACAAGCGGAAGGGGAAGCCGCGCATCCAGCGCCGGCTGCCGGTCCGCTTCGGCACCGACGCGAAGATGTGCGGCGGCACCGTCTCGGACATCTCCGAGGGCGGCATGCGGATCGAGAGCCCCGAATCGTTCCCCATCAACTCGGTGATCACGGTGTTCGTGCAGTTCCCGCGCCACTCCGTCCGCCTGCGGGCCCGCGTCATCTGGTGCGGCGCCACCGGCGGCAGCTCGATGGTCATGGGGCTGGCGCTGACGCAGCCGGAGCCGACGCTCAAGCGCACCTACGCCGAGTGGCTGGCGGAGGTGAAGCTGGCTGCCTCCGAGACACCCCCGGCCGACGCGCCGGCGGCGCCGGCACCGCCGCCCGCGGCCCTCCACCCCGAGCCGGCCGCGGCCGCCGCAGCACCTCCGGCCCCCGTGCCGCCGCCGGCACCCGAGCCCAAAGGACCGATCAGGAGGCGGCTGGAGAGCCGGCAGGGGCAATCGTACGAGGCGCTCCTCGAGCGCCAGCCGCAGGGGTGGAACCTCACGATCGTGCAGCTCCCCCGCCAGCTCGGAGTCGGCGCCCCCGACCTCGTGAGCCTCTGCTCCGACTACGCCAGCGCCGAGAAAACCCTGCGCGACTTCGTCCGCACTCACTGATTTCCGGCCAGCGCCTCGAGGTACTTCGAGGCGCGCGCGCGGTCCCCCGAGTGCGCTTCCAGATCAGCCGCGAACAGGAGCAGGCGTCGATCGTCCTCGCGCGCGCCTTCGCCGCCGGTCCAGTCGCCCGTTGCCCCGCCCGCGAGGCGGTCCACGGCGCGGCCGGAGGCGTCGCGGCATACGTCGAGGGCCGCGCTGGTGCGGCCCAGGCGGACGAGGAGCGCCGCCATCTCCCGGGCGATCACCGGATCGTCCGGATCGATCTGGGAGGCGGTCGTGTAGAACGGCAGCGCCGAGGACAACTCGTCGTGACGCACGTAGAACAGCGCCAGGGATCTCAGGAGACCGGTGTCGCGCGGTGAGAGATGCAGCGCCTCGCTGTAGGTCGCGACCGTCTTCGCGATGTTCCCCTTCGCCTCGAACAGCCGGGCGCGGGCGTCGAGAACGCGCGCGCTTCTCTCGCCGCCGCGGTACGCCGCATCGAGATTCTCCTCCGCCTCCTTCAGCCTCCCCTCCTCGAGGAGGTAGGCCCCCAGCGCGGAGCGTGCGGGGAGATAGCCGCCATCTGCGGCCACCGCCCGCGCGTAGGTGGCGCGCGCCTCCTTCACCCTTCCCTGGCGCTCCAGGGCCAGGGCGTAACCGTACAGCACCGCGGCGCTGTGCGGCAGGCGGTCGAGGGCCCTTGCGTAGAAATATTGGGCCCCCGCGGCGTCGCCCGACACGCTGAAGAACTCCCCGAGGGCGATCTCGCGGATGGGCGGTCCGTGAAACGGCCGCTCGTCCAGCCGGCGGGCCAGGTCCTCGTAGGTCTCGCGGCGATCGCGGCCCGCCGGAAACGGACCTTCGTCGAGGCGCGCGGGCGACAGGAGATCGGCGCGCAGGTAGACCACCGCCGCCGGGTCGAGGTGGACCAGGACCCAGCCGTGACCGCGCGCCAGGTACGAAAGAAGCGTCTTCCCCTCGAGGGCGTGCTGGTGCGGCCAGAGGACGGCGGTGATCTGGTAGCGCCGCGCGATCTCCTCGAAACCGGCCGGGTCGGCGACCGCCCCCAGGTACGCCGGCAGGACGTCGTCCAGGTAGGGATCGTTCCGTCCGTCGATGAACACGCCCCTCTCCCCCTGCCAGGCGTGGATCAGGTACCCGCCGACCGACAGGCTGTGGAACACGTTCCCCGGGATGCCGGCGGCGGCGACGAACCGGGCCGCCTCGCCCGGGAAGTAGTCCGGGATCTCCCCGGAGCCGAACCACCGCTCCGTGGGCTGCACCATGAAGAACCGATCGGTGACGACCGCGAACGTCAGGACCAGCGCGCCTGTGGCCAGGAGCGCGGGCGCGGCGATCCCGGCCCCGGCGCGCACTCTCCTCCAGGAGACCGAGGCGGAGGATACGTGGCGCTCGATCCGCGCCCGCACGGGCGACAGCAGCGCGGAAGCGTGGCGCGCCAGGACCGGGGCGGCCGCCAGGGCGAACAGCGGGATGTTGCGCCGCGCGCGCAGGGCCACGACCAGGGTCGCGACGGTCACCAGGAGATCGAACGATCGCACGCGAGGAAAGTCGGCCACGATCGCGAGGAGCGTCGCGGCGGCGAGCACCACGAACGCCACGATCGACGGTGTCACGAGATAGCCGGAGAGCGGCGGCTGGAACTCGGCGATGGTCCGCGACAGCAGGCTCTTCCCACCCAGGTGGACGAAGAACTGATCGAACGGCAGCCGCAGGGCGCCGGCCCCGTAAGGGTTGACGAGCGACGCCACCGACGCCGCGGCCAGCGCCAGCAGGAAGTCGATCGGCCGGTCCGCGTCGCGCCGGACCGCGGACCCCGCCGGCGCGCCGCGGGCCCGGACGAATTCGACGAGCGCCACGACAAATCCCAGCGCGATCAAGACCGGCTCGAGAATGAACAGCCCCTGCACGTTCACCCAGAGGATCTGCAGCGCGGGAAGGGCCGCGAAGAGAAGGCGCGCCCGCGGCAGACGCCCGCCCGCGTCGAGCGCCTTCTCCAGCGCCGAGAGGACGGCCAGCATCAGCGCCCACGACACGATCTCGGGCCGCACGAGGAACCGCTCCTGGCAGGCCAGCGTCACCAGGAGCAGCACCGCCACGACCGTCGTCGTGCCGGCGGCCCGACGGCAGCGCCGGAACAGGAAGGCGAACACGCCGAGGATGACCGCCGCCCTCAGGAGCTCGAGGGCCCGCGTTCCCCCCATCCCGTGCAGGAGCGACAGGCCGGCCTGGAACAGCCAGTGGACGTCGACCCAGCGGTGACCGATCACGGTGAACGAGAACGGCTCGGCGCGCGGGACGTGGCCCGTCCGCCGGATCAGATCGCCCGTCGCGAGGTGCCAGTAGAGGTCGGTATCGGTCAGGAAGGTCGTGCACAGGGCCAGGACCAAGAGGAACAACGCCGCCACGGCGGCGAGCGCCGCCGCCGTCACCGCGCGTGAGCGCGTCTCCGGCCGTGCGTCGCCCGGCCCCGCGGCTCCTGCCGTTTCGCTGTCTCCGTCCATGCCTCCGGCCCCGCCCGGGAGTCCCCGGGGGTGTGATAGCGTAGCAGGTTCGTCGCGCGCTTCATCCTCCGGAGGTCCAAGATGCCTGAACGCGGGTCGCTGGACGCGCTGTTCTGGAAGGCCCTGCTCGTCGCGGGCGCCCTGTGGCTCCTCTACCTGTGCCTCGATATCGTTCTGCTGACCCTGATCGCCATCGTCCTCGCCGCGGCCATCCTGCCCCTGGCCGACTCGTTGCAGAGGCGCCGCGTCCCGCGCGTCGTCACGGTGTGCGGCCTGTACGCGATCGGTCTCGGCGTCCTGACCCTCCTGGTGGCCCTGCTCGTGCCGGTGGTCAGCGAGCAGGCGCAGATCCTGTCGCAGCGGCTGCCGCAGTTCTACCAGACGCTGAACGGGTGGATCGCCTCCGTGCGTGCCGGTCTCGGACGCTTCAGCGGAGGCCGCACCTTCGAGCTGCCGTCCATCGGCCTGGAGAAGGTCGGACCGCTCGCGCAGGCCCTCGTCGAGCGCTCGCTTCAGGCGACGCGCGGCCTGTTCACGGGTGCCTTCGCCGGCCTTCTCGTCCTGTTCGCGGGAGGCTACATCGTGGTCGATCGGCGGCGGCTCGCGGACGGGCTTCTGCGGTTCGTCCCCCGCCCCCGCCGCGACCGCACGGCGAAGGTGGCGGCGGACGTCATGCGCCGCATGGGGGGCTACATCCGAGGGCAGATGATCGTCAGCGCCTGCGCCGCCGTCCTTCTGACCATCGGTCTCATGCTCGTCGGCTTCGAGGCCCCTCTCCTCATCGGCGTCCTCGCGGGGGCGCTGAACTTCGTCCCCTACCTGGGTTCGACCGTGTCGCTCATCCTCGCGATCCTCCTGGCGCTGAACTCGTCCGTCTTCACGATCGTCGGAGTGGTCGCCGTCTTCGCGATCGAGCAGTTCCTGGAGGGGAATTTCCTGGTGCCCTACTTCACCGGACGCCAGGTCGAGCTGCATCCGCTCGCCGTCCTCGCCGCCCTCATCGTCGGCGCCAACCTGGCGGGGGTGCTCGGTGCTCTCGTCGCCGTGCCGCTGACCGCGGGGATCGACGCCGTCCTGCAGGACGTTTACCTGAAAGGGATTGAGCAAAAGCACGTAGGGTGAGAACCCTAACCCTTTAGGGGGCTCCGCCTCCTTGTCTAGATCACGTTCGGACCCAATACTGAGTCGCAAGCGGTTTGCTGCGGAAAAGGAGGGGCTCGCAGACCGTGTTCACCCCCAGCGGTATGGACACCGACCGTCCCTTCCTCACCAGACCCGAGGCCCATGTTCCCGGGGCGCGCTGATCGCTCGCACGATATCCTGCTCGTCGACGACAACGCCGCCGATGCGCGGCTGGCCATGGAGGCGCTCAGCGGGACCAAGCTGAGCCTGCGGGCGCACGCCGCCCGCGACGGCGCCGAGGCCCTCGCCTTCCTGATGCGCGAGGGCCCCCACGCGGGCGCCCCCCGCCCCGATCTCGTCCTCCTCGCTCTCACCCTGCCGAAGATGGACGGCTGCGAGGTCCTGCGACAGATCAGGGACCACCCCGAGCTGCGCTCCATCCCGGTGGCGATCCTGACGACCTCACGCGCCCCGGAGGACATCGCCCGCTGCTACGACCTGGGCGCGAACTGCGTCATCGCCAAGCCGGTCGAATGGGACCAGTTCGTCCGGGTCATCGGCCGGACCATCTCGTTCTGGCTGGTGCATGCCACCCTGCCCACGCGGAAGGGAACGGCGCTTCGCCAGAACCCGGTCCGCGTCCTGCTGATCGAGGACAACCCGTGGGACGCGCGCCTGGTGCAGGAGATGCTGCGGGACGAGGGCGCCTCGGACTACGCCCTGACGACGGTGACGACCCTGCGGGACGGGCTCGAGCGGCTGAAGACGGAAGTCTTCGACACGGTGCTCCTCGACCTGTCGCTCCCGGACGGACAGGCCGTGGAAACCCTGGGCGCCCTGTCGTCCCAGCAGTCGCGCCTGCCGATCCTGGTCCTCACCGGGAACAAGGACGACGTCCTCGCCGCCAATGCCATGCGCCAGGGGGCGGAGGACTTCCTGGTGAAGGGACAGATCGACGGGCCGTCGCTCGCCCGGGCCCTGCGCCACGCCCTGGAACGCTCCCGCTGGCGCAATTACCTCGATCACCTGGCCCATCACGACAGCCTGACGAAGCTGCCGAACCGCGCCCTGTTCCAGGATCGGCTGGGACAGGCGCTCGAGCAGGCCCGCCGGAGCAAGCAGGGACTGGCCGTCCTGTTCGTGGACCTCGACAATTTCAAGTCGATCAACGACACGCTGGGGCACACCGTCGGCGACATGCTGCTCGAATGCGTGGCGGAGCGGCTCCGATCCTCCGTGCGTGCCAGCGACACCGTGGCGCGGGTCGGCGGGGACGAGTTCATGCTGCTGCTGCCGGACATCGGAGGAATCGACGACGTGATCCTGGTGGCGGACAAGATCCTGTCGGCGCTGCGCGCGCCGTTCCTGATCGGACCCCACCAGATGGGCACGGCGGCGAGCGTCGGGGCCAGCCTCTACCCGCACGACGGGGAAGACGCCGAGACCCTGCTGAAGCACGCCGACGCCGCCATGTACCGCGCCAAGCAGCAGGGGAAAGACCGCATGGAGTTCCACTCCCGGCCGGCGAGCACGCGGTTCACGGGCAAAGGCGCCCTGGCGCA
The DNA here is from genome assembly GCA_041482595.1 of Acidobacteriota bacterium. Classification (GTDB taxonomy): domain Bacteria; phylum Acidobacteriota; class Polarisedimenticolia; order Gp22-AA2; family Gp22-AA2; genus Gp22-AA3. The sequence continues at coordinate 6,003 of JBGPED010000141.1, forward strand.
CGGCCTGCGCCATGCGGTCGAGAAACAGCAGTTCGTCCTGCACTACCAGCCGACCATCGACACCCACGGCCAGGTCGTCAGCCTGGAGGCGCTGGTCCGCTGGCGCCACCCCGATTGGGGGATGATCTACCCGTTGCAGTTCATCCCGGTGGCGGAGGAGACCGGCATCATCCTGGACATCGGCGACTGGGTGCTGCGCTCCGCCTGCTTCGACCGGCGGGCCTGGCAGGACGGATCCGCGCAGCCGCCGCGGGTCAGCGTCAACCTGTCGACCCGGCAGCTCCACCAGGGGAAGTTCCTGCTGGAGTCGCTGGCGCGGAACCTGGCCGAATTCTCCCTGGAGCCCGGGTGCCTGGAGATCGAAGTGACCGAGAATTCCATCGACCGGGACGAGACGGTGGCGATCCAGACGCTGCGCCGCGTGAGCGACATGGGGATCGGAATCTCGATCGACGACTTCGGCACCGGCCACTCGTCTCTGGCGCGCCTGAAGCAGTTCCCGATCCGCGGCGTCAAGATCGACCGCTCCTTCATCCATCACGTGCCCGCGGACGCCGACGATACGTCCCTGGTCACCGCCATGATCGCCATGGGTCACGGGCTCAAGCTGAGTGTTCTGGCCGAGGGGGTCGAGAACGGCGAGCAGATGAACTTCCTGGTGGCCCAGGGCATCGACTTCATGCAGGGTTACTACATCGGCAAGCCGATGCCGGCGGAGGCCTGCAACACCCTGCTCGCCTCGCAGCGGCTGAAGCACGAATGAGCCAGGAGGATGGACGGCGCGCCAGTCACATCCTTGTGATCGAGGACGACCCGGGCGAGCGTCACCTCCTTCTTGAGGCCCTGGACGCCGGGTCGGCGCCGAAGAAAATCTCGGTGGTCGGGGACGGCGTCGAGGCGATGGCATTCCTTCGCCGGGAGGGGGAGCACCGCGGCTCGGAGCGCCCCGATCTCATCATCATGCCGATGATGATGCCGCGCGGCGACGGCCGCCAGCTGATCGTGGAGATCAAGTCGGACCCGCGTCTGAAGCGCATCCCGATCCTGGTGCTGACCTCGTCGCAATCGGAGCAGGACGTCGACCGGGCCTACGAATCCCGCGCGAACTGCTACGTTGTCAAGCCGGTCGAGATGGACAGGTACTTCTCGGTCGTGAAGGCGATCGAGGAGTTCTGGCTGGGCGTCGTCACACTGCCGCCGGCCTAGCGGAGGTCAACCGGAGCGCAGATGTTCCAATTCCTGAAGCATCTCTTCGACACCGACTTCATGCCGCACGGCCGGTGCTTTCTGGGGCGTCAGGACGTCCTCTGGCTGCACGCGGGCTCGGACGTGGCCATCACCCTCGCCTATTATTCAATCCCCCTGATTCTCGTCTACTTCATTCGCAAGAGGCGCGACATCCCGTTCACCCGCATGTTTCTGATGTTCGGCGTCTTCATCTTCGCCTGCGGCACGACGCACCTCCTGGAAGTGTGGACCCTCTGGGTGCCCGTGTACCGCCTGGCCGGAGTCGTGAAGCTGATCACGGCCGCGACTTCGATCGCCACGGCGGCCGTCCTTTTCCCGGTCGTCCCCAAGGCGCTCGCCCTCCCGAGCCTGGAGGAATCGAACAAGAAGCTCCTGCAGATGACGTCGGCCCTGAAACGCTCGAACCGGGACCTGGAGCAGTTCGGCTATATCGTCTCGCACGACCTCCAGGAGCCGCTCCGCATGGTCGCCAGCTACGTGCAACTCTTGAAGAGACGCTACTCCGGCCGGCTGGACGCCGACGCCGACGAATACATCCGCTTCGTCGTGGAGGGGGCCACGCGCATGCAGCGGCAGATCGACGATCTCCTGGCCTACTCGCGCCTCAGCACGCAGGCGCGTCCGTTCGCTCCCTGCGACTGCAACGCCGTCCTGGCGGCTACCCTCGCGTCCCTGCAGATGGCGATCAAGGAGAGCGGCGCGGTGATCACGAACCAGGCCCTCCCGGTCGTCCTGGCGGACGCCACGCAGCTCGGCATGATTCTCCAGAACCTCATCGGCAACGCCATCAAGTTCCACGGGCCGGAGCCGCCTCGCATCCACCTTGGTACCCTGAAGAACGGACAGGAATGGGTGTTCTCCGTCACCGACAACGGCATCGGCATCGACGCACAGTACGCCGACCAGGTGTTCGTCATGTTCAAGCGCCTGAACGACCGGGATTTCCCCGGCAACGGCATCGGCCTGGCCGTCTGCAAGTCGATCGTCGAGCGCCACGGCGGCCGCATCTGGTTCGAGTCGCGACCGCACCAGGGCACGACCTTCTACTTCTCCTACCCCCTCCGTCCGGTGGACCAGGCCGAGACAACCGCAGCGCAGATCCCAGAGCAGGCCGCGGCCGTCTAGGAGCGCCCCTGGCCCTGCGTCCCTTGCTGAACCACTCGACGCCCGAG
>JBGPED010000142.1:0-8376 GCA_041482595.1 Acidobacteriota bacterium
CTGCGAGGCGCCGCGACGACCGCGATGCGAGTCATCTCGGAGGAGCGGCAACGACGCAGACGGCCCCGCGCCGCCGCGAACCCTTCGGGCACATGGGGATTGCGGCCCCATGCTTCGTTGCTCGTCGTCAATGATGCAACCAGCATCGTTTCCTCCTCGCGCCTCGCCTGGGACTCGCAAGCCCCATGTGCGCGGCCCATGCTATTACTCGGACACGCTCCTAGTGCCTTCCGCCGGTTGGTGCCCTATGTTCGTCCTGTCGCGGGAGAAGCGTATACACTGATACACATCATCGGGACAGGGTTGGAGGACCGTTCGTCCGGAAACGCGGAGGTGTCCGATGAGAGTACCCAACCAGGAAGTCGAGGTCAGGGGAGACACGCTGCTGCTGAGGCGGATGCGCCGGCAGCTGCGAAAAGAGAACGCCTTCGTGCACCTGCTGCGTGTCGTCACGTCGGTCTCCAACGAATCCACGACGATGGAAGAGGCGCTGCAGACAACACTCGATGCCGTCTGCGGGCTCACGGGCTGGCCGGTCGGCCACGCCCTCCTGAGGGTCGACGAGAAGGACGAGATCGCCTCGGCGGGTCTGTGGCACGTCGACGGGCCGGAGCGTTTCGAGTCGTTTCGCAAGGTCAGCGAGGCCCTCACGTTCGGCGGTGGAGTCGGTCTCCCGGGCCGGGTCCTCGCGGGCGGCGCCCCGCTGTGGGTGCCGGACGTGACGCTGGACACGAACTTCCCGCGCAACCGTCTGGTGCAGAACCTCGGGCTGAAGGCGGCCTTCGCCTTCCCGATCCTCGTCGGCCGCGAAGTCGCGGGCGTGCTGGAGTTCTTCCACACCGAAAAGCTCGAGCCGGACGAGGCGATCCTCATGGTCATGAACCAGGTCGGGGTGCAGCTCGGAAGGGTGGTCGAGCGCCGGCGCGCCGAGCAGACCTTGACCAGCCTGGCGCAGGGCATCGTGGTGAAGAAGGGCGAGGACCTGTTCCGTTCCCTCGTCGGCCACCTGGCGAAAAGCGTGAAGGCCGACTATGCCCTCGTCGGCGAGCTGAAGGAGGGGAGGGACGCGGTCCGGACGCTGGCCGTCTGCGCCCGCGGAGAGTTCGTCCCGAACTTCGAGTACGACCTGGCGGGCACTCCGTGCGAGGCCGTGGTCGGCAGGAGCTTCTGCTCCTACGCGCAGGGCGTGCAGGAGACATTCCCGCACGACCGCATGCTGGCCGACATGCACGTCCAGAGTTACGTCGGGGCCCCGCTGTTCGATTCAAGAGGTCAGGTTCTGGGGCTGCTCGCCGCGCTCTGGTGCCGGCCGCCCGCCAGCATGCCCGTCGCCGATTCGATGGTCCAGATTTTCGCAGTGCGCGCCGCCGTCGAGCTGGAGCGCAAGCGGGCAGAGGAGACGGCGGAAAAGCTCGCCGAGGTGCCGCGCGCCAATCCCCACCCGGTCCTGGAGTTCTCGGGCGACGGCACGCTTCGATTCTGCAACGCCGCGGCTCACGTCTTGGCGCGCTCCCTGGGGAAGGACGACCCGATCCACATCCTTCCGGCGGACACGACCGGGATCGTCAGGAAATGCCTGGACACGGGGAAAAACGGGCTCGTCGTGGGCACGCCCGGGGAGGATCGGACGATCATCTGGTCGTTCATTCCGATCGTGAAGAACGACTCGGTCTTCGCGCACGCGTTCGAGCTGACCCTGTTCCTCGACCTGCACGAGGAGATGCGCCGGATGGGCATCGTGTCGCGACGACCGCGTGGAGACCTGCGCGCGCCCGGCCCCCGCGGAGGCTCCAGGCGCCGGACCGTCAAAGAGCGCGTCCACTGACACGGCGCCGCCCCGACGGCGCCCCGGGCCGATCAGGACGCCCGGGCGGCACCCCTGTGGATCAAGTTGCGCAGCGCCGTCTCCAGGCGCTCCATCTCCTGGCGCAGTGCCTCGAACAGCGCCGCCGCCTCGGCCGGATCGGCCCGCCGCGCCGCCTGCTCGAGCTTCCGGGCCACCTCCGCCGCGGCCTCGGCACCGAGGGTGGCCAGCGAGCCCTTCAGCCTGTGCGCCATGCGCTCCAATGACTCGACCGCCCCCGACGCGAGCGCGTCGCGAATTTCCGTCAGGAGTGAGGCGCTGTCGCCGCGGTACAGCCCGACGATCTCGGTCAGGAGCGCCGGGTCGCCGTCGACGCGCCGCAAAAGCGCCTGGGTGTCGAGGACCGTCCCGTCATTCGGCGCGCCCGGAGGAGCGGCTGCCTCGGGAACCGTGATCAGCCCATCGATCGCTTCGAACAGCTTCCCGGCCTCGATCGGTTTCGACACGTAGGCGTCCATTCCCGCCCGCAGGCACTTCTCCATGTCCCGCTGCAGGGCGTGGGCGGTCAGCGCGATGATCGGCACGTGCCCGCCGCTTTTCGCCTCCGCCCGTCTTATCGCCGCGGTGGCCTCGTAGCCGTCCATCTCGGGCATCTGGACGTCCATCAGGACGAGATCGAACGACTCACGCTCGAGCGCCGCCACCGCCTGCCGCCCGTCCTGGACCATGACGACCACGTGCCCCTGCTTCTCGAGCATCCGGCTCGCGACGGCGCGGTTCACGGGATTGTCCTCGGCGAGCAGCACACGTAGCCGCCTCCGGCTTTCCCGCAGCGTGTGGCGGGTCACCAGAGAGCGGGTGCCGCGCGTGGCAGGCTGTCCCATCACCCTCCGGATCGCCTCCAGAACGTCGGGACCGCTGACGGGCTTGAGCAGGTACGCGCCGATGTCCAGGTCGCGGCACAGGGCGGAATCCCCGCGCTGACCCGCCGCGGTCAGCAGGATCAGGCGCGGCCTGTTCAGGGGCTGCTGCTCCATGAGACGCCGCGCGAACGTGAATCCGTCCGGGTGTGAATGCTGGATGTCCAGGATGACGAGGGCGCACGGCCTGGATCCGCGGGGTGCGCGACGCAGAAGGTCCAGGCCGGTCTCGCCGTCGCCGGCCTCCTGGGGAAGCGCCTGCCAGCTCTCCAGCATCTCCGCCAGGATGCGGCGGCTCGTCGGACTGTCCGCCACGACCAGGACCGGCAGGCCGCGAAGATCCGAAGGGTGTGCGTCGGGACGGACCTGTCCTTCGGACGGGCCGAGGCGGGCGGTGAAGTGGAAGGTGCTGCCGCGCCCCTCTTCGCTCTCCACCCAGATGCGGCCGGACATCAGCTCCACGATCTGCGTCGAAATCGTCAGACCGAGCCCGGTCCCGCCGTACTTCCTCGTGGTCGAGCCGTCCGCCTGGGCGAACGCATCGAAGATGATGCTCCGCTTGTCCGCGGGGATGCCGATGCCCGTGTCCGAGACCGCGAAGTGAAGGACGAGGCCCGTCTCCTGGTCCGCCGGGCCCTCGCCCGTCACGGAGAGCACCACCTCGCCGCGCTCGGTGAACTTGATGGCGTTCGCGGCCAGGTTGACCACCACCTGCCGCAGCCGGCCCGGATCGCCGACGACCTGGTCGGGAACGTCGGGGGAGACGCGCAGGGCGAGATCGAGACCCTTCTGCCGGGCGCGGACGGCCAGCGGGCGGAGGGTATCGGCCAGGTTGTCCCGCAGGCTGAACGGGATCGCTTCGAGGGTGAGCTTGCCGGCTTCGATCTTGGTGAAGTCGAGAATGTCGTTGATGAGCGCCAGGAGGGCCGCGCCGCTCGACTGCGCCATCTCTGCGAACTCACGCTGCTCGGCCGTCAGCTCCGTGTCCAGCAGGAGGGAGACCATTCCGATGACACCGTTCATCGGTGTGCGGATCTCGTGGCTCATGTTGGCCAGGAATTCCGACTTGACGCGCACCGCCTGGACCGCGGCCTCCTTGGCCAGCGACAGATCGCGCGTGCGCTCCTCGACGCGCACCTCCAGGTCGTCCTTGGCCTTCTGCACCGCCGCGTCGCGAAGCTGGATCTGCGTCAGCATCTCGTTGAACGCGCCGGTCAGGAGCCCCAGCTCGTCGGTGCCCTGCGGTTCGACGCGGATCGAGTAGTCCTTGTCCACCGAGACGGCGCGGGCCACGCCGGCCAGCCTGAGGATCGGCTCCGACAGGGCTCCCTGCAGGTGTGTCGACAGCAGCAGGGCGACCAGGGTCGCGAGGACCAGGACGACCGCGACCGTGAGACCGAAGCGCTGCAGGCGGGAATTCATCTCCTCGAGATCCGAGCTCAGCAGGATCGATCCGATGCGCTCGTTGTCCAGGAAAATGCCCCGGGCAAAGACGAGGCGCGTGCCGCCGAAACGTGCACCGTCCGGGCCGGGGCCCGGCGGCGCGGGCTCGTCCTGCACCCCTGCGCGATTGTAGGCGGCGAACATGCGGCCGCTGCGATCGTAGATGAAGGCGGAGACGATGCGCGGCTGGGCCCGGAGGGCCTCCAGGACCTCGACCGCGGCCTTCGGCTCGCTGAAGCTGAGGGCGGCCGTGCTGTTGGTTCCCAGGATCTCTGACATGGTCGACAGGTCCTGCACCATGGCCTGCCTCACCCAGTAGCGGTCGAGCAGCAGGAACGTGGCGCAGGCCAGCAGGAGCGCCGTCCCGCCGATGGTCATGGTCAGGAGCGTCAGCTTGGCCTTGAACGACAGGTTGCGCAACCGGATCATCAACGCACCTGCTCGTCCCGCCCGATGACCGCACTGGCGATGCTCAGGAGCTTGGCGTTGATGCTGAGTCCGGCGCGTTTCGCGGACGCGGCGTTGACGATGAAACGGACCCGGTTGTCCTCCAGGGTGAAGCGGACGATGCCGCCGAGCCGCCCGAAATGTTCGGTCTCGCCGACGATCAGGACCGGCTGGCCCGCGAGCCTCTCGAGAAGGGCGGGCAGGCGCGCGTCCTCGCTCGCCGGCACGAACAGGGCGTGGCAGCCGGCCATGTCCGCATCCGGCCCGACGTGCCTTGTGACCAGGGCTCGTCCGCCGACCGTGCGGCCCCGCAGCGTGTCCTCGAGCGCGCCCTCGAACGGGTCCTTGCCGAAGACGCAGAGCGTGATGGGGGAGGTCGCGTCGGAAAACGCCCCGGGGGGCCACTCGACGAACCTGGCGAAGTTGAAAAGGAAGGCGGCCTTGACCTGGTACTCGGGGTAGATCTCCGAAGCACCGGTCTCCTGCGCCCAGCCGGTCCGGGCCGGGCCGAGGCAGGCCAGGGCGAGCAGCAGCGCGCAGACACCCCACGCGCCGGAGGATTGTGCCAGTTTCGAGACGCCGAGTCGCATCACGCTCAGGGCCTCGGTCCGCTCCGTGGAAACCTCCAGACGAGTCGTGCGTCGTAGGTCCGCTCGACGAGGCTGGCAAGCGCCAGGTCGTTGACCGATCCGAATTCCTGGTGAGTTCGATCGAACAGATTCTGACCCGTGATGGCCAGTTCCAGGCCGGGCCGCGGGCGCCAGGCGAGGCGCACGTCGGCGCGGAGATACGCAGGGACGTCCTGGTACGACAGGGCGCTGACGTGGTGCAGGACCGCATCGAACGACAGGTTGCGCGGAAGCTCGAGGTTCGAGGTGAGCCTGAACTGGTGTCTCGGGTCGTTGCCCTCCTGGCTCGGAGTGTCGGTGCTCGAGGGAAACAGCTGCATGTCGAGTTTGTAGAACGAGTACCAGCCGCTGATCCGCCAGCGGGCCAGGGCCTGCCACGCCCCCGCCACCTCGACGCCAAGGGAGTGGGCATCCGCCTTGTTGTCCAAGAATCGCTGCGAGACGAGGTGCGACCCCTCGGGGACGAGGGCGCCGGCCTCCGTCGTGGTCAGGTGATGGTAGTGGTTGAAGAAGGCCGCCACGTCCACCGACAGGCGCTCGCCGCGCTGGGACCGCAGGCCGATCTCGTAGGCCATGAGCTCCTCGGAGATCTGGTCGGGATTGCCGAACAGCGAGACGACGACGTCCCCGCCTCCTGTCGGGAAAGCGGCGGCGTTGTAGCGGATGTTCTTCTCGACCTGGGACGGAGTCCTGACCGCCCTGGACACCGCCGCCCATGCCATGCTGGTCTTGCCGACGTTCCACGAGGCCCGCGCCGTCGGCTGGAACTCGAACCCGGTGAAATCGTTGTGCTCGAACTTCGAGCCGAAGGTCAGATGGGCGCGCCCGCCCGCGAAGCGGACCAGGTCCTCGACGAAGGCGCTGGCGAGATAGTCGTCGCGGTGGTCGGGATCGAAAGAAAGGGTGAACGAGTTGTTGAGCCTGTCCCTGCTGTTGCGCAGGCCCACGCCCCACACCAGCGACTGCCGTTCGCTGAGGTCGAGGTTGTGGTGGAAGTCGAGATCGATTGTCTGGCGCCTCTCGCCGATCTGATCGTCCTCGCGCGCGTACGAGTCGAAGTAGAGCTGCAGCGTCTGCTGGGAGGCCGGTGTCGCCGAGTGGGTCCAGCGCGCCAGGACGTTCGCCCCCTCGATCCGCGTGCTTTCATCCACCAGCAGGCTCGATGGAGGGGAGAGGGTGGTCAGCTTCGCGGTCTGCCCGTTCCGGCCGTGATAGGCGTCTCCCTGGATCGTCAGGCCGTTGCGGCCCGTGGGGGACCAATCGATCCGGAACCCGGGCCGCACGGCGCTCCAGTCATCGGCGGCCTCCTCACCGGTGGGACGGAGAAAGGCGTCCCGGCTGAATGCCCTCGCGAACACGCGCCAGTTCGGTCCCGAAGGACTCTGCGCCCCGTAGCGCAGACTCAGAATGCCGCGGTCCTCATTGCCGGCGACCGACGACACCAGCGCGCCGCGGGTCTCGGCCGAATTCTTCGTGAGGATGTTGATCACACCGTTGACGGCGTTCGCGCCCCAGACACTGGCGCCCGGGCCGCGGATGACCTCGATGCGGTCGATGTCCTCCAGGAGGACGTCCTGCGCGTCCCAGAGCACCCCGGCGAACAGCGGCTCGTAGATGTTCCTGCCGTCGATCAGGACGAGCAGCTTGTTGGCGGATCGAACGTTGAACCCGCGCGCCGTGATCGCCCACGAGTCGGAGCTGATGCGCGCCACCTCGAGACCGGGAGCGAGCCGCAGGACCTCGGCGAGCGTCGTCGCCCCGGAGCGCCGGATGTCGTCCTGGGTGATGACGAAGATGGCGGCGGCGGTTTCCGAGAGACTCTGGGGTTTCCGTGAGACCGAGGTGACCTGGACGTTCAGAAGGTCTTCGATCGACAGCTCGGCCAGGCTGCGGCCCGCCTCGCCGGTCGCCCGCGGCGACTGGCCCTGCGTTGTCGTGCCGGCCCCGGCAAGCACGAACAGACCGATGAGCGCCGCGAGTCTCGGAGAAGTGCGAGCCATGTTTCCTCCTGCGCTGCGGGGCGGGTTTGCATGGCACTCCTGTCCCTGTTGCCAGTAGAATCACGTAGAGGAGTCCCGGACCCTGCGAGCCGCGCGGGGCGGAATATGGGTCTGGGAGGTCGCGCGCGCAAATTCCGGCGGAGCGGCCCCGGAGTCCGCGCCCGCATTGACTCGGGCGGCAGGGTGGGTGCATGATGGCCGGGATCAAACGAAACCAGGATAGGCCGTCCGCGGGAGCGCAATTTCCCGAACGATCGACCACCGCCCTCGGGACCATCGCCATACCGGTTCTATCCTGGCGCCCGGGCCTTCCCCGGGCAGGGTTTCGTCACCCTTGAGCCGGTTGCGAGGTTCAGTGCCTTCGCCGCGCCAGAACCCCACGCGCTCCTCCGGGGAGCTCTCCAGGCTCCTGTTCGAAGGGAACGCCTGCCCGATGTGGATCTGCGACGCGGAGTCGTCCGCCTTCCTGGAGGTCAACGCCGCGGCCGCCGCGCTGTACGGATACTCCCGTGACGAGCTCCTCTCGATGACCCTCAAGGACATCCATCCGGCGGAGCACGCGCCGCGCCGTCTCAGCACGGGCACCTGGCGTCACAGGCAGAAGAACGGGAGCGTCATGGACGTCGAGGTCACTGCCAACCGGATCGAATGGGACGGCCGTCCGGCGCACCTCGCCACGGTCCGGGACGTCAGCCGGCAGGCGAAGACCGAGAAGGCGCTGCGGGAGAGCGAAGAGCGCTTCGACCTCATCAGCCGCGCGACCAACGACGTGGTGTGGGACTGGGATCTCATCGCCGACACGAGCTGGTGGAACGCGGGAATCACCACGGTCTTCGGCTACGCGCCCAAAGACGTCGGCCCCGGCAGCGACTGGTGGAGGGAGCGCGTCCACCCCGACGAGAAGGAGATGGTCCTCGCGGCAACTCAACGGACGATCGAGACGGCCGAGACCTTCTGCGACGAGGAGTACCGCTTCCGGCGCGCCGACGGCACCTACGCCCTCGTCCGCGACCGCGGCTACGTCCTGCGCAACGCGGACGGCAAGGCGGTGCGCATGATCGGCGCGATGATGGACATCACCCCGCACCGGGAGGCCGAGAAAGCGTTGCGCGAGAACCAGGAGCTGATGCGGC
>JBGPED010000143.1:0-8349 GCA_041482595.1 Acidobacteriota bacterium
CCATGGATGTGGACCGGCATGAGCGCCCGGGTCCTTGCGGTGATCCGCTCCTCGATGCCGGCCGGATCGATGTTGAAGGTGACGGGATCGATGTCGGCGAAGGTCGGCACCGCGTTGTGCTGCAGGACCGCCAGGGCCGTCGCCGGGTAGGTGAAGGCGCTGGTGACGACCTCATCGCCGGGCTCGATGCCGGAGGCGGCCACCGCCATGTGGAGCGCCGCGGTGCCGCTGTTCGTCGCCAGACAGTAGCGCGCCCCGATGAAACGGGCGAACTCCTCCTCCAGGGCCTTCTGCTGCGGCGCGCGGGCGCCGCACAGGACGCCACTGTCCAGGACCCCGAGGGCGGCCTGCCGTTCCTCGTCGCCGATCACCGGCCAGCGGACCGCCCGGTCTCTCTGGACCGCGGGCTTCCCGCCGCGCATCGCCAGCTGTGCCAGGTTTTCCTCCACACGCCCCCGAAGGCGCACGAACCGACGGGTGATTCTAGAGTAGGTCAGTCGCTCCGTCCACCGGCATCGTGGCCGGTTCATCCGATCAGTCGTCGGGGAGAGCCATGAGACAGAAGCCGGTCCCCCCTGCCGCGGCCGCCGGCCGCCTGGGGGTCGTCGTCGTGGGTGCTGGATCTCTTTCGACCTCGCTCATCGCGGGTGTGATGGCGGTGCGCCGGGGGCTCGGCAAGCCGATCGGTGCCTTGACCCAGCTGGGTTACGTGGCCGGCCCGCACGAGCGGCCGGCCCCCGTCCCGGTCGCCCGGGCGGTCCCGCTCTCCTCCCTCGAGGATCTCGTGTTCGGCGTCTGGGACATCCTGCCGGACAGCGTCTACCGCGCCGCGGTGAAGGCGAGGGTGCTGGATGAGAAGCTCCTGGATTCGCTCAAGGACGAGCTCGATTCGATCCGGCCCTGGCGGGGCATCTTCGATCCGCGCTACGTGCACCGAATCGAGGCGACGCACTGCCGCCCCCGGCAGGGCCATCTCGCGAACGTGGCGGAGATCGAGAAGGACATCGCGTCCTTCCGGGAGAGCGCGGGGGTCGCGCGCCTGGTGCTGCTCAACGCCGCCTCGACCGAGGTCTACCAGCCGGTCGAGGACATCCATTCCGACCTGAAGCTCTTCGAGCGGGCGCTCGCGGCGGACGACGCGCGCATCAGCCCCGCGATGCTCTACTCCTGCGCCGCCCTCCGCCAGAGGATCCCGGTCGTCAACTGCACGCCGAGCCACGCCATCGACATCCCCGCGCTCGTGCAGATGGCGGAGGAGATGAAGGTGCCGGTGGCGGGCCGCGACCTGAAGACCGGCCAGACCCTCCTGAAGACCGTCCTCGCTCCCGGCTTCAAGGCGCGCGCTCTCGGCGTCGCCGGCTGGTACTCGACGAACATTCTAGGGAACCGTGACGGGGAGGTCCTCGACGACCCGCAGTGCCTGAAGAGCAAGGAAGAGAGCAAGATGGCCGCCCTGAAGGCGATCCTCGATCCCGATCTCTACCCGGACCTGTACGGCGATCTGGTCCACCGCGTGCGCATCGATTACTACCCGCCGCGCGGGGACAACAAGGAGGCCTGGGACAACATCGATCTCGTCGGGTGGCTCGGCTACCCGATGCAGATCAAGATCAATTTCCTCTGCCGCGACTCGATCCTGGCAGCGCCTCTCGCCCTCGATCTCATTCTCCTCGCCGACCTGGCGGCCCGGGCCGGCCTGCGCGGCGCCCAGGATTGGCTCTCCCTCTATTTCAAGAACCCGACCGCCCGGAACGGCCGGCAGGTGCACGAGTTGTTCGCCCAGCGCCAGATGTGGGAGAACGAGATCCGCCGGCTGGCCGGCTGGACGGTCAACGGACGACAGGCGTAGCGGGACCTCTCGTCACACGCCCAGCGCCTTCGCCGCCTTGTCGTAGTTCTCCGGCCTGACCCAGAGGATCATCCCGAAACCGCCCCGCGCACCCGCCGCGGCGTTCGTGGCGTGGATGTTGACGCCGGCGTCGGCGAGCTTCTTGAATATCTCCGCGACGGCGCCGGCGCGGTCGTCCCCCTGGATGAAGAAGGCGCGCTTCCGGTCGCTCAGCTTCAGGCCGAGCCCCTTCGCGGCCTTCGCGAGGCCGTCGGCGTTCTCGGTGACGAAGTCGATCTGGGTCGTCCCCTTGCCGTCGGGGAAGGCGGTCAGGGACAGGAGGTTGACCCCGGCTTCCTTCAGGGCGCCCAGGATGCGGGCCCCCTCGCCGGGCTTGTCGGGGACTTGCACGTACTGGTAATCGGCACGGCGGATCTTGTCGGCCATGGCGGTCCTCCCTATATTGACGTGTGAACTTGGGTTGAATGCTAACATAAGCACTTTCGGGAGGACAGTACGACCATGGCGAAACAGAACCAGAACAATCCGGGAGGGCGGGGGCCCGCCATGGACCGGTCGTCCGGAGGGATGTCTCCGGGGACGTTCCGCGGCGCGACCCTGGCCGGGGTGGCGGTGCTGATCGCCATCACCGGCATGAACCTCTACGAGACGACACAGCAGCAGGCGGCGCTGAACGAGAAGCTCAACCAGCTCGACTCGCGCGTCACGGCGCTCGGCACGAAGATCGACGCCGGCGCCAAGGCGGCGCAGGCCCGGCCGCAGGGGCCCGATCCGGACAAGGTCTACACGGTGAAGACCGACGGCGCGCCGTTCGAGGGGCCCAAGGCCGCGCCGGTCACGATCGCCGAGTTCTCGGACTTCCAGTGACCCTTCTGCGCGAGGGTCGGTCCGACCCTCGATCAGATTCACAAGGCGTACGGCGACAAGGTGCGCATCGTCTGGAAGCACAACCCGCTGCCGTTCCACCCGTTCTCAATGCCGTCGGCGCTGGCGTCGATGGCGGCCTACGAGCAGGGGAAGTTCTGGGAGTACCACGACAAGCTGTTTGCGAACCAGCAGAAGCTGACGCACGACGATCTCCTGCGCTACGCGAAGGAGGTCGGGCTCGACATGAGCCGGTTCGAGGCCGCCCTGAACTCGGCGCGCGGCAAGCCTGCCATCGACGCCGACGTGGCGGAGGCCAAGTCGCTGGGCGCCTCCGGGACTCCGGCCTTCTTCGTCAACGGGCGCTTCCTGTCGGGCGCGAAGCCGTTCGAGGACTTCGCCCAGGTGATCAACGCCGAGCTGACCCGTCTCAAGATCCCGATCCCGCCGGCCGCGGCGGCGCCGCCCCCGGCGACAGCACCGGCCGGGAAGGGCGGGCGATAGCGGGCAGGTGAGCCAGCCGCGCAAGGTCGAGATCGGGAGCGACGGCGGCTTGTCGATCCTGTGGGACGACGGCCACGCGGCGGTTTACACGCCGGCCCGCCTGCGCCTGGCGTGCAAGTGCGCCATGTGCGAGGACGAGTGGTCGGGTGAGAGACGTTTGCAGGCCGCCTCGATCCCCGCGGACATCCGGGCGCTCAGCGTGAAGCCGGTCGGGCGCTACGGTGTGCAGATCAACTGGAGCGACGGCCACTCCACCGGGATCTACACGTTCGACAGGCTGCGCCCGCTGTGCGAGTGTGAGGCCTGCCTGCGAAACCCGCGCGGGTGAGCGCAAGCACCCCGGTCGCGCCGCTGCGGCACCTCAGCCGTCTCCGTCTGGTCGCCATCGGCATCAACTCCGTCATCGGCGGCGGCATTTTCATCCTGCCGGCCGAGGTGGCGGGTCTCATCGGCCCGGCGGGTATCTTCGCCTACGTCGTGGCGGGGCTCGTGGTCATCGGCGTGGGCCTGGCGCTGGCGTCGCTGGCGTCGCGCTACGAGACCTCGGGCGGTCCCTACCTCTACGTCCACCGGGTGTTCGGAGAGTTCGCCGGCTTCCAGGTCGGCTGGCTGTTCTGCCTGGCCCGGCTCACGGCGATGGCGGGGCTGGTCAATGGATTCGGGCGCTACCTCGGGGCCCTCCTGCCCTGGGCCGCCGCCCCGGTCGGCCGGGCCGCGGTGATCATCGGCTGCTCGGCGGTGATCACCACGATCAACATGATCGGCATCCGGCAGACATCGAGGGCGAGCAACCTGTTCACGGTGGCCAAGGTCGTGCCGCTCATCGTCCTGGCGATCGCCGGCCTGTTCTTCCTGCGCCTCCAGAACTTCGCGCCGGCCCCGGTCGAGCCGATGAGCTTCGTGCGCGCCGTCCTGCTGCTGATCTTCGCGTTCTCGGGTTTCGAGATCCTGACCGTGCCGGCCGAGGAGTCGCTGCAGCCCCGCAGGGACATGCCCTTCGCGCTCATCGCCACGATCCTGACCGTGTGCGCCATCTACCTGCCGGTCCACCTGGTGGCGGCGGGGATGCTCGACAACCTCGCGTCGGAGCAGGCCCCTCTCGCGACCGTCGCCGGGATCCTGGCGGGGCCGGCGGGCCGGTACGCCATGACGTTCATCGCGGCGACCTCGATGGCCGGCTGCGCCCTGATCAGCCTGGTCGGAGGCACGCGTCTGATGTATTCCATGTCGTCGGCGCGCCAGATCCCGCTCTGGATGGGGTCCCTCCACGCGGGCTGGCGCACTCCCGTGCGCGCCACGTTGATCATCGGGGTGCTCGGGACCGCGCTCGCCATCGCCAGCGCCTACAGGACGCTGGCGGCCATCAGCACCGGCACGCGACTGCTCGTGTACCTGGCCTGCTGCTGCGCCTGCCTCCGGCGACCTTCGGCCATGGGCGGGCAGGGGGACGGGGAGGCCGCACCGGGCGAACCGGACGGCCTGCGCGGGCGTATCATTCCCGTGCTCACCTCTCTCGCGATCGTGGCGCTCCTGTGCGCCCTCGAGCGGGACGAGATCGTCGGGGGGCTGTCTGGCGTCGGGATCGGAACCGTGCTCTACTTTGGCATGAGACGCGCCGTGCAGGCCGTCGGAGGAAAGACTTCATGAGCAAGAGCGGGAAGCGCGCGCTGTTCATCGTCGGGACTCTCGTGGCAGGCCTCGTGGCCGTCGCCTTCATGGTGCGGATGTCGTCGCAGCCTGCGGCGGGGAGCGTCCTCGAGCTCACGCTCGACGACGACATCCCCGACCACGTGGAGGTGGAGGGCCTGGCGCAGATGTTTGGCGGGCGGAAGCTGACCCTGCGTGATTACCTCGAGGCGCTGCGCCTGGCGAGGGACGACCGGCGGATCAAGGGTCTCCTGGTCGCGATCGACGGGCCCGGCGCGGGGTCGGCCAAGCTTCAGGAATTGCGCGACGCCATCCTCGACTTCCAGAAGGGCAGCAAGTGGGCGGTCGCCTACCTCGAGACGGCCGGCGAGTTCTCGCCGGGGAACAGGGACTACTACCTCGCCACCTCGTGCGGCTCGATCTGGCTGGCGCCGCCGGGCGACATCAATCTCGTCGGCATGCGCGCCGAGCCGCCGTTTATCCGCGGGGCGCTGGACCTGCTCGGGATCGTCCCCGACATGGACCACATCGGCAAGTACAAGTCGGCGATGAACACGATCACCGACAAGGAGATGAACGAGGCGTTCCGCGAGTCGATGGAGGCGCTGGTCGGCAGCATCTACGGGCAGGTGAAGCGGGGGATCGCGAAGGGCCGCAAGATGACCGAGGAGCAGGTCGCCGCCCTCATCGACAACGGCCCGTACATCGGGCCGAGGGCGCTCCAGGCTGGGCTTGTCGACACGCTCGGCTACCGCGACGAGCTGGAGAAGAGTCTCAAGCAGAAGAACGGCGGCTCCCTGCCGCTCGTCAAGGTCGGGCAGTACCTCAAGGCGGGCCGTTTCTACACGCGGGGGCCGAAGGTAGCGCTCATCTACGGTCTCGGCGGCGTGGCGCGCGGCGAGAACCAGACCAACCCGGTCACGGGCGAGATGACCATGGGGTCCGACACGACCGCCGAGGCTATCAAGAAGGCGCGCGAGGACCCGTCGATCAAGGCGATCGTGTTCCGCGTCGACAGCCCCGGCGGGTCGTACATCGCCTCGGACGTCATCTACCACCAGGTGGCGCTCACGAAGGGGGTCAAGCCGATCGTCGTCTCCATGGGGGACGTGGCCGGGTCGGGCGGCTACTTCGTCTCCATGGGGGCCGACAAGATCGTCGCCGAGCCCGCGACCATCACCGCCTCGATCGGTGTCCTGGCCGGCAAGCTCGTCACCACCGGCTTCTGGAACAAGGTGGGGATCACCTTCGACTCCGTGCAGCGCGGCCGTCACGCGACCTTCTTCTCAACGAGCGAGAAGTACACGCCCGAGGAGCGCGAGATCTTCGCGGGCTGGCTCGATCGCATCTACAAGGACTTCGTGGGCAAGGCGGCCAAGGGGCGCGGCAAGAGCTACGACGAGATCCACGCGGTGGCGCAGGGGAGGGTCTGGTCGGGCGAGGACGCGCTGCGGCTCGGTCTGGTGGACGAGCTGGGCGGCCTGTCCACCGCGATGAGACGCGCCCTCGTGCTGGCCCACCTCGACCCCGAGGCGCGTGTGCATCTCGTCGTCATGCCGGAGGCGAAGAGCTGGTTCTCGCAGTTCTGGGGCGGCGAGGAGACGAGGACACCCTACGCCTCGCTGCAGCGCCAGGTCCGCAAGCTGATCGAGGAGGGGCCGTCCATCGAGCCCGACGGTGTCCTGTCGATGCCGTACGTCCCCGTCGTGCACTGAGTTGCTCGGGGGGATGAAACCCCGGACGGGTCCGGGACGTATACTGCGGATGGAGCGGGGAGGGTCACGCACATGATCTCGATCGCCGGGGCGGTTGTGCTGCTCGGTCTTCTGTTCGGCCTCATCGCCCTGATCGCGGCGCCGATTGTCCTCGCCCTGTTCATCGTCGGGATCGTCCTGCGGCTCGTGTTCTTCGTCCTCTTCCTGCCGTTCCGGCTCCTCAAGGGGTTTCTCGTCTTCGCGGGGCTCGGTTTCCTTCTGATCCTGGGGGCCATCCCGCTCCTGCCGTTGCTCCTGATCGGGGCAGGCATCTACCTCGTGTTCCGGGGGATGCGCTCCCGCTCGGCCCCCGTCGGGCACGCCTGAAGGCTCAGCTCGTCCCGAGTATCTTGAAATCGAGGCCGGTCACGCCCTGGTCCTTCACGTCCAGGGTGTGAAAGTTCGGCTCGGAGCGGACGGGACGGGATCCCTCTCCCAGAGGGACGATCCTGTAGGAGCCCGGGGCGGGCAGCGGGATTCGCCACGCACCGTCGGCGTCCGGGACGGCGCGCGCCTGTTCCCGGACGATGCTCCCCGGGCCATAGATCACGATCGCCCGCACGGCATCGATCCGTCCGCTCAGGCGGCCCGCCAGGACAGGCGGAACATCCGAAGGCTCGGCGGCCGCCGGAGTCGGCGAGGGCGTGGGGGTCGCCGTCGGAGGCGTGGCCGCGTCCGGTTTCGGGGTGTCCGCGGTGGCAGGGGGCGATGATTGACTATAGGGAATTTGCACTGCGCCGTTTAATAACTTGAGATTGTTAACGGTGGCGGCCTGGATGAGGGAGGCGGGCTGGGCGATCGCAAGAACCCGTTTCTCGGGGAAGATCGCGACGACGAGATCCCCCGGCCCCTGGCCGAAGTAGAACGGTCGCACCTCCTGGCGAGTCTCGGAGCCGGCGCCGTCCACGCTCGTGGTGACGATCGTGCCGCTCCCCGGCTCGAAGAAGGCGAGGACGTTCCCGGGGCCGGACGCCGCGGCAAGGGTTCCGTCGCGGGAGAACAGCAGCGAGTCGGCGGCGAACGGCAGCGGAATCACCGCGGTCGCGTCGTCTTGAAGCTTCTGCCGCTCCTCGGGCTTCCGCCCGGCGACGACTGCGGGGTCGAACAGGGCGATTTGGGCGAGACGCGCCGCGTAGAGAACGGTGCCGTGGGGGCGGAAGCAGAGCCCGCGGTTCGCGCCCGGCGATCGGTAGTGCCAGGACTGGGCCAGAGGGTGGGTGGTGTAGGTCTGGATCCTCCCGGCATAGGCAAGGTAGAGCCGGGTGCCGGCCGGATCGAGGGCGATGGCGCTCGGCGGCTTGTCGAGCTGGGCGGAGGCCAGGACGCGCCCCTCGTCCAGATCCAGGGCAGAGAGCCGGGCCCGCACCTCCCCGCCGGCCGGGTCGGGGCGGGTGAGGATCGCCAGGACGTAGGCGAACCGTCCGTCCTTGGAGACGGCCACGCGGCGGCCGTCCCCCTCGAAGGCGATCTCGTTGAGGATGGCCGGCGGCGCCGTGGTCGTGGGGGAGGAAATGACCACCGCCGAGCCTTCGAGCCGATTGCGCCGGGCCCCGGTCCTGTGAGACGCCACCGGGAGGACCACCGCCTTCCCGCCCTCCCCGGACATCGCCAGGTCGTTGACCGGATGACCCGCGAGACGGGCGAGTGACGGCGGCAGGGGCGAGAGGTCGGCGTCGCCGGCCGTCCAGGAGTAGACGACACCGTCCGGACCGAGGACGAACGTCAAGAATC
>JBGPED010000144.1:0-8280 GCA_041482595.1 Acidobacteriota bacterium
CTCAAGGGCGGCGTGGTCACGCTTTCCTCGGGTCACACGTTCAATGCGCTCCTCGTGAAGACCGTCGCCGACTTCTGCGTCTACATCGGCTCGAGCTGCGCGTCGTTCCTCAAGGCCGATGAGGTGCGCACGTTCGTGTACCTGTGGCAGGTGCCGGTCATCGGCACGGTGGCCCGCCTCACCTCGGCGCAGAACGCCGTCGACGGCACGTCGTTCACCACCGTGGCGGGGACCGATTTCATCTTCGGTCTCTTCCCCCCGCTCAGCATGACGGTGACCGGCACGACCGACACGACCGCCTCGATTGCGTGGGACCCGGGGCGCGACACCCACCGGATCACCGGCTACAAGTTGTACTGGGGGATGGCCTCCGGCTCGGGAGGGCCGTACGCCTTCGACTCGACGAGAAATCCCGGCCAGGTCGCAATCGCCGGCACCACCGCGACGATCTCGGGTCTGTCACCCGGCACGACGCATTACGCCACGGTGACGTCGCTCTCCGCCTACAGGGACCCCTCGACCGGCGTGACGACGACGTACGAAAGCCTCCTCTACCCGACGCAGGTGTCCGGCGACCCGGCGTTCATCTATCCAATCGAGGTGCAGGCGACCACCACCGGCGGGACCTGCATCCCGGCGGCCGAGGTCACGGGGCTGACCGTCCAGATGGCCACGGGTGGAGCGATCACCATCTGCTGGAACCCCGCGTCGGATCCGTGTCTTCAGGGATATGAAGTCCTCGGCGCGTCGTCCCCCACGGCCGCCGCCAACTTCTCCGTCCTGGCCGACACCGGCCCCGAGACCTGCTGGACAGGCAGCCCGTCGTCCGGCTACTTCCTGGTGGCGGCGCGCGGCACGGGCGGCACGGGGCCGTGGGGCGCCTACGGCCGGTGAGAATGACGCGAGGCCCGTCCGCCTTCCTGCCGATGGCACTCGCCGCCCTGCTCCTGCTTCCCGCTCCCCCGGCGCGCGCCCAGTCGACGAGCGCCTCGATCACCGGCACGGTCCGCACGCGCGACGGTCAGCCGGCCCCGGGTGCGATGGTCGTGGCGC
Organism: Acidobacteriota bacterium; assembly: GCA_041482595.1. Lineage (GTDB taxonomy): Bacteria > Acidobacteriota > Polarisedimenticolia > Gp22-AA2 > Gp22-AA2 > Gp22-AA3. The sequence goes on from JBGPED010000144.1 coordinate 1,054, forward strand.
GCTCCGCCGCGACCGGTGTCGAGCGGGCCGTCCCCTGCGGCCCCGACGGTCGCTACCGCATCGAACTCCTCGCTCCGGGAGACTGGACGGTCCTGGCGCGTCTCGGCGACGCCCTCGCCAGCGAGCCGAAGATGGTCTCGCTGCATCTGCAGCAGGTCCTCGAACTCGATTTCGAGGTCGGCTCGACTCTGACCGAGAGCGTCACGGTGCGCGCCGACACGCCGCTCGTCGACCCGGCCCGGACCGATGAAGAGCTGCGCCTGCAGTCGCGGCAGATCGACGACCTCCCCCTGAACAGCCGGAGCTTCACCGACCTGGCGCTCATCGATCCCGCGGTCCTGCCGTCGCCGCCGGGAGGGTTTTTCGGCGAGCGGTCGGCGGTCCTCGTGCTGAACGGCCAGTCGGCGCGGGCCAACTCCTTCCTGGTCGACGGACTCGACAACAACGACCTGACCAGCGGCACCTCCCTGAACGCCTTCTTCTCGCAGCAGGTGATCAAGGAGGCGGTGGTCCTGAAGCACCAGTTCATGCCGGAGTTCGGCCGCGCCTCGGGCGGCATCGTCAACATCATCACCCGGCAGGGGACGAACGACCCGCAGGGAACCGCCTTCGTGCAGGGGGTCAGCCGCCACGTGAACTCATCTGGGGAATTCGTCTCGTCGCTGCCGGGCGCGGGCAGGGTCGACGACACGCCGTCCCGCCTGCAGACGGGGTTCAGCCTCGGCGGCCCGCTGCGCCGCGACAAGGCGTTCTGTTTCGTGGCCTACGAGCACCTGGGAGAAGACACCATCGTCCCGTTCACCGGTGTCGACCGCAACGGTGTTCCGGGCGGGTTCATCACGGCGCCCAACCGCGACGATAATGTTTTCCTGCGGACCGACTTCAACCTCCCCGGAGCGCAGACCCTGATGCTGCGCCTCTCCGGAGATAACCGCTCCACCAGTGGCATGAACGTCGGAGGGACCAGCACGCCGGAGACCGGCTTCCGCCTGCACGAGCGGGACGTGCAGCTCGCCGCCTCTCTCAACACGGTCCTGACCTCGGTGCTGCTCAACGAGGCCCGCCTGATTGTCGGCACGTCCGGGTTCGACCAGTTCGCCAACTCCAGCCGTCCGGGCGTCGACCGGCCGTCGGGCAGCTTCGGCGGCAACAATCTCAACCGGCAGCTGCGGGACGAGGACCGCGTCCAGATCGTCGACAATCTCACCTGGTCGCGGGGCCCGCACACCCTGAAGTTCGGCGTCGACGTCATTCAGTCGCGCACCCGCATCGCGACGCGATTCAATCCGAACGGCAATTTCCTCTACGAGACCGACGCGCCGTTCGAGCCGGGCGACTGCGGCGACCTGAACGCCTCCGACGTCGTGACCTACGGCGACAACCCGATCCCCTGCCCCGGCAACCCCGGCGTGGACGACGACGGGGACGGCGTCATCGATGAGCCCGGCCTGATCAGGACGTACCCGGAGTTCTTCCAGCTGATCGAGGGAGAGCCGTCCGCGGTGCTGAACGACACGCGTCTCGGGTTGTTCGCGCAGGACTCGTGGCGGGCCGGGGACCACCTGGTCCTCGATTACGGCCTGCGTTACGACCTGAGCACCTTCCGCCTGCCCGCAAAGACCTCGGTGCCGTCGATCTTCGAGAACGGCGGCGCCCACCGCGACACCGACAACGTGGCGCCGCGTCTCGGTTTCGCGATCACACCGAAGACCGACGGGCGGCTGGTGATCCGCGGGGGCGGCGGGATCTTCTACGACAAGCTGGTCCTCGGCTTCCCTTCGGTGGCGGCGATCACGTCCGGCACGCAGATCGGTCTGCTCTTTCCCCAGGGGGTCGCCCTCGAGATCACCGAGAACGTCGTGGAGCAGGTCGGCATCGACGCCATCAAGGCGGGGCTCGTCTTCCCGCCCCAGCTCGTCCTGCGCTTCTCCACCGGCACCCGGCTCGATACGCCGTACACCGCGCAGTACAACCTGGGAGCCGAGTGGCGCGCGGGAGCGCGCGGCGCCTTCGAGGTGGACGCCACGCGCGTGCTCGGCTACCACCAGGTGCTCCTGCGCGACCTCAACCCGCCCATCGGCCCGTACGCCCAGGGCGTCCCGATCCACCGCGACGGCACCGTCGGATCGATCGCCGCCATCGTCACCGAAGGGCGCTCGTGGTACAGCGGCCTGAGCCTGTCCTACCACCATCGCGGGGAGAACGTGTGGTGCTCGGCCGGCTACACGCTGTCGCGCGCCGAGGATCTCGGGCCGGATCCGCTGAAGGGAGGCATCTCCCTGCCGCCCGACTCGAGCAACATCACGGCTGAGCGGGGGCTGAGCGACTCGGACCGGCGTCACCGCTTCGTGTTCGTGGGGGAGGCTCCCCTGCCGTGGCTCGGCCTGCGCGCCTCGGGGACGATCCAGATCGCTTCCCCCACGCAGTTCAATGTCACGACCGGACGCGACAAGAACCAGGACGGCGTCACCAGCGAGCGACCTCCGGGCGTGCGCCGCAACACCGGCAGCTCGACTCCCCTCGATCCGATCAACGCGGTGCGCCAGGACGCCAACGTCCTGCGGCAGGAGGTCGGTCTCGCCCCCCTCCCGCTCCTGACCTCGATTCCCGATGCGCCCTGGCTCGCCCAGATCGATCTCCGACTGACGCGCCCCTTCGCGTGGGGCGACCGCAACGCCGCCGGCGCGCTCTACATCCAGGTCTTCAACCTTCTGGGGCGGTTCAACGGCGGTCCGATCGAAGGGCGGGTCATCTCACCCGACTTCGGGCAGCCGATCGGGCAGGCCGGCCCGCCGCGCACCATCGAGGCCGGGCTGAAGATCGGGTTCTGACGCGAGTTGTCACTCGCCCGCGGGTCTTCCCTCGCTTGCGGATCCCTTCCGTTGCAGCGCGAACTGAACGAGCGCCTGCTGCTCCAGGGCGTGCGCGCGCGTGGAGCCTGTGGCGGGGCTGGCGCTCTCGGCGCGGCTGACCGACGCCAGGTGACGGTCGCCGAGAAGTCCCTGCAGGTGCTTGCGCACGAAGTCGAGCGCCCCCATGTTGCGCGGCTCCTCCTGCACCCAGATGATCTCGGAGGCGGCGGGGTGGGCCCGGAGCAGCGCGTCGATCGCCGCCCTCGGGAACGGGTAGAGCTGCTCGACACGCACGACGGCGGTGCGCGTGTCGCCGCGTTTGTCGCGCTCCGCCCGCAGCTCGTGCGCGATCTTGCCGGAGCACAGGAGGACGCGCGCGGGGTCCGCGATCGTCTCGTCCGGGATCACCGCGCGGAACCGGCCGGTCGTGAAGTCGGCGATCGGCGACGACGACGCCGGGGCGCGCAGCATCCCCTTGGGCGTGAGCACGACGAGAGGTTTGCGCCAGCACCGTCTCGCCTGGCGGCGCAGGAGGTGGAAATACTGCGCCGCGGTCGTCGGCTGGCAGACCTGGATGTTGTCCTCGGCGGCGAGGTGCAGGAAGCGCTCCAGGCGGGCGCTCGAGTGCTCGGCCCCCTGCCCCTCGTAGCCGTGCGGCAGGAGGAGGACGAGACCCGACAGGAGGCCCCACTTGTCCTCGCCCGCCGCCAGGAACTGATCGATGATGACCTGCGCGCCGTTGGCGAAGTCCCCGAATTGCGCCTCCCACAGGACGAGCGTCTCGGGAGAGTCGCGGCTGAAGCCGTACTCGAAGCCCAAAGGCGCGGCCTCCGACAGCGGCGTGTCGTAGATCGCGAAGCGGGCCTGGCCCTCAAAAACGTGCGCCAGCGGGTAGTGCTCGGCCCCGGTCTCCGTGTCGATCAGGACCGCGTGTCTCTGGTTGAAGGTGCCGCGCCGGCTGTCCTGGCCGCTCAGACGGACCGGCGTCCCCTCGATGAGGAGCGAGCCGATGGCGAGCGCCTCCGCCATGCCGAAATCGACCGGACGGCGGCCGCGCCCCATCAGAAGGCGCAGCTCGAGACCGCGGGCAACCTTCGCGTGCACCCGGAAGCCCGCGGGGACCGCGGTGATGCGGCGGGCGATCTCCTCGAGCGTTGCTGCCGGCACGGCGGTGTCGACCTCGAGCGTCTCGTCGTAGCGCCCGCCCGTGTAGCGGTCCCAGTACTTCGGCAGCGTCCGGAGCGCCGGGACCTTCGTCATCGTCCGGCCCCTGTCCAGCTCCGCCTGCAGCCGGGCGTTGATCGCGCGCTCCAGGGCCTCGGTCTCGTCCGGTCCGGCGCCGATCCGCTCCGCGTACGTCTGCCATTGCATCGGCAGGTCCTGGATCGTCCTGTACAGGATCGGCTGGCTCGTGGTCGGGTCGTCCACCTCGCTGTGACCGTAGCGGCGGAAGCCGATCAGGTCGACCACGACGTCGGTGCCGAACCGGGCGCGGTACTCGAGCGCCATGCGGCCGGCCCGCGCCGCCGCCTCCGGGTCGAAGCCGTTGACGTGCAGGATCGGAACGTCCAGGCGGCGCGCCATGTCCGCGGCGAAGCGCGTCGACTGCAGGAAGCGCGGCTCGGTCGTGAAGCCGATCAGGTTGTTGATCACGACGTGCACCGTCCCTCCGACGGTGAACCCCGGGATCTCGGACAGGTTCAGGGTCTCGGCCGCGATCCCCTGCCCCGCGAAGGCCGCGTCGCCGTGCAGCACGACCGGCAGGACGCCGGCGCGCGGCTCCACAGCCCCGGGGGAGCCGCCGGCGGCCAGTCTCTCCTGCCGCGCCCGCGCCCGCCCCATCACGACCGGGTCGACCGCCTCCAGGTGGCTGGCGTTCGACACCAGGTGAACGTCGAGGTTCCGGCCCGAGGTGCCAGGGTAGGTCCCGGTCGCGCCCAGGTGGTACCGCACGTCCCCGCTGCCCATGACGCTGTCGGGGGCGATGTCCTCGAATTGCGCGAACAGGCACGACGGCGGCACGCCGATGACGTTCGCCATCACGTTCAGCCTGCCGCGATGGCTCATGCCGATGAGGGCGATCACGGCGCCGCCTTCGGCCGCCGCGTCCAGGACCGCGTCCAGGAGCGGGATCAGCGACGCCGCCCCCTCCAGGGAATACCGCTTGGTGCCGACGTAGCGGGCGTGCAGGAAGCGCTCGAACAGCTCCGACTCGGCCAGGCGCCGCAGGAGACGCTTCCTGTCCGCCGCGGGCGGCGGCGCTTCCATCCTCGCGGCGATGAAGCGGCAGCGGTCCGGGTACGGCAGACGCATGAAGTCGGCGCCGATCGGTCCGCAGTAGATCGATCGCAGGCGCGCGGCCTCGCCGGACCTCTCGGCCAGCCGCAGCGCCTCGTCCAGCTCGGGATGATGGAACGTCGCCAGCCGGCCGAGCGGGTCCAGGTCGGCGGCGAGGTATCCCCAGCGCCGGAAGATGTCCGCGACGAGCGGGTCGCCGGTCAACGCACCGGAACCGGTCTTCGCCTGGGTCACGGTGAGGAGTCTACCACCCGGGCTATAATGCGCCCCCGCGGAGGGAGAATCGATGCAACCCGAAGTCGAGATTTTCGGCGCCCTCGTCACCGGCGACACCGGGACGTTCAGGCGGCTCCTGGGCGAGCACCCGGATCTCGCCAACGCCCGCAACGAGACCGGCGACACGCTCCTGATGACGGCGGCCTACATGGGGCGGCGGGACCTATTTGACCTTTTGATCGAGACGGGGGCCGGCGTGAGTCTGTTCGAGGCCTCGGCGCTCGGGCTCGTCGAGCGCGTCCAGGAACGTCTCGAGGACGAGCCCGCTTCCGTGAACGCCCACAGCCATGACGGCTGGACTCCGCTGCACCTCGCCTCCTTCTTCGGGCACCGCGAGGTCGCGAACCTCCTCCTGGCGCGTGGCGCCGACGTCAACGCGCGCTCGAAGAGCAGCCGCTTCGCGAAGGAGAACACGCCGCTGCACGCGGCGGCCGCCAACAGGCAGATCGGGGTCGCGGAGATCCTCATCGCCCACGGCGCCGACGTGAACGCCAGGGACGGCAGCGGCTTCACGCCCCTGGCGCTGGCCGCCAACAGCAAGAACGACCTGATGGTCGTGATTCTCCTGGAGAAGGGCGCGCAGATCGTCTGAAGGGGCGGGCGCCGGTCCGGGCCTGTCCACTACTCACCGAGCCGCGCCCCGTCCCACAGCACAGCACACGCCCCGCGGGATCGGCTTGCCGTGCGGGCAGGCCGGCGGGTGGTGGAGGAAGCCGCAGATCGAGTCGGTCATCACGGGAGACAGGATGTGCTCGAAGAAGCACGCCTCCTCCTCGGCCACCGACTCGTGCATCTGGAAGGTCTCCGAGAACAGCGTCTCGGCCAGGCGGTGCCGGCGGATCAGGCTCTCGGCGCGGCGGCGGCCATTCTCCGTGAACGCGAGATCGAACTTGCCGAGGATCCCGCGCACGCGCATGCGCTCCAGGAGCTGCGGCGTCGCCAGGCGGGCGCCGACGGCGCAGATCTCGTGCGCCGCGGCGTCCCCCTCCCCCTTCAGCCAGAGGTATTCCAGGACCTCGTCGATCGCCTCCTCGTCCTGCTGGTGCGTCAGGAACTCACCGGCGACGCGGCCGTGCTCGAGCTGGATCTGGCGCGACGCCCGCCGGCCCACCACCAGGTCGTGCGTCACCATCACGATCGTCTGGCCGGCCTCGTGCATCTGCTCGAACAGGTCCATGACGGCCCGCTCGTTCTCCGCGTCGAGCGATCCGGTCGGCTCGTCGGCCAGGACGAGCTTCGGCCGGTTGATGAGCGCCCGCGCGATACAGACGCGCTGCTTCTCTCCGCCCGAGAGCTGCGACGGCAGGTGGCGCAGGCGGTGGCCGAGACCGACCCTCTCGAGCGCCGCGGCGGCCTCACCCTCGTCCGCCATGCTGTGGAGGTACTGCGCCAGCATGACGTTCTCGAGCGTCGACAGGTACGGGATGAGGTGGAACTGCTGGAACACCAGCCCGACGCACTCGCGGCGGTAGCGGATCAGATCGGGGCGCGAAATGCGCAGGAGGTCAAGACCGTCGACCACGACACGCCCCTTGTCCGCCCGGTCGAGCCCGCCCAGCAGGTTCAGGAGGGTCGTCTTGCCCGACCCGGACGGCCCCATGACGGCCAGCGACTCGCCCGGCTCCAGGGTGAAGCTGATTCCGCGCAGGATGGTGAGCGGGCCGCTGCGCGTCGGGTAGTCTTTCTGGAGATTAGCGACCTGGAGTGTCATCGCGGCGGGTTCACGGGCCGAGGAGGGCGAGCGTACCGAGACCTTGGAAAGTGTATGCGCCGCCGGCCGATTCGTCTCACTCAGCGTCCC
>JBGPED010000145.1:0-8248 GCA_041482595.1 Acidobacteriota bacterium
GCACGTTGGCGTCCACCGCCATGCCGATCGTCAGGGCGATGCCCGCGATGCCGGGCAGGGTCAGCGTCGACTTGAAATAGGCCATGGCCGCCAGGAGCAGGAGGATGTTCAGCACCAGGGCGAACACGGCGTTGATCCCCGTCAGCCGGTACTAGATCAGCATTAAGAGGACCACGACCACCGAGCCGACCAGCGAGCCGACCACGCCCTGGCGGACGGAGTCGGCGCCCAGGGACGGTCCGACGGTGCGCTCCTCGAGGATCTCCATCCCCGCGGGCAGCGCCCCCGCGCGCAGCTTCAGCGCCAGGTCCTCCGAGCTCTCCAGCGTGAAGTTGCCGCCCTCGATCACCCCCTGCTCGGCGATGACGGCGTTGATCCGCGGCGCCGAGATGATCTTCCGGTCGAGGACGATCGCCAGGAGCTGGCCCTGGTACTTGCGGGTCAGCTCCTGGAAGCGGCGGCCGGCGTCGGCGGTGAGCAGGAAGTTCACCGCCGGCGCGCCGAAGCGATCCTGATCGCGCCGCGCGTTCTTCAGGTCGTTCCCGGTGATCGGGGAGCTCCTGGTCACCGGCCAGTAGACCCGCAACGGCTTGCCGTCGGCCGTGGTCGCGTCCTGCGGGAGGACCTCGACGTCCTCCGGCAGCCGGCCGCCGAACATCTGGGTGATCGCGTCCGGGTTGTCGGGAGGACGGAACTGCTCGGCGACCACACCGGGCGGGACCTTCACGAGTTTCCATTCCAGGAAGGCGGGCGATCCGATCAAGTCCTTCACCCGCTCGGGGTCCTCGACGCCGGGCAGCTGGATCAGGATGCGATCGGCCCTGGGGCCGATGCCCTGCCTCTGGATGGTGGGCTCGGCGACGCCGAACTTGTCGACGCGCGTGCGGATGGTCTCCAGCGCCTGCCGGACCGCCGAATCCCGGGTGTCCGATTCATCCTTCGGGCTCAGCTGCAGGCGCAGCCGACCGGGGCCCGGAGACGTGATGTTGTACTGGCGGAACTGGCTCGAGAGGAGATCGCGGATCTCCCCGATCCGCGCTGCGTCGGTCCCCTCGAGGACGATGGCGTTCATGCCGTCGGCGGAGATCTTCGCCGGCGCCAGCCCCTTCTCGCCGAGGGCGGAGCGAATCTTCTCCTGCGACAGGTCGATCTCCGCCTTCAGGGCATCGTCCGTCTTGACCCGCATGACCATGTGGATGCCGCCCTTGAGATCGAGCCCCAGGTGAATCTTTTCGACCGGCGGGTACACGGCGATCGCGCAGACCAAGAGGAGTCCGAAGATCAGGCCCAGCCGCCAGCGGATGTCGAGGTTCATCGGCTCACTGGGGCTCCGTCCGCGAGGACGTCTCCTGGTCCTGGAGGCCGACGATCGAGCTTCGCGTCACGTCCACCTTGACCTTGTCGGCGATCCGCAGCTGCACGATCCCCTTGTCGATCGCCACGACCGTGCCGAGAAGACCGCCCGAGGTGATCACCTTGTCTCCGCTCTTGAGCGCGTCCAGCATCTTCTGGACGAGCTTCTGGCGGGTGCGCGCCGGCCGGATGAGGAGGAAGTAGAAGATCACGAAGATGACGACCAGCGGGACGAGCTGCAGCCAGGGGTTGGCCTGCCCCTGCCCGGGCGGCGACATCAGAGCGACGGTCCACACGTCGGCGTTCCTCCGTTCATTCAACAAAAAAGAGGGGCCGGTCACCCCCCGTCGCGAGCGTCCCGGCCGGACAGGCGCGTCGAGACCCGGCGCGTCCGACCCTCGTTGCGGCCCGAAAGATTGCCCGAAGCGACCGGGCTTGTCAAGGCAGCATCCGGTCGCCTAGACTGCGCGCCATGGATCAGGGGATCTCCGAGGGCCCGGCGGACGCGGCCGTGTTCCGCGGCTCCGGCCCGACCCGCAGGATCGAGGTGCCGGTGCTCGCGGCGGTCCCGGGGCTCGTTCACATGTTCACGGCCAGGGGATCGGACACCCGAGCGGCGATCGCCGAAGCCGCCGGACGCGACCTGCCGCTTTTGACCCTGCGCCAGGTCCACGGTGCCGTCGTGCGCATGACCGGCCCGACCCCGCCATCGGGAGACGACGGTGCGACCGCCCGCGAGGAGGGCGACGCCCTGGTCGTCGACGGACCAGGCGTTGCCGCGGGCGTGTGGGTCGCCGATTGTCTGCCGATCCTGATCTGCGACGCGACGACACGCACGGCCGCCGCCGTGCACGCCGGCTGGCGCGGCACCGTCGCCGGCGTCGTGGGCCATGCCATCGACGCGCTGCGGCGGTGCCGTGGCGCCAGGCCTCACGACCTGCGCGTGGCGATGGGCCCCGCGATCGGCCCCTGCTGCTTCGAGGTCGGGGACGAGGTGGTCGAGGCGTTCCTGTCCGCCTTTCCGGACGCCGGCGCCGCCGTCCGGCCGGGGCCGAAGAAGCGGATCGACCTCGTGGAAGCGAACCGGAGCCAGGCGCTCGCGGCCGGCGTGCCCGGGGATCGGATCCAGGCGTCCGGCCTGTGCACCCTGTGCCGGCCCGATCTTCTCGAGTCGTACCGGCGCGATCGCGCCGCGGCCGGCCGGATGGCCGCTCTCATCGCCTGGAGGGACTGAATTGAAGAACAGCGCGCGGCCTCGCGGATCCGCCGCCGCGGAGAGGGTCCGCCGGCTCCACCGCGACCACGCCGAAACCGCGGAGCGATTCTTCCTGGAGGGGGCGGCCGCGGTCGAGTCCGCGGCCGAGGCCCTCGTCACGGCGCTCCGGGGCGGACGCACGCTCCTTTTCTTCGGCAACGGCGGCAGCGCGGCCGACGCCCAGCACCTTGCCGCGGAGTTCGTCAACCGCTACGTCCGCGACCGCCCGGCCCTCGCCGCCGTGGCGCTGACCACCGACACCTCCGTCCTCACCAGCATCGCCAACGACTCCGACTTCAAGAGCGTGTTCGCGCGGCAGGTCGAGGCGATCGGGCGGGCAGGCGACGTGGCCGTCGGGATCAGCACCTCCGGGCGCTCGGCGAACGTCCTTGCGGGACTGCGTGCGGCGCGCGCGAAGCGCCTGGTCACGATCGGATTCTGCGGCGAGGAGGGCGGCGCGATGCGCGGCCTCTGCGACCACCTGATCAGCGTCCCCTCGAGGACCACGGCGCGCATCCAGGAGGTCCACATCCTGGTCGGACACATCCTCTGCCAGATCGTGGACGAGACCCTGTACCCATCGGAGTGAACGTTCGCGGCCACTCGCGGGTCGCGGGATCGCCGGTCTCCGCTGGAGCCGCGAGGCCCCGCCCGCACCGGTCCGTCATCCCTTGAGCAGGGCGATCGTGTCGCGGATCTCCTTGGCGTCCGCAGCCTGCGGATTGAGCTTCAGGTATTCCTGGTAATGCTGCACGGCGCCCGGGAAGTCCTGCAGGCGCGTGAGAACGCGCGCCAGCTCCTTGTGGGCGGGGGCGTACTTCGGATCGATCTCGATCGACTTCTTGAAGGCCTGGGCCGCCTCCTTGTCCTTGTTCTCGTTCCAGGCGTGCACACCGAGGTTGTAGAACACCGTGGCGGCGTTGCCCGGATCGACCGCGATGACTTTTTGATACATCTCCTCCGATTTCGCCTTGTCCTTGCGCTTCTCGTAGATCGCGGCCAGTTCCATGTAGGAGTCCGACTTCGTGGGATCGATGGCGCTCGCCCTCTCGAACGCCGCGATCGCCTTGTCCTCCTCGCCCCCCAGCGCGTAGGCCTTCCCCAGCTGGAACCAGACCTTGTCGACGTCCGGCTGGAGCCCGGTCTCTTTCTCGAGCTCCTCGGACGCTTGCTTGTAGCGTTCCCCCCTGATCTCGACATTCCCCAGGAAGAAGTGCGCCCATTTCATGTCCGGCTTCAGTTCGATCGCCTTGCCGAAGGCCTGAGCCGCGCCCGGATCGTCGCCCGTCTCGAACAGGCTCTTGCCCAGGTAGAAGTAGACTGCCGGGTTGCCGGTGGGATCCTTCGCGAGATAGGCCCTGTACCCTTCGGTCGCCTCCTGGTGGCGACCGGCGTCCGCCAGCTCCTTGGCCTTCTTCAGCCCTTCCACGCCCGCCTTGGGCGGCTCGCCGGCGCCGGGGGCCGCCCCGGGGCCGCCCGCGGGCGCGGCCGGCGCCGTCCCGGCCGGGGCGACCGCCGAGGCGTTCGCCTCGCCGCCCTCCTTCTTCTTGCGCTCGGCCTGCACCGCCGCCATGAAGTCGGCGTCCTTGGCGACCACGAAGTTCACGAGGTTGCGTCCGACCGGACCCGGCAGGGCGAACTGCAGCTCGGGGTACTCCTGCTTGGAGCCCATGATGACGTCGCCGCTGCCGCGGTCCTGCTTCTCGGAATCGACGATCTCGTAGTGGACCTTGACCGTCTTGTAGCCCGGCAGGTCGACGCTGACCTTCCATTTCTTGGCGACGGAAATATCGAGGGCGGCGATGAAGAACTTTCCGTCCTTGTTCGTGGTGAGGGGAGAAAGCTTCTTCTTAACGTCCACGGCCTCGAAATTGATCTTCACCTTGGCCATGGGCTTGCCCTGGGGGTCGGTCACGACACCCCACACCTTCGTGATGGCGTCCGCGTAGGCAGGCTTGAGCGGTGCTACGGCCACGGTCAGGGCCAGGACCGCCGCGGCCGCCAGGAACCTTCGTTGCGTCCGTGTCATGGCGTCATCTCCTCCCGTCCGGCGGGCGCGTCCACCGCCCGACGCCGGACGAACGATCCTATACCCCGTCGTCCGGGACGATCAAGGCGGCGGGTCGAACGACGACCACGCGATGAGGCGGCGCCGGCGCGCGTGCCGTTCGCCCCTCGTCTCAGGGACCGGGAGACCAGGAGATGCCCCGCGAACAGGAGCGCGTACAGGCCCCCCGAGATCAGGTGCGCTCCGACGAGAACGCGCTTCACTGCCGGGTCGGTGATGACCTGCAGGAGGTAGCCGGAGGCGATCATCGGCAGGGCCAGGGTGAGGAGCACGAGACCGCTGGCGCGACCGCGGCGCTGGCGTCGGTCGAGCAGCCGATCGACGATGTGGTCGCGCACGATCAAGCCCAGTGCGAACACCGCGACCGGGCCCCCGATCACGTGCAGCGACAGGGCATGCGGCTGCCAGGGGTGATGGATGACCGAGTACGGATCGCTCGTGCTCATCAGGTACTTCATGAAGAAGAACGCGGCCCCGGTGATCGCCATCCACCAGGTCGCCAGGCCCACGATCACCCTCTCGATGCCGCTCACGGGCGCGGCTCCGGGGCACGCCCCTGCTCACCGGACGGTGGCGGCGCCACGAACAGCCGGTGCAGCGCCAGGACGCGCTTTGCCGCCTGGGTGATGGCGCGGGAGGACAGCGTGGCCCCGGTGAGCGCGCGGATCCCCTGGCGCGTCCCGAGGTCGTCGAGCGCGCGGCCGGGGAACTGCTCCAGCCATCGCCGGGACGGCAGGTAATCCTCCGGCTCGTCGAACGACAGGATGTCGATGCGCCTGATGGTCCCGTCCGGTGCGACGAGGATCAGGATCGTCTCGGGGAGCGTGCGCACCAGGTGCGTGTCGAAATAGGCGTAACCCAGCCCACGGCCGGCGTTCGTGCCGACGTAGTACGGGACGACCCGCATGTCCACGGGCGCCCCCGCCGCTTCGCCGGCGCGCCGGGCCTGCTCCTCGTCCAGGTAGAGCGTCCTGCGCTCGACCTTCGCGGGCGGCGGGAAGACGGCGTCGAGAGCCTGCTGCACGGTCAGATAAACGCGCGCGGACGCGCGCCCGGAGGGCAGGAGCAGCGCCAGGAGAAGGACGACGACCGCGCGGCGCGCCTTCATCAGAAGAGATATCCGAGAGCGAAGTTGACCTGGTCCACGCCGGTCGCGGCGCGGTTGCGGAAGTTTTGCACGTCCAGCTTGATTGCGACGTTGGCGATCGGCCGGTAAGTCAGGCCGTAGGTCCATACCCTTCGATCGTTCGCGGGATCGCGCGCGAACCCGGAGGCCACCTCCGCCTGCGTGTCGAGCGCCTCGTAACGCACGAAGGGGCTGAGGTCGCGTTCGCCTTTTCCGAACAGCGACAGCACGTTCCAGGCAACTTCACCGTACCACCCTCGCGTGCGGCCGCCGATCGCCGTGGCACCGGACGGATCGATCGCGAGGCTGACCGCCTCCGCATCGCCCAGGACGCCGCGGGCCATCACGGTCCTCAGATGCACTCCGCGCGCGTTCCACTCTGCGTGGGCGTCCCACAGGGTCAGGCGGGCGCGACCGATCGCCGGGTTTCCCTGGCCGGTGCCCCCCGTGAACACCGAGGCCCCGAACAGGACGCCCGCCACGGGTATTGCGTCCAGCCGCGCCGTCAGTGCCAGGTCGCGCGCCAGCGCCTCGGCACCTTCCTGTCTGCCTTCGCGGACTCCCAGGTCGGGGGAGAAGCCCTCCGCGTTGAGGCTGGTGACCAGGTAAGCGCGGTAGGTCAGAGGTCCGGCCTCGCCGTAGACCCCGAAACCGTTCTCCCGCCAGGTCGACGGCAGGATGAACTGTTCGACCTCTGGACGCCGCGCCCCGTGGAAGATCGGCGGCTCATGCAGCTCGTTGAGGAATCCCATCGGCACCAGCAGAAGGCCGCCGCGAAAGCCGAAGCCCCGGCTCACCCTGTCGTCCAGGTAGGCGAACTCGACCTCGACCTCCCCCGGCGCGTCGGACGCGGCCACCGCGTGCTCGAATTCGATCTCCGAGTTGAACAGCAGGTGATCCGTCCACTTGTAGCCGAAGTAGAAGACGGCGCGCTCCAGGTCGGCCGTGTCAATCCTGCCCGATGGCGAACCGTCGTCCGCATGGGCCTCGAAATTCTGGTACAGCATCTCGCCATACCCGCCGATCGAAACGCCGCGCTTCGCCCCATAGATCTTCGAAGCGGCCGGACCGAAGCCGGAGACACGCTCCTTGGTCTGCGGCGGCGCCGCCGCCTCGCCGATCCGCAGCCGCTCGATCTCGAGCGCCAGAGCATCGATGCGCTTCTCCAGTTCTTCGAGCGTGGCCTGCGTTCCGTGAACGGGTGCCGCTCCGGCCCCGGCGGCCCGCAGGCTCTCGACCTGCGCGCGCAACTGGGCGACGAGCGCCTCGAGCTCGGCGATGCGCCGCTCGACGCTCTTCATGTCCTCCCCGCCGGAGGGCGGTCCGGCGGCCTCCTGCGCCGCGTGGGCCGCCGACCACCCGCCCGCCCTCACTCCCGCCACCGCGATCACGACCCACACGAGTGCATAGCACCGGCGGCGGCCGCGGCGAACTCCTGCTTCCCGTGCCCCTGGTTTCATCCGATCCTCCTCTGTCGAACCACGGCGTGTTCCAGGCGTTCCGGCCACCGTCAGTCTCCGGGTGTCGTGACCCAACCTCCAAACCTCTCTCCGAAAGCGCGGGATGCCCTCCACTGAATCGAACCCGACTCATCGCGCCACAGGTAAAGCGCCGCGATGTCGCGCGCCTCCGCCCAGGCCGCGCCTTTCACCGGTCCCATCACGAAGAGGGCGGTCGACAGGGCGTCGGCCGACGTCGCGTCCGGGGCCGCGACCGTCAGAGACCCCTGGAAGCGGGCGGGCCGCCCTTCAATCGGGTCAAGGATGTGGCCGAGCCGGCCTCGCCTCGTGTCCACGAAGCGCTCGGAGTTGCTCGATGTCGCGATGGAGAGGTCGTCGACCCTGACGACGCCGATCGCGCTGCCCCGGTCGTCCGGGTCCGCGATTCCAATGATCCAGCCCGGAGAGTCCTCGCGGTGACCGAACGCCAGAATCTGCCCGCCAAAATCGACAAGGGCCCGCTGCACCCCGTGACGCCGGAGTACGCGCGCCGCGGCGTCCAGCGCGATGCCTTTGCCGATTCCGCCGAGATCCAGGCCCACACCCGGGGCGTCGAAGCGAACCGATCTCGACAGCCGGTCGAGATGCACGTGCCGCCAGCCGATCGGCTGCCGCGCGGCGAGGTCATCATCTCCGGCCGTCGGCGCACCGGCCGCGCGCGTCCCTGCGTGGTCGTCGGTTCCCGGAAGGCGCCCGTCGTCGCCGCGCAGCCCCAGGGCCCGTACCAGGGGCTCGACAGTGGGGTCGAACGCGCCTTCGGTGCCTTCCGCCCATTGCAGGGCCGCGTCGACTGCACCGAAGAGTTCGGCCGAACAGCGCACGGGCGCGCGCGCCGCGTCCCTGTTCAGTCGGGAGACCTCGCTCGTCCTCCTCCAGTTACTGAGGATTCCCTCGAGGCGGGCCACTTCGTCGAAGGCCGCTTCAAACGCCTCCGGAGGCGCGGGGCC
>JBGPED010000146.1:0-8118 GCA_041482595.1 Acidobacteriota bacterium
AGTCAAGACCGTTGCGAGAAACAGGCTCATGGCGCCTCTCCGTCCCCTACTACTTGCCGCCCCAGACGCCGCCCAGGTTGTCGACCATGCCCAGGGTCGAATCGAGCAGGCACCTATCACCGCCCCAGATCAGGCCGCTGCTGGTGATCAGGGTGTTGTCCACCATCGAGTGGACCGCCGCCTTGCCTCCCCAGATGCCGCCGTACGCTGAGGTGATGTCCGAGGGCACGTCCGTCATGTCGATGCCGACGCACTTCGCCTTCAAGCCGCCGCCCCAGATGCCGCCCATCGTGAAGTCGATGCCCCAGATGAGCCCCGTGTCCTCGATGTAGATGTAGCCGTCCGAGGCCAGCATCGCCTTCGGCGACGGCGCGTCCTTCGCCGAGCCATTGGCCTGGAGAGCGGCGTCCACGTCCAGGTACCCGGCGCCGGTCTCGAACACCAGGCGGTCGTCCTTGGCCGCCGATTTCATCAGCCGCGCCTTCACGGTCGCCGGGTTCAGCGACGGGTCCTTCTGGAACAGGAGCGCGGCGGCCGCCGACACCATCGGCGTGGCCATCGACGTCCCCGACAGCTCGTAATAGTCGCCGTCGCGCAGGGAGTTCGACGGGTCGCTCTTGTAGTCGCCGATCTTCAGCGTCAGCTGGTGGTAATTGGTGTCCAGATAGGAGCCGTTGTCCCGCAGCGACACGATGGCCGTTCCCGGAGCGACCAGGTCCGGCTTCACCACGTAATCGACGAGCGTCGGCCCTTTCGACGAGTACCACGCCAGGACATCGTCGGTCGTCGTCACCGTGTTGCCGTCGTCCATGGCACCCACGGTGATCGCGGTCGGCTCGTTGCCGGGGGTCGTGATCGTCCCGAAGCCGCTGCCGACACCGCCGTCGTTGCCGGCCGCCACAACGACCAGGATGCCGTTGTCGTACGCCTTGCGCACCGCCAGGCACAGCGGATCGGTCCGGTACGACTCGTACACCGGGTGCCCCAGCGACAGGTTCAGGACGCGGATGTTGTATTGCGTTCTGTATCGGATCGCCCAGTCGATGGCCGTCAGGATGTCGGAGGTGTACCCCGTGCCGTCCGGGTACAGCGCCCGGATCGAGATGATCTGCGCTCCCGGCGCCAGCCCCTTGAAGGTGCGGAACGACTGCTTGTCGCTCGAGGCGGAGCCGTTGCCGTTGATGATCCCGGCGACGTGCGTTCCGTGGCCGTAGTAGTCGGCCAGGCCTGTCTCGTGACCCACCACCTCGACCTCGATCACCTGCGAGGTCTTCCACCGCATCAGGTCGCGGTGCAGCGCTACGCCGGTGTCGACGACGGCCACGCCCACGCCCCGGCCGTCGAGCCCGCCGGAGTTGACGAATGCCTGGTCGGCCCTGACGACCTTGTAGGCCACGTCGAGATGGGCCTTGACCGGCGAGTCGTAGGAGATGTGCGCCACTTCGGGGTCGTCGGCGAGCGCCTCGAGCTGCGACGCCGGCACCCTGGCCGAGTAGCCGCGGACGGCCTCGTTCCGCGCCTTCATCGCGCCGCCCCGGCCGTGCAGGCGGGAGAAGTGGGCGGCGCTCGGCTCGCCCACCGTCTGGACGATCACCGGGAGAAGATCGTCGGCGCCCGCCGCGTGGATCTTCTCTTCCACGTCGCGCGACAGCTTGACGCCGCCCTGGCTGCTCTGCGCGGCCGGAGCCGCGAGGAAGAGCAGGGCCAGGATGGCGCAGCCCGCCAGTAATTTTCTCAACCGGTTTCCCGTTCCACGCGTCGGATGCATGTTGTCCCCTCGGAACCGCCCGTCCCGCCGAAGGCACTGAGCCATCGGCGCTCCACCAGAGAGCAACCTCCCTGCCAGGCACGATTCGGTAAGTCATTGCGGGAACCCCTTGATGGTCAAGGCTTTTGGCGTGTACGCGTGGAGCACGCATAGGTGTGCCCAGAATGTCGCGAATGTCCAGTCCGGCGACGCGGATCGCGTCGTCCTGCCGACGCGCGGCCGCTAGGGTCGGAAGCTCAGCGGGTTAGAGAGCGGGACGGGATCTGAACACGACTGTCCAGATTGGCGACCATGCCGGATGGCGGCCGGGCCGGATGGGGTCCGGCGAAAAGGGTGCCCGGAAGGCTGGAGAGATCAGCGCGCGCCGATCGTGCCGCTCATCACCGCCCTGCAAATGTCGAGGGCACTGACGATTCCCACGAGGAGCGATCCGCGCACGATCGGGACCCGGTGGATTCGATGCTCCCACATGAGCCGACAGAGATCGTCGACCGTGGACTCCTCGGGAGCGCTGAGCACGTCGCGCGTCATGATCTCGCCGACCGTCGCCGGCCCATTCCCCCCCTGGTCGAAGCCGACGAAACCGGAGCTGAACAGGGAGCGGATGTCAGGAGTTTGACGCGACTCCGTCACGACGCCCCGCCCTCGGAACAGGACGTCGTCCTTGGAGACGATGCCGACGAGTCGTCCTCCTTGATCCACGACGGGCGCCCCGGTGATGCGGCGCTCGTGGAACAGGTCGCACAGATCCTCGATCAAGGTCTCGGGGGTCACGGTCGCCACGTCTCTCGTCATGAAGTCGGTTGCGCGCATGCTCTCCTCGTGGATCGACCTCTGCCACGGCGTCAAGAACGCCCGCCGGGCGCGGATCATTGACGATCGCCGGCCTCGCGTCAAGGTCGGCGGGCGAGTTCGCATCCAACCCGCCGGCCGGCCCCCCCGTCCGGGGTGGCGCTGGCCCCTCCTAAACCTATATTGCAGTGAGGCACAGGGCACGTGGGCCCGTGTGTTTTTGTGTGGCGCAGGCCGGGATGGATTTCAACGGACTGAAGGACCTCGTCAAGGACCTCACCCAGAGCGCCGAGCACCGCGCCGTGTCGCGGGCGCTCAAGTGCTTCTCCAAGGGGCAGATCGACAAGGCGATCGAGATCCTCCAGGAGGCCCGCCAGGCCTCCCCCGAGAACGCGGACGTCCTGTTCGACCTGTGCCGCTACCTGGTGCTGGCCAACCGCGGCAGCGAGGCGGCCGAGGCCCTGCGCTCCGTCCTGCGCCGTCACCCGCGCGCCTACCAGCGCGCCACGGAGATGATCGAGGAGCTGCGGGCGAAGCACGCCACGGTCTCGCCGCTGTTCGACGCCGTCGCCGAGCACTTCATCCGTCAGGACGATCTCAAGAGCGCGCTCGACGCGCTCGAGCGCATGCGGCCCGAGGAGATCCGCGCCTTCCTGCCGCGCCACAAGGGCAAATGGGAGGGCCTGCGCAAGGGCGCCCCCGACGCCAAGATGGCGAAGACCTCCCTGCAGTCCGCCTACTACCTGGCGCTCTGCCACGAGGCGCTGCGCGAGTACGACCCCGCGGCGACCATCTACCGGCTGGTGGCGAAGAACAGCCCGGAGGAGCTGCCCCGGGTCCTGCAACGCCTCGAGGCGCTCCTGGCCAGGGACTACCAGAACGCCGCGCTGCGCTGCGCCGTCGGCGACCTGCACCTGCGCGCCGGCCGCGAGGACGATGCCGTGCAGCAGTTCTCTCTCGTCCTCGAGACCGACCCGCGCGGCGGGAAGCCAGTGGCCGAAAGGGTGCAGGAGTATCTCCATGAGAAGGGCGAGAAGCCCGGGCTGCGCTGGGTCCTGGTGTCGGCGCTCCTGGCGGCCGGCGAGGACGCCGCGGCGATCGAGGCGATGCGTCCTCTGGTCGAGGCTTCGGCCCTGCTCAACCAGGTGGTCCCCGCCCTGGAAAACCTGGCCGCCAACGACAAGGACAAGGGGGGCAAGGCGCGGCTCCTGCTCGCCTCGGCCCTGGCGCGCCGGGGACAGCCTCAGGCCGCGGTCGAGATCCTCCTGGCGATCGCCGAGGAGAAGGGTCTGCCGGCGATCCGCGAGCCGCTTGAGGTGATCGCCTCGGCCGAGCCGGGGAGCGCCCGTGTCTTCCACCTGCTGGCGGACGTCGACATGGCGGAGGGACGGGCCGCCGAGGCCGTGGAGTGCCTGCGCAAGGCGCGCGGCCTGGCGCCGCAGGAGGAGAGCCTCCTCGTTCCGCGGCTGACGAAGATCCTCGACGCCGACCCGGCCGCAGCCGACGCGCACCTTCTCCTGGCCGATGTTCTCATCAGGAGCGGCGAGCGCGATCGCGCGATCGTCATCCTGCGCCACCTGGTGCGCGAAGCGCCGGCCTCGTCCGGAGAGGCGCTGGCGCGCTTCGCCTCGATCCTCAAGGAGGACCCGCAGTCGCCGCGCGCCCGCGTCGGCGCCGCCGAGGCGTGCCTCGAGCTGAAGCGCTTCCCGGAGTCCCTGGGACACCTTCAGGAGGTGGCCGGGGCCCATCCCGCCCTCGCGGCCGAGTATTTGAGAAACCTCGCGGCGCTCGCCGAAACCGCCACGGACCAGGCGGCGGCGGTCGCCGATGTCCTGCGCGGTCTCGAGTCCGGGAGCACGCTTCCCCACGCGGTCCGCTTCGCCATGGGCGAGGCGCTGTTCTTCGCGGGGCAGGTCGCGCCCGCGGGTGCGATCTTCCGCGACCTCCTGCAGTCGGTCCCGGAGCGCACCGAGGAGATCAAGAGCGCCCTCCTGCGCTTCGACCGCAACAGTCCCGAGGCGGCGGAGGCGTGCGTCCTCCTGGCGACGCTGTGTCTGGACCGCCGCGACTACAAGGGGGCGCTCGCCGAGCTGTCGCAGGGGGGCGAATCGATCGCCCCGCTCCTGGACCGCGTCATCGCCAAATACGAGGAGATCCTGGGATCGACCCCCGGCGACATCGATGCGCGTCTCGGCTTCATCGAGGCTCTCCTCCTGACAAGGCGCTACGACCGGGTCCTGTCGGCGGGCGCCGAGACGCTGAAGCTCCGGGACGATGAGACGACGGCGCGCGTCTATCTCGCCATGGGCGACGCCCTGCGTCAGAAGGGAGACTCCGACGCCGCGGTGAAGCGCTACTTCGCGGGGTACGGCAGGAACCGCTCTCTCGGGACGGGCGTGATCGAGCGTCTGAAAGACCTCGCGGTGGCGGAGGGATCCCACCCCCTGGCATCGCTCGCCCTCGGCAAGGTGCTGGCGTCCGAAGGGCGCGCCTCCGAGGCCGTCGAGGCGCTGGGCGCGGCGCGCGCCGCCGAGCCGAAGCTCACCGACGCGGTCCTGTCCGAGCTGCAGCGACTCAAGGACGCGTTCCCCGCCGACCCGCAGCCGGGTCTGGCCATGCTTCTCATCCTGGCCGAGTCGGGGGACCACAAGCGGGCCGTGCAGGTGATCTCGGCTCTTCTCGACGCGCGTCCCGACCTGGCCAGCGTCCTCGCGGGCCATCTCGACCGCGTCCTGAAGGCCGATCCGCAGCAGGCGTTCGCCACCTTCGAGATGGGCCGCGCGCTGCAGTTCCTGAAGCTCCAGCCGCGCAGCGCCGCCAGTTACCTCCAGGCGTTCCGCCTGGACGCGACGCTGGCCCCGCTGATCCTGAAGCGCCTGCACGAGATGTTCGAGACGTCACCGGCCTGCCCCGACCCGTACCTGGCCGCCTGCGCCATCCACGCGGCGCGCGGCAAGTTCCAGGCCGCCGCCAAGACGATCGAGCAGGCCCTCGAAAAGATGCCCGACGAGGCGGAGCGTCTCCTGCCGCGCCTGGAGGAGATCCAGAAGCAGAACAAGGGGAGCGCGCCGATCACGGTGCTGCTCGCCGACGCCTGCCTGCGCGCCGGACGGCACGACCGGGCGCTCCAGGCCTACGGCGAGGCGGCCCGCCGCGATCCCGGGCTCGCCGACCGGGCCCTCGCCGGGATCGAAGCTATCCTGAAGTCCGACCCGAAGATGGGAGAGGCGTACCTGTGGCGCGCGCGCTTCCTGTCCCAGCGGATGCTCGTCGATCAGGCCCTCAATGACCTGCACCAGGCGGGTCGCCTGAATCCCGGGCTCGGACCGCAGATCATCGAGGAGGCCGAGGCGCTGCGGGCGCGCGCACCCGAGGCGCACGCCTGCGCCCTGCTCCTCGCCGACCACTACGCCGCCGCCTCCAGGGACGGCGACGCGGTCAAGGTCCTCGGCGACCAGCTCGAGAAGGGCGGCGGCAAGAACGAGCGTCTTGCTCTCCTGGTGCGTCTGTGGCGCCTGTCGGCGGCGCGCGGCGACGACGACGGGGCCCGCCATTACCTCGCCGAGGCACAGCACCTGGCGCCGGACAAGAACCAATTTCTCCTGAAGGTGCACGAGGCGCAGATCGCGCTCATGCGCGCCACCGCGGCCCGTCTCAGGGACCACATGGATCACGGCTCCCGGCGCGGCGCCGATCTGCAGTCGATGCTGCGCCTGCTCGTGGACCTGGGCGAGGTGCGCGACGCGTCGGCGATCCTCGACCGCCACGCGGCCCAGATGGATGCGCAGGAGGCCCATCGCCTGCGCGCCGATATCGCCCTCCGGAGCGGCGAGTACGCGCGCGCCGCCGAGCACCTGGTGCGGCTCGGCGCCACCCGGACGCTCGCCTTCGCCGCCGACCGGGCCGGTGACCACGCCCTCGCGGCCCGCACCCTGGAGACGCTCTCCAGGGAGAGCCCCGAGCCGGGGCTCGACGCCTCGCTGCACCGCGTGTACCGCGACCTGGTCGCCGCCGACCTGATGGGCGGCAGGAGACGAATCCTGGGCGAGACCACCCTGACCTTCAGCGAGGGAGCCGGCTCATGATCTGTCCGATGCTGTCGGCGCTCAAGCCGACCGACGACAACGGCAACCCGGTCGACCGCGAGTGCATCTACGAGAACTGCCGCTTCTTCAACATCGAGCTGCGGGATTGCAATCTCATCATGGCCAGCCGCGCCATGCTGAAGATGGCCGAGCAGGGCCCGCCGGCCGCCGCCCCCGGCGTGCCCCCGGCCGCCCTCGCCGACCTGGAGAGGCGTTTCACCGAGGTGGGCCGGGGTCTCCTGCAATCGTCGATGGAAGTCCAGGACATCATCCACCAGGCCGGCCAGGCCACCTCGGGCAAGGTGGCCGAGGTCGGGGACTCCCTGGCGCAGCGGCTCCAGGGTCTCGCCGCCGGCCTGCAGTCCGGACCCCGCGAGACCGAAGCGAAGCTCGCGGCGCACCTGCAGGAGGTTGAAGGGCGCCTCGGCGCGGCCCAGCAGGAGAGCGAGAGGCGCATCGCCACCACCCTGCAGGAGAGCGAGGCGCGCACCGCGCAGGGGCTGCAGGCGTACCTGGCGGAGATGCGCGCCGCCTGGGAGGAAGGATTGGCGCGCGTGCAGGCGCGTCTGGAGGAGCAGGGCCGGGGCGTGGGCGCCACGGCGGCCGCCGCCTCGCAGGGCCTGGACCAGCTGGCGGCCCTCGCCGATCTGCAGCAGAAGGTCGCCGAGAGGCTCCTCGAGGAGATGTCGCTCCTGAGCGCCAACGCGCGCAAGCTGGAGACCACACTCGGCTCGCTCGACAAGAAGCTGGACAAGGCGGCCGACGAGGGGCTGCAGATCTCGCAGCAGCTCCTCCTGGTGAAAGGCCAGTCGGAGAAGACGCACGCCGCGCTGCGCGGCCTGCACGAGGGGAACCGGGCCGTCATCAAGGCGGTCGAGACGCAGCTCGAGCGCGACCAGACCGACTTGGCCCGCAAGCAGCGGGAGGAGGCGGAGGTGTGCAACAACCGGGGCGTGGCGTTGTACTACCGCGGCGCCCTGGACGCGGCGCTCGCGGCCTTCCGCCGCGCCATCGATCTCCTTCCCGGGTACGCCGAGGCGCACAACAACCTGGGGCTGGTCCTGTCCAAGACGGGCCAGGAGAAGGAGGCGACCGAAGCCTTCCAGGAGGCGCTGCGGATCGACCCGGCCATGAGCGAGGTTTACAACAACCTCGGCTTCATGTACCACACGACCGGCAAATTCGACCGCGCCGTGCAGATGTTCGGCCAGGCGATCCAGAACAGCGCCGACTCCTCCGTGGCCTACACCAACCTCGGGAACTCGTTCTACAAGATGAAGCAGGCCGACAAGGCGGTCGAGGCGTGGCGCCGCGCTCTGGAGCTCGATCCGATGAACGAAAACGCGCGCCGCAGCCTCCGCCTGTTCCAGCAGGACCCCGGCAACAACTAGGAGACCAGGGATTCCATGGCCCCGGACGGGAAGGACATCTACCAGCGGTTCGAGCTGCAGGTGAGAACGCCGAAGAAGCGCA
>JBGPED010000147.1:0-8049 GCA_041482595.1 Acidobacteriota bacterium
CCGAGGGAAGCCTGGACGAGTCCGTCGATCTCCTCCTGGAGTGTCTCGATGCGGCCGGCGCCCACGCCACCTTCTTCGTCCTCGGACGCGTGGCGCGCCGTCATCCGGACCTCGTGCGGAGGATCGCGCGGCGGCACCAGATCGCCAGCCACGGCGACGTCCACACCGACCTCCGGCGTCTCGATGCGCGCCGGCTGGCCGAAGATCTCCGTCGCTCGCGCTCAACGCTCCAGGACCTGACGGGACAGCCGGTGGACGGGTACCGCGCCCCCAACTTCTCCCTCGGCGGCTGTCTCAGATGGGCGCCGCCGGTCCTGGAGGAAGAGGGCTTCCGCTTCGACTCGAGTCTCATCCCCGGCCGGGGCCTCCTGTTCCTGCCGGGGTGTCCCAAGGCACCGCGGCGCCCGCACCTCCTGGCCGGCAGCCGGATCTGGGAGTTCCCTCCGACGGTGGTCCGCCTGCCGGGCCTTTCCGTGCCGGCCGCGGGCGGCGCGTTCCTGAGGACGCTGCCAATGGCGTGGGTGATGCGCGTGCTGGAGCGGGCGGTCGGACGAGGGGAGACGCCGCACGTGCACCTGCACCCGTGGGAAGTCGTGCCCCCTCCCGCCGGGCCGGGACGGCTGCGGTCGGTGCTCCTGTTCGCCGGGGCCGGCGGCGTGTCCTCCAAGCTGTGCGCGATCCTGCGGCGCTTCCGCGGCGGTGCCATCGAGGACCTGCGCCTGACGCTCCCCGCGCCAGGTCCGGTGCCGGACGCGATCGTGGGACGGCCCCGTCCCGAGCCGGCGAGGGGTGCCGTATGAGGGTCGTCGTCCTGGGAGGAGGGATCGCCGGGCTGAGCGCGGCCTGCGACCTGGCGCGTCGCGGCGCCGCCGTGACGCTCGTGGAGGCTGCCCCCTTCGCAGGCGGTCTGGCCTCCGGGTTTCGCGAGCGCGGCTACACCTTCGATCTCTTCTCGCACCGGTTCTGGACGCGCGACGCGGAGGTCCTCGCCCTGGCCGAGTCCTGGGTCGGCGCGCCACTCCTGACCCGGCGCAAGGTCAGCCGGATCCTCCTCAACGGGCGCCTCTACAACTACCCGATCGACCTGCGCGATCTCCTGTCCGTGCGCTCTGGACGGCTGGCCCTGCGCGCCCTCGCCGGGTACGCCACGGCGCGCCTCGGCCCCGCCCCCGCGGGCGACGATTTCCGCACCTACCTGACGGCGCGCTACGGCGGACCGCTGTTCGACACCTTCTTCGGGCCGTACACCGAGAAGCTCACAGGATGTCCGGCTTCCGGCCTTTCGATCGACCTGGCGCTGGGCGCCGTCCCCGGGACGGGACTCTTGACGCAGCTCCTGCACCGGCTGATCGGGCGGGTCGATCCGTGGGACGATTTCCTGTACCCGGCGGGCGGGTTCATGGCGCTCCCGGAGGGGATGGCGCGCGCCTTCCGCCGCGCGCACGGCCGCCTGCTGCTGTCGCACCGGCTCGCCGCGCTGCGCTGCCGCGAGAAAGAGGCGAGCGAGGTGATTGTCGAGGGGCCCGGCGGACGCACGGAGGCGATCGGCTGCGACCAGGTGATCTCGACCGTGCCGCTGCCCGCGCTTCTGCGCGCCCTCGATCCGCCGGCCGACCCCGGGGTGGCGCGGGCCGCGGCGCGCCTCAGGACGCGCGCCATGGTCACGGTCTATCTGGGCATCGCCCGGGAGCGCCTGACGGAAGACCACTGGATCTACGTTCCCGACCCGACCGTGCGCTTCAACCGGCTGAGCGAGACCACCAACTACTCCGAGGGGATGGCCCCTCCCGGCCGCACCGGGATCTGCGCGGAGATCGCCTGTGACACGGGCGACGCGGTGTGGAGGGACGACGATGCGTCGCAGGTCGAGCGGGTGATCTCGGACCTCCTGCGGTTGGGTCTCCTGGGGTCCGCCCGCGAGGTCGAGGCGGCCTGGGTGCGCCGCTTCGCGTCGGCCTACCCGGTCTACACGGTCGGGTACCGCGACGATCTGGGTGTGGTCGAAGATTGTCTGGCGCGCGTCCCGAGCCTCAGTCTGTGCGGCCGCCAGGGGGCCTTCTGGTACGGCAGCACGGCGCAGGGAATCAGGCAGGCGCTCGATGTCGCTCGCGATCTGGATTCGGCGATGGCGCGCGCCGCCTGAGGGTGCCGCATGCCCGGCCGCCGCCGCCTCCTCCTCGTCGCGCTCGCCCTCGCTCCGGCCGCGGTCGTCGCGCTGATCGTCGCCGCGCCGGAGGTCGGGCCGTTCGTCCGCGGCGCGTCCCTCGCGATCCTGGTCGCTTCTCTGGGGCTGCTCGCCGCGCGCCGCTGGGTGCGCGTCCGGCCCGACCGGCGCGGTCTGGCGGAACTCCTGGCGATCGGTGTCGCGGGGGTCTCCGGTCTTCTCCTGCTGTTCCAGAACGTCCTGGTGCACGATGCCCTGTGGTACTACGGCTACCTGCGATCGGCGCTGGTACAGGGCGATCTCGACATGTACGACGAGTTCGTGCTCAGGAACCCGAACGGCATGTACCTGCCGCCTCCCGACACGCCGGTGTTCCACCTGGGGACCTCGATCCTGCAGGCCCCCTTTGCCATCTTGATCCGGCCGCTCGCCGTCGCCCTCGGCCGCGCGGGGATCCTTCCGGGTGGGGACGGCTATGGCCCGCTCGAAATTGGCGCCGCGACGTTTTCGTCGATGCTCCTCGCCCTCGGGGGGGTCGCCCTGACGCACCGGCTGGCGCGCCGTCTGGTGCCGGGAACCGTCTCCGCCGTGGCGCAGGTGGCGCTCCTCTACGGAAGCCCGCTGGCGTTCTTCACGTTTGTATGGCCCGCCTACCCGCACGCCGCGAGCGTGTTCCTGGCGGCGCTGTTCCTCCTCCTCTGGGCGAGGGAGGACCGATCGGAAGGTGCGGCGGAGACCGGAGCGGGCGTCCCCGGGACCGGCGGGTCCTTGTCGTTCCTGCTCGGTCTCCTGGGAGGAGCTCTGGCCCTCGTGCATCCTCAGGATTGTCTCTATCTCGCCCTGCCTCTCGTGGATCAGGTGGCCGCCTGGCACAGCACTCCAGGCGTTGGAGGAACGGAGGGGCGCAGGACGGTCGCCCGGCGGACGGTCCTCCTGGCCCTCGGAGCGGTGCTCGGGTTCGCGCCGCAGCTTCTGGCCTGGCGTCTCACCTCGGGGCATTTCCTGCCGCACGTCTACGCCGAGATCGGCGACCCGTTCCGCTGGCAGCGGCCGGCGTTCCTCGCGGTCCTGTTCTCGGGTTACAACGGTCTTCTGGCCTGGACCCCCCTGTGCGGTCTCGCCGCGTGCGGGCTGGCCTTCCTGCGCCGCTCGCGGCCGCGCCTGTTCCGTGGTTTCCTGCTGATCCTGGTTCTTGAATGGTGGGCCATCGCGTCGTACGGCTACTGGTGGGGCGGCGCCTCGTTCGGGGCGCGCTATTTCCTGAGCGTCTACCCGGTCCTGGGCATCGGTCTGGCCCTCGGGATGGCGCGTCTGGCGCGGCGGGCGGGGCTCCTGCTGGCCGGTCTCCTGGCCTCGCCCGTCGTCTACTGGAACCTGCTTCTCATGGCGCAGTTCCGTCTCGAATGGATCAGGCACAACAGCCCGCCCGATTTCACCGCGATCCTGCGGCGGCAGATTCTCGAGGCGCCCGCGGCGATCGCCCGCGGTCTGTGCGGTTCATTTGGATGGAACAAGGTCGCATTCCTCGAGAACCTGAGAGCGGCGATCGAGACAGGGAGCTTCACGCGGATTCTGGCGGTCGTCGGGGTGGCGATCCTCCTCTCGTCCGGCCTGGTCCTCTGGATCGTCTGGATCGGTGGCGCTCTCCCGCGCCGGGCCGACATGCCGCGGCCCACAGCGCTTCCCCTGAGATGGACGGCGCGCCTGGGCGCCCTGGCCGCGATCGCAGCGACGCTGGCCGTCGGCGCAGTCGCGCCAGGTCACGACGGCACGCGACTCCTGGCGGTGGGAAGCGGCGGTCCCCTCAGGATCCGCCCCGGGTCCTCCGCCACGGTCTCACTCGAAAGGGACTCGTCGGCCCGAGACCTGGACGGGCCGACCGCGGTGGCGGCCAGGATGACGGCCCCCCTTCCGGCCGGCGGACAGGCGCGACTCGACCTGGTCTCCTTCCTGCGCAGCGGCGAGGAGGCGGACGAGGGAGACACGGTCGCCTCGGTCACGGCCCTCGGCCCGGGCTGTGACGGAGCCACGTTCCCGCTGCGGGCGGGCATCGAAACCGCGGAGACCGCCCCCGATCGCTTCGAGGTGCTGGGTCGCGCGCGCCACGATCTCTCCGGGACGACACCGATCCAGTCCTGGTGGCAGGACGATTTTTCGGCGCGCCACTACTGGGGGCACGCCTATCTCGCGTCGTTCGACCTGCCGGCGGACTGCCGCCCGCGGCGCGTCGTTCTCAGGAGACACGGAGGTCCAGGAGACCTCGAAGTGCGTCTCGTGGCGATTGCGACAGAGGAGGACCGCCCGTGACAGAGGGAGCGGCGCGGTCCGAGGCGAGTCGCGCGATGCTCGAAGACGGGCGGTCCGCCGCGGTCCCTCCCGCCTCGCTCCCTCGATGGATCGCGCGCTACGCGAAGGTCTCTCCGGCCGCGGGGGCGTACCTCGTCTGCCGCTGCCTGGGATTCCCGTGGCTTGCCGCGCTCGAGCGATGCGTGCCGCCGGCCGGGCGGATCCTCGATCTCGGATGCGGCTACGGCCTGTTCGCGATCGTGTGCGGCGCCCGCGCCGCCGCGCGCCGCGTGCTCGGGATCGATCTCCTGGAGGATCGGCTCGCGGTCGGCCGAGAAGTCCTGCGTCGCTGGGGCGGTGGCACCAGCGTGGATCTGGTGCGCGCCGACCTGAACGACCTGCCACCCGGACGGTTCGACGTCATCTGCTTCGCGCACGTGCTCATGTACCGGCCGCTCCCGGAGCAGCGGGCCCTCCTGGCGCGCTGTCGCGATCGACTGGCTCCGGGTGGGAGGCTCCTGGTGGTGGAAACCGTGCGATCCCCCGCCTGGAAGGCGCGTCTCTCCCGTCTTCAAGAGACGATCGTCATCGGCGCCAGGATGCGCCTCTCCGGCGCGCGCGCCTGGCCGTCGAGCGGGTCGTCCGAAACGGCCTTGTGGGACGCCGCGGACCTCGAGGCCTATCTGGGTTCACTCGGACTTTCGGTCGAGTCGCGACGGATGGACCGCTACAGCCATCTCTCTCACCGCCTGTTCATCGGGGTGGCGGGACGGGAGAGGCCGGAGTGACCGGCGGGATCTTCCCCGAGGGTTGACCTTCCGGAGCGCCGGGAGCGGCTGCGCGCGCACGCCCCGCCCCGGCGTCCGCGACGATCTTCAGCGCGGCTTCGTGGTAGGGGCCCCCGGCGTTCCACAGCGACAGGAAGCGGCGCATCTCATCGGCCGCGGCCTCCTTCTGTCCCGCCTCGAACAACAGCTTCCCCTTGAGGTAGTGCACGTTCGGGTAGAAGGGATCGATAAGGGCCGCCCTGTCCAGGAACGGCATCGCCGCGTCATCGTGTCCGGTCCGATCGAGCGCCTCCGCCAGCGCGTAGAGCGCCGGCGGGTAGCGCGGGTGGTCCCGGACGGCTTCCTCGAGCCGGGTCATCCCGTCCACCGTCCGGCCGAGCCGGACGAGCACGCTTCCCAGATTGACCCGGCTCTCGAGCTGCAAAGGCGCGATGCGCAGCGCCTCGCTGTACGACTCGCGGGCCCCCTCGAGATCCCCCTCGCGCTCCAGCGCCGCGGCCAGGTTGTTGTGCGCGAGGGCGTACTCCGGGACCAGCCGGATCGCCTCGCGGAACTCCGCCTTGGCGCGCAGGTAATCGCCCGAGCCGTAAAACGCCAGGCCGAGGTTGCACCGCACCATCGACGAGGCGGGAGAGGTGCGTGCCATGGACGAGAACAGCGTCAGGTCGTCCCGCCAGACGCGGGTGCGATCGACGCACAGGATCGCGAGGACCGCCAGGATCGCCGCCGGCACCGCGGCGGGCCACCGCCGGAGCGCCTTCGGCAGCACACCGGAGGCGGACGACAGGAGACGGGCCAGAAGAAGGGCGGCCCCGGCCGAAGGAAGGTAGAGGAACCGGTCCGCGAGCAGGACGTCGCCGAACGTGCCGAAGGCCAGGACCGGCAGCAGCCCCACGAAGAACCAGCCGAGCCAGAACGCATCGCGCGGGCTCCTGCGGGCCAGGCGATGCGCGGCCACAAGGACCACGAGGACCATCGAGGCGGCGAGGATCACGGCGACGCTCGCGAGACGATGGAGCGGCGGGTAGGGGTAATGCGCGTCGAGTCCGACCGGGAGGACCAGGAGGGTCAGGTAGCGCCCGAGGACGAAGACGGCGGTCGAGACGTAGGACAGGACATCCAGACGGTACAGCGGCTCTGCACCTTCCCCGAGGGCGAGCCGCCGGGCGACGAGGTACAGGCCGAGCACGAGGAGGTACGGCCAGGCGGCACCGAGGGCGGCGCGCAGCCGGGGGCGCCATGCTGAGTCGCCTTCGGCGAGCCTCCGGCCGAAGACCAGGATCGGCAGGACGGCGGCCACCTCCTTCGACAGCAGGCCCAGCGCGAAGCACACGAGCGCACCACAGCGCGGCCGGGTGCCTTGTCGCGGGTCCGATTCGGCCCTGCGCTCCAGCCAGAACGCCGACAGGACGAAGGCCGAGGCCAGGAGATCGGTCCTCCCCGAGATCCAGGCCACCGATTCCACGTGCACCGGGTGCACGGCGAACAGCAGGGACGCGAGAAGGGCCGTCCCGCGGCCCAGGGCCTCCGCGACGCCGAGGCGGTAGACGAGCCAGCCGCACAGGAGGTGGAGCAGCAGATTGGTCGCGTGGAAGCCGGCGGGCCGCAGACCCCGGAGGGCGTAGTCCAGCGCGTAGGACAGGCTGGTCAGCGGGCGGAAAAAGGATCGGAACCGGTCGTGCCGGTCGCCGGCCTGCCAGAATCCGGACGTCAGGATGGCTCCGATCGACGCCGGGTCCTTGATGAGCCGGTTGTCGACGATGAGCGGGCGGTCGTCCCAGACGAACCCGCCCCAGAGGGAGATCCCGAGCGAAATCAGGACTGCGGCGGCGATCAGCAGGACCGCGATGAGCTCTTCAGACCGGCGCATCGCCGGAGAGTATCAGGATGTCTCGTCGCCCGGAGCGACGGCGACTTCTTCGGGGACCAGGTTGACGCTGAACATCTCCTGAGCCGACAGGACGTGGGCCCGGTTCACCGCGAGGAAGGGGGTGTTGAAATCGATCCCCGGTCCCGTCACGACCGCCGATTGCAGGGCGATGAAACGGTGCGCCGTCTGGTTCAGACGCTGAAGGGAGCTTCCCCCCGGTCCCGTGTGCACGTACCCTTCCACGGCGTATTCCCGCACCCGCAAACGGATCGCGGCCCGCCCGAAGCGGCGCAGCTCGGGATCCTCGTCGGTCCTGCCGAGGGTGAGCCCCAGATCGGGAACCTCCAGGACGAAGAGGATGGACGCCTTGTTGACCGCGATGGGCCCCTCCGACATGTCCCAGGATCCGCTCATGACCCGAGGCGTCGTCAGGGTCAGGAAGGAGCGTGCCTCGAGGTTCAGCTCGTCGAGGGCGCGCCCCCCGAGGCTGATGTTGAGCAGGCCGTCGAAGGTGAGATGCTCGGCGAAGATCCGCACCGGCCTGACCACGCGGTTCTCGAAGACGTTGGACATGTCCCCGGCTCCCTCCCGGATTCGCGCGATCCGGTTTGACACCCGTAACTTAGGGCCCTAGATTCAGTCCGTCAACCCCGACCCCCCCGCCCGGGCGCGGGTCGCCGACAGCCGGGATGACGAGGTGCCGATGCGGTTCCGCTGCGCCCAGTGCCGAGCCCTGACCCAGGTCCTGATCCCGGCCAGGTTGACCGCGCCCGTGATCACCGCCTGCTCGGGGTGCGGGCGCAAGTACCGCTTTGCAGTGGACCGCCCGCGGGCTGCCGACGACCAGGAGCGCTACCGCCGGGCCAAGGAATTCGCCGAGACCAGCCAGATCGACCTGGGAAGCGCCTACTCCGTCCTCGAAGGGCTCATGACCCTCGAGG
>JBGPED010000148.1:0-7977 GCA_041482595.1 Acidobacteriota bacterium
CACGTCACGACGCGCCAGAACGTGCAGTTCCATTTCGTCAAGATGGCGGCCGTCCCGCAGGCGATGGACGCCCTCGAGAAGGCCGGGCTGACGACGCGCGAGGCGTGCGGCAACACCGTGCGCAACATCACCGCCTGCCCGATGGCGGGCGTGTGCGCCGACGAGCCGTTCGACGTCACGCCGTACGGCGAGGCTCTGACGCGCTTCTTCCTGCGCAACCCGATCTGCCAGGCCCTGCCGCGCAAGTTCAAGATCGCGCTCTCCGGCTGCCCGACCGACTGCGCGATGGGCGCCATGCATGACATCGGCATCATCGCGCGCACCCGGGAGGTGGAGGGAAGGCGCGAGATCGGATTCAAGATCGTCATCGGCGGCGGGCTGTCCGTGTCGCCGCAGAACGCCTGGGTGCTGCACGAGTTCCTGCCGCCCGAGAGGCTCCTGCCCGTGTGCGAGGCGATCGTGCGCGTCTTCGACCGCACCGGCAACCGCAAGAGCAAGGGGCAGGCGCGGATGAAGTACGCCATCCGCAAGCTCGGGTTCGAGACCTTCAAGGCGGAGATCGAGAAGGAGCTCCAGGCCCTGCCGGCGACGCGCGACCCGGAGGCCGGCCGGTACGTGGAGGACGCCCGCCCGGCGCGTCCCGGGACCTCTCCCGACCTGCACGCCCGCATCGCCGGCTCGGGGGTCCCCGCCTTCCGCGCCTGGGCCGCGACCAACACGCGGCCGCAGCGGCAGCGCGGCTACTCCATGGCCTTCATCACGCTGCCGCGCGGCGACGTCACCGCCTCGCAGTTCGAGGCGATAGCCGGCATCGCCGGGACCTACGGCAACGGCAGCGTGCGCACGGCTCAGGACCAGAACATCCTGCTGCGCTGGGTGAAGAGCGAGGAGCTGCCCGCCGTGCACCGGGCGCTCGACGCCATCGGCCTGGGGCGCGGCGAGGCCGGACGGCTGCTCGACCCGACCTCGTGCCCGGGGGCCGAGTCGTGCAAGATCGCCGTGACCGGCTCGCGCGAGCTGGCGCTGGCCGTGCAGAGCTCTCTGACCGCGGCGGCCGGCAACGGCGGGCAGGACCTGGTCGAGGCCGCCGCCGACCTGCGCGTCAAGATCAGCGGCTGCCCGAACTCCTGCGGGCAGCACCACGTCGCCGGCATCGGCTTCCACGGCGCCGCCCGCCACGTGGGCGGTCGCGCCGTGCCCGCCTACCAGATGTTCCTGGGCGGCAGCGTGGACGGCGACGGGGCCCACTTCGGCAGGCGCTCCGCGAAGATCCCCGCCCGCCGCGTTCCCCAGGCGCTCACGCGCCTTCTCGCGCTGTTCCGCGACGAGCGGCAGCCGGGCGAGACCGCGCTGGCCTTTTTCAAGCGCGTCGAACTCGATCGCGTCAACACCGTCCTCGCCGACCTCACCACCTACTCCGAGGCGGACCTGCAGGCCGATGACTTCAAGGACATCGGCTCGGATACGCCTTTCGAGTTGGAGGTCGGCGAAGGGGAGTGCGCGACCTAGGAGCCCGTTCGGGGCCCCTGACCCCCTCATGGTCGGGCCGGCGGGGCGCCGCCGCGTCGCGCCTCATGCTCGCTCGCGCGGGACAAGCGCTGCCCTTCTGGCCCGCATGGCGCGGCTCGAAATCGGCGCGCCGTGGCGGCGCCCCGCCGTCTCGCTCGCGGATGAACCGCCCCGAACGCGCTGCCTGCGTTCGCTTCGGAAAAATAAATCCGTTCAAGCTTTGAATTTTTCCAAAGGAGTCCAAAGTCGGGGGGCCGGGGAGGTCGCCGACGGTGCGTGGCGATCCGCACCGCGGCGCGGGACCTTCGAGGCGAGGCGCACGCGGCGGCCGGCCCGGGGCGTCCCCGAAGCCGACAGGTCCCGCGACGCGGTGCGGATCGCCGCGGGTCTGCGAATGTCCCCGCCGGACCCTTGACTTGACGCCGGCCCCTCCAACGGGTAGAAACGCGGCGCACCGACAACCAAGGAGCCCGCGATGCGCCGTGCGCCGTCCCCCCGTCTTGCCCCGCTGACCTTCGCCATCCTCGTTCTCTTCGGCGCGCTCTTCGCCGCCGGGCCGCACGGGTCTCCCGGAGCGCCGGAAACGGACGCGTCCGCCGCGACGCGGCTGCTGCGCTTCCCGACGCTGTCGCGCGACTCGATCGCCTTCGTGTACGCGGGCGACATCTGGACGGTGGCGCGGAGCGGCGGCGTGGCCCGGCAGATCACCTCCGACCCGGGGCTCGAGCTCTTCCCGCGCTATTCACCGGACGGGAAGTGGATCGCCTTCACCGGGCAGTACGACGGCAACCGCGACGTGTACGTGATCCCGGCGGAGGGCGGCGAGCCGAAACGTCTGACCTGGTGGACCGACACCGGCCACCCCGCCGAGCGGGCCGGACCGAACAACATGGTCATCGGCTGGACGCCGGACGGAAAGCGGATCCTGTTCCGATCGCGGCACCAGGCCTGGGAGGACCGCGCCGGGCGGCTGTACACCGTCGATCTTGCGGGCGGGCTGCCGGAGCCGCTGCCGATGCCGGAAGGAGGCCTGGCGGCGTTCTCGCCCGACGGCAGGCGCGTCGTCTACAACCGGATCTGGCGGAACTTCCGCACCTGGAAGCGCTATCGCGGCGGCATGACCCAGAGCCTCTGGATCTACGACATTCCCGGCAACAGGCTCGAGCAGCTGACCGAGAACGACAACACCTCGACCGAGCCTGCCTGGATCGGCGATCGGATCATCTTCGACTCGGACCGGGACAAGACCTTCAACCTGTTCTCCGTCGACCCGGCTTCGAAGAAGGTCACCAGGCTGACCGACCACAGGGACTACGACGTCCGCTGGGCGTCGGGCGGACCCGACGGTGTCGTCTACGAGAACGGCGGCGATCTCTACGTCTACGATCTCGCGGCCTCGAAGAGCGCCAGGGTCGTCGTCCGCGTCCCCGCCGAGCGGCCGGCGGCGCGACCCGGTTTCGTCCCGCTCGCGGAGAAGATCACCGAGTTCGGCCTGTCTCCCGACGGGAAGCGGGCGCTGTTCGTGGCGCGCGGCGAGGTCCTGACCGTCCCCGCCGAGAAGGGGAACACGCGCAACCTGACGAGCTCGTCCGGGGCGCACGATCGCGGTGCTGCCTGGTCCCCCGACGGCAGGTGGATCGCTTACCTTTCCGATCGGACGGGCGAGGACGAGATCTGGATCGGTCCTCAGGATGGATCGGCCGCGGCACGGCGCCTGACGACCGACGGCCACTGCTGGCGTTTCGGACCCGTCTGGTCGCCCGACAGCCGGAAGCTCGCCTTCGCCGACAAGGACCAGAAGCTCTTCTGGGTCGACGCCGGCGGCGGCAAGGTCACGCTCGCCGACCAGGCGAAGGAGGCGGAGATCAACGACTACGCCTGGTCCCCCGACAGCCGCTTCCTGGCCTACTCGAAGCAGGACCCGGGCCAGATGAGGCAGATCTACCTCTACCCGATCGAGACGGGCAAGGTGACGCGTCTCACGTCCGAGATGAACGACAGCCGCGCCCCCGTCTTCGACCCCAAGGGCCGCTACCTCTACTTCCTCTCCGACCGCGACCTCAACGCCAGCGTCGGGGCGTTCGACTTTTCCTATGTCTATGACAACGTGACGCGGATCTACGCCCTGACGCTCCGCAAGGATCTCCCCTCCCCGTTCGCGCCCGAGTCGGACGAGGTGCAGGTCGCCGAGGCGGGCAAGGAGGCGGGAGCGTCCGAAGAACCGGCGAAGGAGAAGGACGCCGGCAAGGAGAAGAAGACCGGCGGCAAGGCAGCCGCGAAGGAGGTCGCGCCGATCCGGATCGATCTGGACGATATCGAGGACCGGATCGTCGCCTTCCCGATGGAGCCGGGGACGCTGTCGCACCTCGCCGCGAGCGGGTCGTTCGTCTATTACATGACCGGCCCCGCTCCGACCCTGGGCGGAGGGGACGATGAAGGCGAGCCCAAGGGCGTCGTGCACGCCTTCGACCTGGACAAGCGCAAGGACGCCGTGCTGATCGCCGGTGTCGGCGGCTACGACCTTTCGGCCGACGGCGCCAAGGTGATCTACGCCGCCGGTAAGCAGTACGGTATTCTCGACGCGAAGCCGGGGGCGGCGCCGGCCAAGGCCGGGGACGGTGTCTTGAAGATCGACGGCCTGTCGATGCTCCTCGATCCGCCGGCGGAGTGGCGGCAGATCTTCGACGAGACCTGGCGCCTGGAGCGCGACTTTTTCTACGTCCCGAACATGCACGGTGTCGACTGGCCGGCGATGAGGACGAAGTACGGCGCCCTCCTGCCGCACGTCGCGCACCGCAACGCCCTGACCTATCTCATCGGCGAGATGATTGCCGAGCTGAACATCGGCCACGCCTACGTCGGCGGCGGCGACTTCCCGAAGACGAAGACGGTGCCGATCGCACTGCTCGGTGTGGACTACGCCCTCGACAGGACGACCGGTCGTTACCGCATCGAGCGCATCCTGCAGGGCCAGAACTGGGTCGAGACGCGCCGCTCGCCGCTCACCGAGCCGGGCGTGGGAGTGCTTCAAGGTACGTACATCCTGAAGGTGGACGGCGTCGATCTGAAATCACCCGACGTCCCCGACGACCTGCTGCAGAACAGGACCGGCGGCACGGTCACCCTGACGATCAACGACCGTCCGGACGACACGGGGGCCCGGCAGGTCACGGTGCGGCCGCTCCAGGACGAGGAGCAGATCCGCTACTTCGACCGGATCGAGACCAACCGGAAAAAGGTCGAGAAGGCGACCGACGGCAGGGTCGGCTACGTGCACATCCCCAACATGGGGGGCGACGGCCTCAACGAGTTCGTGCGCCAGTACTACCCGCAGATCCGCAAGCAGGGGATGATCATCGACGTGCGCAACAACGGCGGCGGCTTCGTCTCCGAGACGATCCTCGAGCGGCTGCGCCGGGTGCTGGCCGGCATGGGGAACAGCCGCAACGGCGGTGTTTCGACCTACCCGTCGCAGGTCTTCTACGGACCGATGGTCTGCCTGATCAACCACTACTCGGCGTCCGACGGAGACATCTTCCCCTACTTCTTCAAGAAGTACGGGCTCGGCCCGCTCATCGGCACGCGCACCTGGGGCGGCGTCGTCGGCATCCGCGGGTACTCGCCGCTCGTCGACGGCGGCTACGTCACCCGTCCCGAGTTTGGAACCTACGGCATCGACAGCCAGTGGATCATCGAGGGGCACGGCGTCGACCCCGACATCGAGGTCGACAACCGCGACGACCTGGTCGTGCAGGGCCGCGATCCTCAGCTCGAGAAGGGGATCGAAGTCGTGATGGAGCAGATCCGCAAGGCCCCGAAGACCTTGCCGCCGGTCCCGGCGCCGCCGGTGAAGAACTAGGAGGCGGTCAGTCCCATTCGTCGAGGATTCGGCTGCCGGCCGTCAGAAACCGGCACCGTGAATCGAATCATCCCCGAGGTGTTTGAACCCAGGCGAGGGCGGCGTCGAGCCGCCGATGCACGCCGAGGGTGGCGAGGATATTCTGGACGTGGTGGCGCACGGTGTTGGGGCTGATGATCAGACGCCGCGCGATCTCCGCCGTCCCGAGGCCGGAGGTCAGTAGCTTCAAGACCTCCCGCTCGCGCGGGCTCAACTCAACGAGACCGGTCCGCTCCATCCTCCCAGGCGACGATCGCGTGTCTCCCCGCGGGCGTTCTCCGACGCCGGTGCCTGACCGGTCCACTCCGGCGGGCACGATCACGTGCAGCAGCAACTGGTCCCCGTTGCCCGGCCCTCCCAGCGGGCAGGTGCTCACCGTCAGGCCGCGAAGCGCCGGTGCGCGTCCCGGCCACGCATCGGGGATGAGGTTAGGCCTACCCTCCCTGGCCTCCCGCCACGGCCGGCAGTCGGCGCCGCACAGCGGCCGCCCGTCCCGGGTCCGGAGCCGCAGCAGCCGGTGACAGGGGCCGGTGGAGGCCCCGTTTCCCGGCAGTCCAAAAAGCGACGCGGCCTCCCGGTTGGCGAACAGGACGGTGTGGCTCCGGTCGACCAGAACGACGGCGAGGCTTCCCAAGTCGGGCAAAGGAGTAGAAGGGCGCAAGGCCATCCTGCAGCTCCTTGAAGCTCACGGCCCCGGGAAAGCTGCGGGGCCTCGATCCCCTCGACCTTTTTTGTAAGCCTACCACGGGAAGGCCCGTCCCCAGGCCATTATTTGACGGACGCGACGGGCGACAAATGTCCTGACCGGAATCCCCTCGAATGGTCCAAATGGGCCATTGACATGCCGACCGCCATGGCCGGAGCATGGCGGATAGAAACAGCGTCTCGAGCGCTCATTCTGCCGTTCCACGGCGGCGATGCCCGACCGATTCCGCTCCCGTTGCGGCGGACCGCCTCCAGGAGGTCGCCATGTCCCCCTCCCCTTCGAGCCTCGTCTCCCCGCTCCTCCGGCGGTCCTTCCCGGGCCGCAGCGTCAGCCTGCCGTCCCTTCTCGTCCTCGCCTGCCTGCTCGTCTTGCCGATCTCGCCCGCGCTGGGCGATCCCGGGCGCACTCTCAGCTTCGAGGAGCGCGTCGCCGCCCAAGAGGCGATCGAGCGCGTCTACTTCGCGCACCAGATCGGCACGACCGAGCCGTTCGATCAGGCAGTGCCGCGCCCGGTGATCGAGAGGAAGGTGCGCACTTATCTCAAGGAGTCAGTGGCGCTCGAGGAGCTCTGGCATACGCCGGTGACGGCGGAGGCGCTGCAGAGGGAAATGGAGCGCATCGCCACGAACACGCGGTTCCCGGAGCGCTTGCGGGAGATCTACGCGGCGCTGGGAAACGACCCCGTTCTCATCCTCGAATGCTTCGCGCGGCCGACCCTGGTGGATCGGCTGGCGCGGAATTTCTTCGCGTTCGATCAGACGCTCCACACCGCGACCCGCGCCGATGCCGAGGCGCTGCGCGCGAGTCTGGCGGCCGGTTCGCTCGACCCGCAGGCCGGTGATCCGCGCCGGAGCGTGGTGGAATTGGTTCGGTCGGCGCCCGATGAATCGGGAGGCACCCGCGGGCCGCTCGGGCTGGACGACCCGTCACGTCCCGGCGCCCCTCGCCGGCTGACGCTCGAGCCCGAGGCGTTCGCCCGCGAGCGCGCCCGCGCACCGGAGCGGGTCGGCGCGATCGGCCCGGTGACCGAGAATCACGAGGGCTACACCATGAGGGTCGTCCTGACGGACGAAGGCGATCGCGCCCAGGTCGCCATCTACGGGGTCGCGAAGCGCACGTGGGATTCCTGGTGGAGGCAAGTGGAGGGCGGTCTCGACCACCTCGCGGTGCCGACGCTCGCATTCACAAGCCCGGCCCTCCCGCGACCGAGAGAACGCTCGGAACAGCCATGGGGCCCCGGCGGTGCGGCAGCGGGCTCCTTCTGCGTTCCAGACGATACCTGGCTGGGTGGAAGCATCGCAGGAGCGCCGATTGGACGGTCTGACTTCACCTCCGTCTGGACCGGAACGGAAATGATCGTCTGGGGTGGCGGGCGCGATTCTTTCTCAGTGAATACCGGCGGCCGCTACGACCCCACAACCGACTCGTGGCGACCGACCACCACGGCCAACGCACCCTCGCCTCGCGCCTACCACACCGCCGTCTGGACCGGCAGCCTCATGATTATTTGGGGCGGATCTGGTGGCTATTGGGGGTACGCCAACACCGGCGGCGTATACAACCCCACTACCGACACTTGGGGCGGCACCGGAACAACGGAGCCTCGCTATGGGCACACCGCCCTCTGGACGGGAACGGAGATGATCGTCTGGGGCGGTTATTCTCCCGGTGAAGGATTCTCCAACACCGGTATCCGCTACGACCCCAGGGCCGGGACGTGGACGCCGACCGCCACCCTCAACGCGCCCTCGCCTCGCCGCGACCACACCGCCGTCTGGACCGGCAGCCTCATGATCGTGTGGGGCGGAGGAACGGGCGGTAACACCGGCGGGCGCTACGACCCCGCCACCGACTCCTGGACGCC
>JBGPED010000149.1:0-7969 GCA_041482595.1 Acidobacteriota bacterium
CCGCCGGGGATCTTCCCGGCGGCGTAGGTGTTCTCGCGGTAATCGACGGTGAGCGGCAGGAAGCCCATGCCGGGCCGCTCCTTGCGTTCCGCCGTGGCCGTGACCAGCACGACCGTGTCCCCGTAGCGCACGGTGACGGAGCCGTCGGCCTGCTTGGCGATCTTGCCGGTCTCGATGATCAGGGGCCTTCCGCCGAAATCAATGGTGCGTGTGCTCATCAAACAGTCTCCTCAGTCGGACGCGGCGCGCCGCAGGCGCGTCCTGTGGTCCGAGCGGGCGCACCGGGCGCCCGGCGATTTATGGAAGGCACCATCGACGACCGACCGCGAGAGTGGGCGGCGGCGGAGCGAGGACGAGGTCGAAGCCAGGGGAAGGGAAAACTGAACGGCCAGAGGTATGTAGGAAGACAGGGTTCCCTTCTGGTGTTCCCCGGAATCGGTCCTCAGGTTCGCTCGCAGCCATCCGGTTCGCGTGGATTCCGCCCGCGGGCGCGGTCGCCCGGGATCGCCGTGCCTTCCTATTTGCGAATCCCGAGCTTCTTGATCAGCTCTCGGTAGCGCTCCGCGTTCCTGTCCTTGAGGTAGTCGAGGAGGCGGCGGCGGGTCCCGACCATCTTGAGCAGGCCGCGGCGGGAATGATGATCCTTGGCGTGCGCGTTGAAATGCCCGGTCAGATCTTCGATCCGACGGCTCAGGATGGCGATCTGGACCTCGGGAGATCCCGTATCCGACGGGTGTGTCTGGTAGGAACTGATGATCTGGGTCTTGAGATCCTTCGTCAGCGCCATGCCTCGACTCGTTGCGGTTCCTTGCATCGCCCGTTGGGCTCGAATGAGGCGCCAATCTAACACATGTCGGGAGGCCTGTAAAGCCGATCCAGGGGGAGTCCTACCCGGTGAACACGATCTGGGGGCGGATGACCGGCCGGGCCTCGGAAGGGGCCTGGAGCTGGACCTCGCCGATGCCGATGAGGCCCCCTTCAGGCCCCTTCAGGCGGCAGCGACCGGCGGGCAGCGGCGGGCGCGGCGTCGCCACCTCGCTCAGTCCGCAGGGACGGCCGTGGCGGATGGCGTGCATGCCGGCGGCCGTGAGGACCAGCGTGGGGATCCCCAGCGGGATCTCCTCCATCGGCGTGATGCGCGATGTCGCCCGGGCCCCCAGCGCGACCAGGTCGGCGGGAGTCAGCGCGTTGTCGACGGAGAACGGACCGGCGGCCACCCGTCGCAGCGAGAAGAGATGCGCCCCGCACCCCAGGATGTTCCCGAGGTCGTGCGCGAACGCCCTGAGGTACGTTCCGGCGGACACCTGCGCCTCGAACGTCACGTCGGTTCCGGAGATTCCCAGGAACCGGAGGACCCGGAAGGTCACCGTGGTGGGGGTCGGGGACACCGCCTTGTGGCGCCGCGCCAGCCTGTACATCGGCGTGCCGCGCACCTTCTTTGCGGAGAACACGGGCGGCACCTGCGTGATGGTTCCGCGGAACCGCTCGAAGCCCGCCTGCACGGCCGTCGCGTCCACGTCCACGGGGCGGGCGGGACCCGTCGGGACGCCGTCCCGATCGTAGGTGTCGGTCGCGATCCCCAGACGCAGCGAGCCGCGATAGGTCTTGTCCATGCCCGACAGGAACGTCGCCAGGCGCGTCGCCCTGCCGATCATCAGAACAAGGAGCCCCGTCGCCATCGGATCGAGCGTGCCGGCGTGTCCGATGCGCCTCACGCCGAGCGCGCGGCGCGCCAGGGCCACCACGTCGTGGGAGGTGGGACCCTCCGGCTTGTCCACCAGCAGGACGCCGTCGAGATCGCTGCCCATGCCGGCCTACTCCTCCTCGTCGCCGGGCGTCCGCGGCGCGTCCTGACCGTGGATCTCCCGCAGCACGCGCTCGATCCGATCGCCCCGTTCGAGCGATTCGTCGAGAACGAACACGACGCTCGGCGCGAAGCGGAGTCTCAGGTTCCGGAACAGCGCGCGCCGGAAGAAACCCGCCGCCGCATTGAGCGCCTTGATCGACACCTGCCGGGCGGGCGGCTCCGCAAGGACGCTGACGTGCACCCTCACGCTTTTCAGATCCGGGCCGACGGTGGCGCCGGTAATGGTCGCGAAGCCGACGCGGGGATCCCGCACTTCCCGCAGGAGCAGGCGGGAGATCTCGCCCTTGATGAGGTCGGATACCCGCTCGGTGCGCGTGCTCACGGTGTCTCCCGGCGCGGGGCCCGCCGGGGCCCGCGCGGCATCAGGTGAGGAACTCGAGGTCGCAGCTGAGGATTTCGCCGGGGACCTTGCGCTCGACCTCACTCTGAATCGATGAAAAGGTCTGCTCGAGCGGCACCCGGGCGGCCGCGATGCCGACGATTCCCAGGGTGGCGCGCTGCCAGAGGTCCTGGTGATCGATTTCGGCGACCGAGACGTTGAAATGCTGGCGCAGCCGGTCCTTCAGACTGCGCAGCACCTGCCGCTTCTCCTTGAGGGAGGCGACCGCGGGCAGATGGATCTGGATGACGCAGAGCGCGACGTTCACGACTTTCGACCCGGGTGCGCGGGGGACAGGTCCTCAGAGGTTCTTGACGGCGATCTTCTCGATCTTGAAGGCTTCGATGATGTCGCCGATTTTCACGTCATTGAAGTTGGCCAGGCCGATGCCGCACTCGTACCCCGCCTTCACTTCGCTGGCGTCATCCTTGAAGCGCTTCAGGGAGGCCACCTTGCCCGTGTACACCACCACGTTGTCGCGCAGCAGGCGTATCTCGGCGCTGCGCGTGATCTTGCCGTCTCCGACGTGGCAGCCGGCGACCGTGCCGATCTTCGGCACCTTGAAGACCTGGCGCACCTCGGCCCTCCCCAGGTAGACCTCTTTCGCCTCGGGCTCCAGGAGCCCGAGCATGGCGTTCTTGATCTCGTTCGTGATGTCGTAGATGACCGAGTGCAGCCGGATATCGACCTTCTCCTTTTCGGCCAGGTCCTGGGCGCTGCGCTCGGGGCGCACGTTGTACCCGACGATGATGGCGTTGCTGGCCGAGGCGAGGTGGACATCGGTCTCGGTGATGGCACCGGACCCCGCGTGGATGATCCGGATCTTCACCTTGTCGGAGGGCAGGTCCGTGAGGCTCTGCGAGAGGGCCTCGACCGATCCCTGGACGTCCGCCTTGACCACCAGCGGCAGCTCCTTGACCATCCCTTCCTTGATCTGCTGGTACAGGTGGTCGAGGGTCAGCCGGGAGGATTTGGCCATCGCCTCCTGGCGCAGCTTCTGCTGGCGGAACGCTCCGATCTGCCGCACCTTCCATTCATCCTCCAGCACCTGGAACGAGTTCCCGGCCTCGGGGACGCCTTCGAGCCCCAGCACCTCCACGGGGATGGAGGGGCCCACCTCCTTCACGCGGTGTCCGAGATCGTCGAACATGGCGCGCACCTTGCCGTGAATGGCGCCGGCGATGAACGGGTCGCCGATCTTGAGCGTGCCGCGTTGCACGAGGACGGTGGCGACCGGTCCACGCGACCGATCGAGGCGGGACTCCAGGACCACGCCGGCCGCCAGGGACGAGGGATCGGTCTTCAGGTCGAGCATGTCGGCGACCAGGAGGATCATCTCCAGGAGATCGTCGATACCGGTCTTCTGCTTGGCGGAGACCTGCACCGACACCACGTCACCACCCCAGTCCTCCACCAGGAGGCCCTGGTCCGCGAGCTGTTTCTTCACGCGATCGAGATTGGCGCCGGGCTTGTCGATCTTGTTGATCGCCACGACCATCGGCACACCCGCCGCCCGGGCGTGGTGCATCGCCTCGGTCGTCTGCGGCATCACGCCGTCGTCGGCCGCCACGACCAGGATCACGATATCCGTGACCTTGGCGCCGCGCGCGCGCATCATGGTGAACGCCTCGTGGCCTGGTGTGTCGATGAAGGTGATGCCGCGCGCACGGCGGCGGATGTGGTACGCGCCGATATGCTGCGTGATGCCGCCGGCCTCCCCGCCCGCGATGTCGGACTCGCGGATCGCGTCCAGAAGGGACGTCTTGCCGTGATCGACGTGCCCCATGATCGTCACGACCGGATCGCGCGGGCGCAGGTCGGCGGGCACGGCCTCCCGGGTCTGCTCGATCGTCACTTCTTCCTCGAACGTGATGACCTTGGCGTCGAAGCCGAGCTCCCTGCACATCTCCCTGGCGACGTTGACGTCGAGGGGCTGGTTGATCGTGGCCATGATGCCTCGGCCCAGGAGTTTCGTGATGATGTCCTTGGCCTTGCGATCCATCTTCTCGGACAGCTCCTTGATCGTCACTCCCTCCGTGATCGTGATCTCCTTCAGGATCTCGGGCACCTGGGGAGGAGGGGGAGCCGGACGCGCCACCGGCGGCGGCACGGCCTGCGGCCGCGTGGCCTGGGCGGTCGCCGCGGCCGTGGCGGATGCGGCCGGTGAACCGGCGCGGCGCGGCGCTTCGCCGCGCGCCACGGGGCGGAGCTGTGCTGTCGGTGGTCCGGATCGCGGCGGCATCGCCGGCCTCGTGCCCGCGGTCGGGGCGAGAGGACCTGCCGTGCGGGGTGGCAGCGGGCGCTGTGGCTGTACCGCTCCGGACGGGTGTCGCGCCGCGACCGCAGTAGGTTTCTGACCGGGCGGAGGAACCCCTGCGGCGGGGCGCGCGGTCGGAGTGGC
Source organism: Acidobacteriota bacterium (assembly GCA_041482595.1). Taxonomy (GTDB): domain Bacteria; phylum Acidobacteriota; class Polarisedimenticolia; order Gp22-AA2; family Gp22-AA2; genus Gp22-AA3. The sequence continues at coordinate 4,648 of JBGPED010000149.1, forward strand.
GGGCGTCGCCTGACGGGCCGGCGGGGCCGCCACCGGACCTCGAACCAGACCGGGTCTCGGAACTCCCGTGGCCACCTGCGGCCGCTGTGGGATGTTCGTGCCTCCCGGCCGGACCAGAGCGACCGGGGCGGGACGGGCCTGTGTGCCCTGCGTCGCGTGGGGGCCCGCCTGACCCGCGGGTGCTCCTGGCCGGGGAGGAGCGGGCACCGCTGGCCGCGCCGCCGCCCCGGCGGGGCGTGGCGCGGAAGCGGACGGAGTCGGCGCCGATGGTTTGACCGGGGGCTTGAGAGGTGTGGCGGCAGTCGTTCTCGCCCCGCTGCCCTTGATCGGGACTGCAGCCGTCGCGCGTGCCGCCGGGGAAGCCGGCTTGGGCGCAATCGGTGAAACGCCCGCCGGCTCGCCGGCGGACTGCGCCCGGGCGCCGGTCCCGGCGACCGGTCTGGCGATCGTCGGCTGCTTGGCCGGCGGCATCGGGCTCGGGCGATCGACTGGCGGCTTCTCGGCCGAGGGAGCGGCCGATCTCAGTCGGGCCGCCACCTCGTCATCGACGGTGCTCAGGTTCGACTTGACCTCGGCACCCAGCTCGCGCAGGCGCGCAAGCACCTCGCCGACCTTGAGGTTGAGCTCCTTGGCGAGCTGACCGACGCGAATCTTCGCCATCTAGTCGCCCTCCCTGCGCTCGCGGGCACCGCTATCGAGGGGATCGGCATGGGGAGTTGCGGCCTCCTCGGCCGCTGGAGCGGCGGAATCGTCTTCGGACTCCGATGGCTCCGCCCCGCCCTCGCCGGCTTCGTCGTCCTCCGCGGGAGTGGCCTGGACCTCCGCCACGGACTCCGCGGCCTGCCGGGCCGCCTCCTCGGCCGCCGCCTCCTCGGCCAGACGCGCCTGCTCCTCGGCCTGGCGCGCCGCCTCTTCCTCGGCCAGGCGCTCGGCCTCGATCCGCTCCGCCTCTTCGCGCTCGGCGCGGGCCTGCAGCCCGGCCTGAGCCGCAGCGAGGATCTTCTCGGCGGTCTTGGGACCGACCCCGGGAACGTTCGTGAGCCCGTCGAGTCCGGCCGCAGTGATGGCGTCCAGGCTCTGGACGCCGCCCTCCTGCAGCTTCTGAACGATCTTCTCGCTCACGCCGTCGAGGCTGGCCATTTCGTGCGAGTCCCGGGCCATGCGGTCCATCTCGGCCTGGACCTCGCGCTTCTTCTCCTGCTCGCTCTTGATGTCGATTTTCCAGCCGGCGAGGCGCGACGCGAGGCGCACGTTCTGTCCCTTCTTGCCGATGGCCAGCGACAGCTGCTCGTCGTCGACGACCACCTCGAGCGTCTTGCTCTCGGGGTCGGTGATCTGCACGCGGTTGATCTTCGCGGGGTTGAGCGCGTTGGTGACGAAGGTGCTGACGTCGTCGGAGAATTCGACGATGTCGATCTTCTCGCCGCGCAACTCGCGAATGATGGACTGCACGCGCGAGCCCTTCATTCCGACGCACGCGCCTACGGGATCGACGTCCCGGTCCTTCGATCGCACCGCGACCTTGGCGCGATCGCCCGGATCGTGCACGGCCCTTTCGATCTGCACCGTTCCGTCGTAGATCTCGGGGACCTCCATCTCGAACAGCTTGATCAGCAGCCGCTCATCCGTGCGGGACAGGATGACCTGGGGTCCCTTGGCGTTCCGGTCCACATCGACGATCACGGCTCGGACCCTGTCACCCTGGCTGTAGCGCTCCGCCTTCGACTGCTCTTTTTTGGGCAGGATGCCCTCGGTGCGTCCGAGATCGATGATGATGCTGCCGCGCTCGAACCGCTTGACGACACCGTTCACCAGCTCGCCGGCCCGCCCGATGTATTCCTTGTAGACGTTGTCGCGCTCGGCCTCGCGGACCTTCTGGAAAATGATCTGCTTGGCGGCCTGCGCAGCGATGCGTCCGAGCTGGGCCAGCTCTTCCCTGGGCTTCGGGATCTCCACGATGCCTTCTTCGTTGGCAGGCAGGGCCATCTCCTCCGCCTCGTTCGGAGAGATCTCCAGATCGGGATTGGTGACCTCGTCGACGATCTTCTTGCGGGCGAACACCGCCAGGGATCCGGTCTCGCGGTCGAACTTGGCGCCGAGGTCTTCCTTGGTGCGGAAGTACTTCTTGGCGGCGGCCGCGTAGGCGTCCTCCACAGCCTGGATGATGATGTCGACCTCGATCCCCTTCTCTCGGCCGACCTGTTCGATCGCCTGAAAGATCTCGTTGCTCATTCGTAACGTCCTCTCCTCGGGAGCCTTGGATTTCGTTTCCTAGAGTTCGATCTCGAGCCGCGCCTTCGCCACCTGGTCGCGGGGGATGGCGACACGGTGCCCGCCCTCCAGCGTCATCCGGACCGATCCATCCACGAGCCCGTCCAGCCGTCCCTGGAAATTGCGTCGGCCCTCCAGCGGCACGAGCGTCGAAAGGCGGATCTGCCTGCCGGCGAACCGCGCGAAATCGCGGTCCGAGAGGAGCGGCCTGTCGAGCCCCGGCGAGGAGACCTCGAGAGTGTACCTCCCCTCGATCGGATCCTCGACGTCCAGCTGCACCGATAGCTGGCGGCTGACCTGGGCGCAGTCATCCAGCGTGACGCCCCCGCCCTTGTCGATATAGAGCCGCAGGAGCAGCCCCCCGGACTCGCGCTTCATTTCCAGATGAACCAGTTCCATCCCTGCGAACTCCAGGATCTCGCGGGCCATGGTCCTGACCCTGTCGAGCACCTCGGCTGTCATGCTTTTGCCGGCCCGGACATCCAGCGGGGGCACCCGCGGAACCGGAACCTCCCTAAAATAAAAAAGTGGGCGAACCGCCTGCCCACTGAGCCGCTCTCACGCACGTATCCTATATTAAGGACGCGGGGTCGAGCAAGGGAAAATTAATGCGTTCAGGGGCTTGACACGGCCCCCGCAGGTCTCCTACAATACAGCCCTCGTGAAAACTGCTCTTTGAAAACTGAATAGTGCGTCCGTTAGATCTGAGCTTCAGTCAGACCAATCACCAGATCAGACAAACCAAAGGATAAGCCCTTCGGGGCTTCGAGTTTAAATGGAGAGTTTGATCCTGGCTCAGAGCGAACGCTGGCGGCGTGCCTAACACATGCAAGTCGCACGAGAAAGGGGTCGCAAGACCCCCGGTACAGTGGCGAACGGGTGAGTAACGCGTGGGTAACCTGCCCTTGGGTTCGGAATAACCTGCCGAAAGGCGGGCTAATACCGGATGACGATGCAGGGTCTTCGGATTCTGCATTCAAAGCTGACCTCTTCATTGAAAGTTGGCGCCTAAGGAGGGGCTCGCGTCCGATTAGCTAGTTGGTGAGGTAAC
>JBGPED010000150.1:0-7949 GCA_041482595.1 Acidobacteriota bacterium
CCGCACGCCGATCGAGGTCGAGGTGTATGGGGACAACCTGGCCGACCTTCAATCCGCGGCCACCTCGTTGAAGCAGGAGATCGAGAAGGTCCCGGGCCTGGTGGACGTGAAGTCGTCCATGGAGATCGGCAATCCCGAGCTGCAGCTGACCTTCCACCGCGAGCAGCTCTCGAAGCTCGGTCTGGATCTTTTCCAGGTGGCGGCGACGGTGCGCAACAAGGTGCAGGGCGAGGTGGCCACACGCTTCCTGGAGGGCGACCGGGAGATCAATATCCTGGTGCGCTCCGTCGAGGTCGGGAACGCCTCGGTGAACGACGTGAGCGAGCTCATCGTCGGGCAGCGGGACGGCGTGCCGATCTACCTCAAGTCGGTCGCCGACGTGAAGCTCGCCGAGGGGCCGAGCGAGATCCGTCGCGTCGGGCAGAAGCGCGCCACGATCATCTCGGGCGACATCTCCTCACGGGACATGGGGGCGGTGGCCGCCGACGTGCGGGCGGTGATCGGGAGCCAGTCCCTGCCGGCCGGGGTCATCGCCGGCCTGAGCGGCCAGGAAGAGGAGATGGAGCGCTCGTTCCGGTCACTGAAGATGGCCATGGCGCTGGCCATCTTCCTGGTGTACCTGGTCATGGCCTGCGAGTTCGAGTCGCTCCTGCACCCGTTCGTCGTCATGTTCACAGTGCCCCTCGGAGTCATCGGCGCCGTCCTGGCGCTCGTGATCACCGGGCACTCGGTCAACGTCGTGGCGATGATCGGCGCCGTCATGCTGGCGGGGATCGTGGTCAAGAACGCCATCGTCCTCATCGACGCTGTGAACATGCTGCGCGCCGAGGGGATGCCGCGCGAAGAGGCGCTCGTCGAGGCCGGACTCAGGCGAATGCGTCCAATCCTGATGACGACCGCCACGACCATCCTGGGCCTCCTGCCGATGGCGCTCGGCATGGGCGAGGGCGCCGAGCTGCGCGGACCGCTGGCGGTCACGGTCATCGGCGGTCTCAGCGTGTCGACCGTCCTGACGCTCATCGTCATCCCGGTGATCTACACGCTCCTGGACCGCAAGGTCTTCGTCCCGTCGGCCGCCTTCGAGACGATTCCCGGCGGGGGCGGCCCCGCCGGGACCGTCCAGGAGACTGAATCATCCGGCACCGCTCCCGGCCCCGGCCTCCTGCCGCAGCCGGCCCTGGGGAGCGCCCTGCAGACGCGGTTCGAAGACGGAGTCGAACCCGGGACGCGCGGAGCGTTCCGTCCATGAGCCTTCCCGAACTCTCGATCAAGCGCCCGGTCACCACCCTGATGATTCTTCTGAGCGTCATGGTGGTCGGCGGCATCGCCATGGCGCGCCTGCCACTCGCCTTCCTGCCCAACGTCGACATCCCGTTCATCGGCATCACCATCCCGTACCCCAACTCGAACCCGACGCAGATCGAGAAGCAGATCACCAAGCCGGTCGAGGAGGTCCTGGCCACCATCCAGGGCGTGAAGCGCCTCGGGTCGACCTCCACCGCCGACAGCGCCGAGTTCCAGCTCGAGTTCAAGTGGGGACAGAACCTCGACATCGTGCGGATGAAGGTCAGCGAGAAGATGGACCAGGTGAAGGCCAGCCTGCCGCAGGGGATCGGCGAGATCCTGATCTTCTCGTTCAACACCAGCGACATCCCGGTGGTGCAATCGCGCATCGCCACCGAGGGCGTCGACCTGTCGAAGAACTACGACCTGCTGGAGACGCGGGTCGTGAATCGAATCCGCCGGGTCCCCGGCGTGGCGCGGGTCAGCCTCAACGGGGTGGAGCCGAGCGAAATCTTCATCGACCTGATCCTCGACCGGGTCAAGGAGCACGCGATCGACATCGGCGCCCTGCTGCAGCGCCTGCAGGGCGCGACGTCGAACCTCGTGCTGGGGCAGGTCAGCCACGACGGACTGCGCTACACGGCGCGTGCCCTGGGGACATTCGATTCGCTGCAGGCGATCGAAGACCTGGTCATCAACGACCGCGGACTGAAACTGAGGGACGTCGCTGAAATCCGTTACGAGGAACCGCCGATCGGGATCGGACGCCACCTCGACGGGAGCCAGGCCGTCGCTCTCGACGTCTTCAAGGAATCGACCGCCAACACGGTGGACGTCGTGCGCGCCGTCATGAAGGTCATCACCCAGGACATCGACAAGGATCCCCTTCTCAAGGGGATCAAGGTGTTCACCTTCGACGATCAGGCGCAGCAGATCACCTCCGGCATCGACAGCCTCAAGAACGCCGGCATCCTGGGGGCCCTGTTCGCGGTCGCCGTCCTGTACTACTTCCTGCGCCGCTTCGACTCGACTCTCATCGTGTCATTCTCCATCCCGTTTTCGGTGATCGCGGCCTGCGGTCTGATGTACTTCATGGGCAAGACGCTGAACGTCCTGTCGATGTGCGGGCTGATGCTCGGGATCGGCATGCTGGTGGACGACGCGATCGTGGTCCTCGAATCGATCGACCGGAAGAGGCGCTCGGTCAGCGACGCGAACCGGGCCGCCCTGATCGGGGCGCACGACGTGTCGATGGCGGTCACCTGCTCGACCCTCACGACGATCATCGTGTTCCTGCCGCTCGTCGTCGGCGCCAGCACGCAGCTCACGACCTGGCTCAAGGAGGTCGGGCTGGCGATCTCCATCTCGCTCGCGTGCTCGCTGTTCTCTTCGCTGACTCTCATTCCGCTGATGTCCGCCTGGTGGCTGAGGCGCCGGCCGGCCGCGCAGCCGGGGAGCCTCGCCTGGCTGGAGGAGCGCTATGCGCGGACGCTGCAATGGACCCTCCGGCACAAGGCCTGGACCCTCCTCGTCGTCGTGCTGGGGCTCGTGGTCGGCGTCGTGCCCTTCATGACGGGGATGGTCCAGATGGCGCAGTTCGCCGCCACCAGCAACAAGCGGCTGTTCCTGCAGTACGAGTTCTCCGACTTCGTCTACAAGTCGGACGCCGAGAAGGCGGTGAGCGTGGCCGAGGCGTACTTCCGCGCCAACAAGGAGCGGTTCTTCATCAAGTCGGTCTACAGCTTCTTCCGCGAGAACGAGGCGGGCACCGTGCTCATCCTCACGCGCGAGAACATCGGGGACGAGGAGATGAAGGAGCTGCGCAAGCAGATCCGCTCCGGCCTGCCGCAAGTGCCCGGCGCGCGCATTTTCTTCGGCGAGGAGGCGCAGGAGGGCGGCAACAACACCTATTTCGCGGTGAAGTTCTTCGGCTACGACAGCGGTGTCCTGGCCAAGCTCGCCGAGGAGGCGGCGCGGAGGCTCGGCACCGTGGCGGGGGTGCAGGACATCAACTCGTCCCTCAGCAAGGGGCGCAACGAGATCCAGGTCGTGATCGACCGCGACAAGGCGCGCCGGGCGGGTCTGACCGCCGAGGACGTGTCGCAGATCTTCCAGTTCACGCTCGGCGGGATGCGCCTGCAGCGCTTCAACACCGGCGATCGCGAGGTCGAATCGTGGCTGGAGCTGCGACAGATCGACCGTCAGAACCTGGAGGATCTCAAGGCGATCCAGATCGGCCCGCCGGACCGGCCGGTGCTTCTCGGCGACATCGCGACCTTCCAGGTCGTGCGCCGCGCCGACCAGATCGCGCGCGAGAACCGCAAGGTGCGCGTCGCCGTCAACGCGACCTACGAAGGGAAAGAGTGGCCGAAGTCGCAGAAGGAGATCACGGCGCTCATGAACGCCTTCGACCTCCCGCCCGGGTACACGTGGTCATGGGACGACAAGATCCTCGAGCAGGGAGAGGAAAACCAGCAGATGGGGATCAATTTCCTGCTGGCGCTCGTCCTGGTGTATCTCGCCATGGCGTCGCTGTTCGAGTCGATGGCGCAGCCGTTCGCCATCCTGTTCTCGATTCCCTTCGCCCTGCCCGGCGCCGCCTGGCTCCTGGCGGCGACCCGCACGCCATTCAATCTGATGGCCCAGATCGGCCTCTTGATGCTGATCGGCATCGTGGTCAAGAACGGCATCGTCCTTCTCGACCACATGAACCAGCTCCGCAAGGCGGGGCTCGGCCGCGACGAGGCGATCGTGCAGGCCGGACGCGACCGCCTGCGCGCCGTCCTGATGACGGCGCTCACCGCCATCGTCGGCCTGATCCCGCTGGCCCTCGGCCGCTCCAGCGTGGGCGACGCCTACTACTACCCCCTGGCGCGCACCGTGATCGGCGGCCTGGCCTCCTCGACCATCCTCACTCTCATCGTCCTGCCGTACATCAACATCGGCGTCGAGGCGGTCGCCCGCTGGTTCCGCGACCTGTGGCGGGTCTCTGATCCTTCCCTGAGCCGGCTGCCGGCGGGCGGGACGATCGACGCGGCGCCCTCCCTTCCAAGTATTCGTTGACAATAAGTGTTCGTGAGCCGAGCGCCGGTCCAGCTAAGGCGGGCCCGGGCAGGCCACGACACAGCCCGCCGGTGACCGCGGCCACGGGCAGCTCTCCGTCCCGTACCCGCTCGGTCCCACCGCCGTCCAAGACTGGACCAGGTAGAAAAAGCCTCCACCAACCGGCGGCACGGTGGCGGTCGCGCCTTCCTCCAGGCGTGTTTCCGAGCGGTCCGGTCTGATCAGGGCCTCGACCGTGCCCAGACTCACCTCGCGCCCATCGACGCGGAGCGAGCGGAGATCGCCCCGGATGACGTCATAGGCCGTCGCCCCCTGGACCGCGGGCCAGTACAACACGACGCCGCCGTCCGCCGCCGGTCGTTCCAGATGCATGAGCAGCGGCTCCGGCCCGTGCCCCAGATCGTGCGGCACCGTCACCACCGCCACCGCGGGCGTCGCGTTGCCCGACGCATCCACGGCCCGGTAGAGAAGCTCGTACACCCTGCCCGGCCCCGTGCCTGCCCGCTCCGCCCGCAGCCCCACTTCGGTGTCCGGGGTCCCGAGGTCCGCCCCGAAGATGTCTCCAATCGTGTCGCCGTCAGCCGCGCCGTCGTCCGGCTCGCTGCTGGTCGCCGTCACGAGCGCGACGCCGGCGGAAGGATCGCACCGATCGCTCGTCAGCCACGACAGACGCACAGGGACCAGCCGGTGGTTGGGAGGCCAGAGGGACGGCGGGTCGGCCAGGAGCGACAGCGCCGGAGGGGTCGTGTCCTGCACCCTCACCGCCGCGGCGCAACTCGTCGCCAGACCCGCCGCGTCCGTTGCCGTGAACGCGACCGGTGTCGTCCCCAGGGGATAGACGCCCGAGGCGTCCGCTCCGCCGGGTGTGCGGCTGTTCGTAATCGCAACGCCGGGACTGCACGCATCGGCCGCCGTCGCCGACAGGTCGACCTGCGCCCCCTCCGGGCCGGTGCATTCCGCAGGGGCGGTGGTTGGGCAGGCCAATGCCGGCGCGGTGGTGTCCTGGACGGTCAGCACCATCCCGGCCGCATCGGATTCCCCGACCGTGTCGGTCACCCGCAGCGCGATCCGGTGCGCCCCGAGCGGCAGGGCGACCGGCAGCACCGCCCCCCTGCCAAGCGGCCTCTCCGTGGGAAGCCCGAGGTCCTCGAACCAGTCGAACGACACCAGGTCGTCGAGCGTGCCGCTCCTCGAGTCGGGATCGTCGGAGGCCGAGCCGTCGAGGGTCACCATGGCGCCCGCCGGCCGGTCGCACTCGGCCGCCGCCGGCCCGGTGACTCTCGCCTGCGGGGGATTGTTGATGACCATGGAGGCCTCGTCTTGATACAAGAAGGTCGCGTCCGCTTTTACTGGGACGCTCGAGCCGTCGGTCACCGTGATTTCGAGACGATAGGCGCCCGGAGGCCACAACCCGTACAGCGAGGCGGAGCGCGGCAGCCCCGATGTGAATGGGATCGTCAGAGCGCTGGTGACGTACTCCTTCTCCACCCTGACCGATACGCTGTTGAAATCGAAGCCGAGGACGGTCAGGTCGATCCCGCCGCTGGCGGCTCCCCACTCCCTGACGCAGATGGAAGCCGGCAAAGGCAGGGATTCGAGGGAAAGAACGAGGTCGAGGTCTCCCTGCGGCTGATCGCACGTGCCGACCGCCAGCATGTAGTCGGGGGTCCCGTCGACGCAGCCGAAGGTGGAATCCAGATCGAAGAGCCTCGGCGGCTGCCCGGCCCACTCGTCGAAAGAGAACCCGATCCCCTCGCCATAGACTTGCTCCGGCAGATAGCTGAGATCGCAGTTCCCGCTATACCAGATGACCGTCACCAGCGGCTCCAGGAACTCCACCGTGCCGCTCAGGGGGTCGTTCTGGGGATCGTGAGCCCAGGCACGGACCTCGAGGAACTCCCCGCCGTCCTGAAGCACGCCGCTCAGGATCAAGGTTGGCTGGCAGGCATCCCCCGATCCGTCCTGGTTCCAGTCCTCCTGGCCGGGGTTGTGCACCGTGGGACAGTTGTCGACGCCGCATGTGGCCGCCGGCAGGCCGGGATTGCCGAAGCCATCTCCGTCGGGGTCCGTGCATGTGTCGCAGGCGTCGCCGGGGCCGTCGCTGTCGGCATCGGATTGATCCGGGTTGGGAACGGCGGGGCAGTTGTCGGTCGCGCAGGTGTTCGCCGGGAAGCCGGGATCGCCCAGGCCATCACCATCCGCATCCATGCAGGTGTCGCACAGGTCGCCGATCCAGTCGTGGTCCGCGTCGGACTGCAGCGGGTTGGGATCGGCGGGACAGTTGTCATGACAGTCGACGATCCCGTCCCCGTCGGTGTCTCCGTCGCTCTCGCAGATGACCATCCACGCTTCGTCCTGATGGAGGAATCTCCCCCACACACTCACCGGAACCGTCGTCCCGTCCGTCACGGTGAGCTCCAGCCAGTACGATTCTCCGGCGCGCAGCCCGGCGATCCGCGCCTGGTACGGCAACCCCGATGCGAATGGTATGGACAGCGCTGGCACGCTGCCCGCTGGAGCCAAGGTCAGCGACTGCTGGTCATACCCAATTACGGTCAGCTCAATGCGGTACCCGGGGTCCCACACCGACTGGACACAGACGGAGGCAGGCGCCGCCAGAGGACTCCATTCGAGCATTGAGTCGAAAGCGTCCTCGGGTTGATCACACGTGCCGGGCGCCAGCAGAAAGTCCGGCACCCCATCGTTGCACCCAGCCAAGTCGAGGTCGAACAGGGCGTAGTACTCGTCCCAGCCGTAATCGAAGTAAAGGAAGCCGATCCCTTCCCCCGGGACGCCGAACGGGAAGAAGCCCAGGCCGCAGTCGAAGGCGTCGAAGTTCTGCGCCGTGATTGTGGCGATGGAACCGCCTTCGAAGATGTCGATACGGCCGCTCAGCGGTTCGCCCTGCGGATCGCGCGCCCGGGCCTGTACCTCGAGCACTTCGCCGCCGTCCTGCTGGATGTTGATCAGCTGCAAGACAGGCTGGCAGGCGTCGCCGGAGCCGTCGCGGTTCCAGTCCTCCTGACCGGGGTTCACGACGGCGACACAGTTGTCGCACGCGTCGCCGAGACCGTCGCCGTCGGCATCGGTCTGGTGGTTGCGCGTCGTCAGGCAGTTGTCGCAGGCGTCTCCAGTCCCATCCGAGTCAGCGTCGGCCTGGTCGGCGTTCGGCACGATGCGGCAGTTGTCCCGGCAGTCGGTCAAGCCGTCGCCATCCGTGTCATCCGTCACCTCGTCGATGGCGCCGTCGCAGTCGTTGTCTCGGCCGTCGCAGATCTCGGCCGCTCCGGGATAGGAATCGGCGTGGAGATCATCGCAGTCGCCGGCGCACTCGCTGGCGCCATCGCCATCGTCATCGGTCGCGTGTCCCACGGCGTACAGCCCGCCATTCCCCAGACCCTGAAGACCATACGGTCCTCCACCTTGCGCTCCGCCCCAGACGATCATGAAGCTCCCCGTCCAGACGGCCGTGTGACCCCAGCGGGGCGACGGTTCATCAACTGTGGATGTCGGGGCCCAGGAGTCCGCGACGGGGTCGTAGCGCCCGCCGCCCGTGGCATCACCCCCGCCGCCCCAGACGATCATCTCTCGGCCGGTCCAGA
>JBGPED010000151.1:0-7929 GCA_041482595.1 Acidobacteriota bacterium
CCGCGTGCGGCCGCACGACGATCAGACCGTCGTCATCGTGCGCAATCCCGCCCCCTAGAAACCTCTGCTCGTCCCTCGCCGGAGGACGGAGAGGGGGCCGCAGCCACCCCGCGCGGCACGGGTCCGGCTCGCTGCGCGAGCCTCCCCTCGCTTCGCCTTGCGCCGCCCACCGCGCTGTGAAGCGCGCGGCGGGGCCCCGGCGCGCGGTCTCAGACGACCGCGCGGGGTGGCTGCGGCCCCCTCTCCGTCACCTCAACAAATAGCCACGTCTCTCCATTGGCGGTGTGTGTGCAATACTTCCTGCCGCATGAACAAAACTGTTGTTGCGCCGGGTGCGACATCCGGGTATGCGGGGTACTCGTACTGGCTGGAGACTTGTGGGGACGATCTGGCGCCGCGGCCAGGGCTCGATGGATCGATCGACGTGGACGTGGCGATCCTGGGAGCGGGGTACACCGGACTGTGGACGGCCTACTACCTGCTGAAACGTGATCCGTCGCTGCGCGTCGCGATCGTCGAACGGCGGATCGCCGGCTTCGGGGCGTCGGGGCGCAACGGCGGCTGGGTGTCGAGCAAGCTGAACATCGGCCTCGATGCGGTCGCCCGGATGTACGGCCGGGACAAGGCGCAGTCGCTGCAGCGCGCGCTGTACGACACCGTGGACGAGATCGCGCGGGTCTGCACCGACGAACGCATCGACGCCGGGTTCGACAAGGTCGGCGCCCTGTTCGTGGCGCGCCATCCTTACCAGGTGCCGATGATGCGCGAGTACGCCGAGATGTTCGACCGTTTCGGCTTCGGCGACCGGCAGGCACTTCTATCGGTCGACGAAACGGACCGCAGGGTGAGGGTCAGGGGGACGCTGGGCGCCTGGTACTGTCCGCAGTACGGCCGCGTCCACCCGGCCCGGCTGGCACGCGGGCTCGCCCGGACCGTCGAGCGGCTGGGCGGGAGGATTTACGAAGAGACCGAGGTCGGCGACATCGCCACGGGGAAGGCGCCGGCGCTGCGCACGCCGCGCGGCGACGTGCGGGCGAGGGCCGTCGTCCTCGCGGGCGAGGCGTACCTGACCCGCCTGAGGAAGACGCACCGCAGCGTCCTGCCGGTCTACTCCCTGATCGTCCTGACCGAGCCGCTCGGCGAGGCGCTCTGGAAGGAGATCGGCTGGCGGGGGCGCGAGTGCCTGGCCTCGTTCCGGCTTTCGATCGACTATCTCTCACGCACCGAGGACGGCCGCATCCTGTTCGGCGGCCGGGGCGCGCCGTACCGCTTCGGCTCGGCGATCGCCGACGCCTACGACCGCGACGAGCCGACGCACGCCATGCTGCGCCGCATGACGCGCGATTGGTTCCCCTGCCTGCAGAACGCGCGCTTCACGCACGCCTGGGGGGGCCCGCTCGGGATGCCGCGCGACTGGATGCCCGGCGTCGACTACGACCGCGCCGCGGGCATCGCCTGGGCGCGCGGCTACACCGGTCACGGCGTCGGCGCTTCGAACCTGGCCGGCCGCACTCTCGCCGACCTCGTCTCCGGCCGGACGACCGCGCTGACCGGTCTGCCGCTCGTCGGGCACCGATCGCCCCTCTGGGAGCCGGAGCCCCTGCGTTTCCTCGGAGTGCGCTACGTGCAGCGCGCCTTCGCCCGCATGGACGACAGGGGCGAGCGCACCGGCCGCACCCCGAGCGGGCGCACGCTCGCGGAGCGTCTCAGCCGGCACTGAACCGGATGCGCGGCAGATCACCGCTTACGGGCCGACTGTCCGCGGCTTGATCAGAACGCCTGGCCGATCGAGAAGAAGAACTCGCCGCGGCGCTCCCCTTCCTTGCGGTCGAGGAGGGCGCCGTATTCCACCCGGAAGGGGCCGATCGGCGTGGCGAAACGCAGGCCGGCGCCGGCGACCTGGCGCAGATCGTCGACGTCGTAGTCGCTGAGCGTGCGGTAGACGTTGCCGGCGTCGTAGAAGAGCACGCCGCCGAGGGCGTTGACGATCGGGAAGCGCAGCTCCTCGTTGAGGATGAACAACCCCTCGCCGCCCAGCGGATCGCCGTTGCACTGCGCGCCGAGGCGGTCGCGCGCGAAGCCGCGCACCGTGGTGTCGCCGCCGGCGAAGAAGCGCTCGGAGGGGGGCACGCCTGAATCCGTGAACGTCTCTTCGACGCACGTCAGGGAGGGACCCGTTTTCGACACGCCGAACGGGACGGCGGCGCCGGCCCGCAGGGCCTGGGCCCAGACGGTCCTCGGGAAGACCTGCTTGAAGCGGTAGATCTGGGCGAACATCTTCACGAAGTCCGCCTCCGATCCTATGGCGCTGTCGAAGTACTGCACCTCGCCGCTGAGGTAGTGGCCGCGGGTCGGGTCGAACGGCGCGTCGCGCGTGTCGTGGATGGCGGATGACGCGAGGCTCGAAAGCCTGAGCGTCGATCCTTCGAACGTCGCCGTGGTGTCGGAGAGGTTGACGTCCTTGAGCGAGTAGCGGTAGAGCGTGCGCGTGGCGCGCGTGAACCGGCGGCTGATCTGGATCGACGACCCGATCGTCCGCACGTCGAATCCCGGATGCACCTCGTTCTCGCCGAAGGCCGACGCCAGGACGTCGTAGCTTCCGCCGAACAGCCCCTTCTCGCGGTACGACAGCGTGCCGCGCTGCTGCAGTTCGCTGGCGCGCGTCTGCAGGCCCACGTAGCGGCCGCTGCCGAAGATGTTGCGATTGGAGATCTCGTACTGCCCGCGCACTTTCTCGTCGCTGGAGTACCCGACGCCGAAGACCTGCGTGATCGGCGCCATCTCGCGCACCGACACGCGCACGTCGCGCTGCACGACGCCCTCCTGCGGCGCGCCGGCCTCGGGCGGCTCCGGCTCGATCGACACCGAGCTGAAGATCCCCCGTCCGTAGAGGCGGGTCTGGCTCGCCAGCAGATCGGCGCGGCTCAAGGCGCTCCCGGGCTCGATGGTCAGCGCCTTGCGGATCACCTTGTCATGAGTGAGGACGTTTCCGGTGACGTGGATGTCCCGCACCCTCTGCGGCTGCCCTTCCTGGATCGCGAACAACGGGTTCTCGACCTGCACCTCGGGCCCGGCCGCGAGCGGCCGGCAGGTGACCCGTACGTCCGGGTAGCCCGCATCGTCGCAGCGGCGACGCAGGTTGACCAGGGCGGCGTCGATCGCGGCCGCGGTGTAGGGCCCCTCCTTGGGGATCCGCGCCGCCTTTGCAAGCTCGGCGGAAGAGAAGGCGTGATTGCCCTCGAAGCGCGGCGATCCGAACTTCACGAGCGGCCCCTCCTGCACGACGAACGTGACGACCGCCTGCCGGCCGGTGGAGTCGAGCGTCAGCCCCGGGTCCGCAACCGAAACACTCGGGAAGCCGCGCGACAGGTACAGGGCGCGGATGGCCGCCGCATCTTCCTGAAGCGTCACCTGCCGGACCAGGCCGCGCGTGAAAGGTCCGTCGGGGGACGTGCGAAGGACCTTCCGCACCTCCTTCTCGGAAAGGTGCCGGAGGCCTTCCAGACGCACTTCGCCGGCGTGGGCCCGCGGACCCCGTCGCACTTTGAAGCGCACACGGAACTGCTCCTGGTCGTCGTGCAACACCTCGGGGTGGACTTCCGCCTGCAGGTAGCCGCGGTCCTTGTAGATCGTCTCGAGGCGCGCGCGCGCCTGGTCGACAATTTCCTCGAGGAACAGACCCTTCTCCCAGAACGGCCTGATCTCCTGCCGGAGGGCGGCCTTGCCGCGCGTCCCGTCGATCTCGATCCGCACGCGCGGCCCGGCACGCACGCGGAACACCAGGTCCACCTTGCCGTCGGGTGCGCGCGTCTCGCGGGAGTCCACGTCGGCCATGAGGTAGCCACGGTCGTGGTAGAACGTGAGGACCCGGTCGATCCCGTCGTTCACCGCGGCGCGGTTGCGCGGCCTGCCCTCCTTGACGCGCAGGCGGCGGCGCACCGCCTTCTCCTTGAGGCGCAGCTCCCCCTCGACCTTGAGGCTTCCCACGATCGGCGCGGCGGCGACGGGCTCCCCCGCTCCCGGCAGGACGGGAGGCTTGCCGCGCAGGATGTAATTGAAGTCGCCGCCGATCGAGCCGTCCCGGTCGCGGAGACTCGTGAAGTGGAAGTCGCGCTCGAGGGCGTAGTCGAGCTGGTACACCGATCCCTGCGTCGAACCGAGGTCGTTGGAATACGCGACGAAGAGATCCGGCGTCACCTGCTTGCCGACGGTGATGCGGGTCGTCGGGTCTCCCTGCGCATTGATCTGCAGCGGATCGATGCTGAGCACGTCGAACCCGGCCTTGCCCGCGACCTTCCCGGTCAGCTCTCCGGTCAGACCGGACAGGTAGGACGTGACCGTCTCCTCCGCCAGGCCGCCCGACTCGGGTGCCAGCGACCCGAGCGTGCGACCGGTGAGCAGGAGCGCCACGATGTCCTGCTCCGGCAGGGGCGGCGTGCTGGTCAGGTCGTAGTGGAAATCGTCCAGCGTCCCCTCGAAGTGCAGCGTCACCTGGTACGCCGAGACGCGCGTCTCGGCCTGCATGTCGAAGATCGGGTTGATCACCTCCGGGTCGGCGAAGTCCATCGTGCCTCCGAGCACGCGGTACTCGACGTTGCGGAAGCGGATCGTCCCGCCCTCGACGGCGGTGATCCTCCCGGCGATCGATGGACGGTCGGTCGTGCCGCGCACCTGCAGGTCGCCCTGCCCTTCGATCTTCCCGAAGTCGTTGCGCAGCCAGACGTCCTGCGAGGCGCGGATGACCAGGTCGAGGTTGATCCCCGTGAAGGCGCCGCCGGACGGGACGCGGAACACCTCGTTCGACCGCGGCCTCCCGATCGACGAGTCCAGCTTGAAGTCCCTGACGTACATGCCGCGCACCAGGTCGATCGTCCCGGAGAGCGAGGTCGGTCCGCGCTTGCGGCGCACGGTGAGGTCCATGTCCGACACCGACCGGAACCCCTCCGGGAACTCTCCCTTGACGTTGGTGCCGTGGAAATGGACCTCGGCGGTGTTCACGATGAACGGCGATTCCGAGCGCTGCGGATCGCCGAACCGGATCTCGCCGGTCCCGGTCACCGGGCCGCCACCCGCCACGAACTCGAGACTCTCGATCCGCAGGCGCGTCCCTTCGAACTCGGTCTTGCCGAGCAGGTCGTCGATCGGGAACGGCAGGTCGGGGTGGCGTATCGCCCCGGCCTCGACGACGAGGCGTCCCTCGAAGGCGGGGCTCGCCAGCGCACCTCCGACGTGCAGGACGACCGTCCCCTCGCCCGTCGCCTGCAGATTCTTCAGGAACAGGCGCACCAGCCTCAGATCGAACCGGCCGCTGGCGGAGAGGTCGATCGTTCCGGCCGCTCCCGGGTCAAGCTCGCCGCTCGCCTCGATGCGCGTGCCGGGCCCCGACAGGACGACCGGGGCGAGACGCATCCTCCCCGACTCGAGGCTCAGCTCGATCGGCGCCTCGGGCCTCACCTGCAGCCCGGCCACGGACGCCTCGAAGCGCTGCAGCGTGGCCCTCGCGTCCAGGGACGTGGGGTCGGCCAGCCGCCCCTGGATCCGCACGTCGCCGCCCACGCTCACGTGGACGTCCTCGGGCGATCCGTTCAGGAACGCTCCGCCCCGCAGCCTGGTGTCGGTGAGGACGACGTGCAGATCGGCAGGAGCCCCTACTCTCAATCCGATCCGCCCGGTCAGCCTGGCTCCCTGGTCGGGTGCTTCCAGGACGATGTCGGCGGCCTCGCCCGACAGGTCGGCGCGCGCGGTCACGTCACCCATGGGAAAGCCGCGCACCTTCAAAGACGTCGCGCCCAGGGCGATCGTCCCGCGCGGCTCCAGGAACGTTCCTTCGATCGAGCCTTCGATCGACGCCGTGCCTTCCAGCGGGACGCCGGGCGCCACCCTGGACAGGAACGACAGGTCGAGGCCCGAGCCCCGAACGTCGATGCGCGGCAGTCCGGCGCCTTCCTCCGGCACCCAGCCGGTCCCGCGGTACGGAATCCTCCCCTCGAAGGTGATCGTCCCGGATCCCTGCGCGAGCGTCACCGGCTTCATCTCCACCAGATCGGGGGTGAAGATCAGGTCGCCCCGAAGAGCGTCGAAGTCCAGGCCCGCGACCGCGACCGGGGCGATTTCGACGCGCGCGTGCCCGGTGGGAGCGTCCGGCCGGCCGGCCAGGGCGATGCTGCCGCTTACCCGGCCCGAAAGCGGCGCGTTCATGCCGGCCACCGCGAGGACCGGCGCGAGCGGAAAGTGCTTTGCGGTCCCCTCGATGCGCACCGATCCCTCGCCGCGGAAATCGACCCTTCCGCTCCACTGTGCCGCGGCGTCCTTCTCAATCTCGAGGGTAGCCTCTTCGATCAGAAGCGCGTCGTCCCGGTACACGACCCGGGCGCGCAGCGAACCGACCGGCGTGCCCTGGTAGGTCAGGTCGGTCCCTTTCAGCGTGCCGGAGAAGTTCAGCCCGGTCTTGCCGTACGACAGATCGCCGTCCCACTCCCAGCGCCCCCCCAGGGAATGCACGATGCGCTCCAGGGGACTCTCCGGGCCCGCGACCGGTGCTTTCCGAGGCCGGGCCGCGGCGCGGGTGCCACCGGCGGGCGCGCCCGCGGCGTCCGCGGGCCCTCCCATCCGCCGTGGAGGCCAGGAGGCCAGGAGAATCGCTGGACGTTCTGTCGACTGTCGCCAGGCGGCGGGTCGGGAGCGGTGCGGTGGACCGGGCGAAGGGGCGGGCGTGGGGCCGGGCCCGGGCGGAGGGCTTCGCGTGGGACCGGAGGCCGGCTCCGGAGACGGACGCGGCGCCTTCTTCCTGGGCGACGCGAACAGCGGCAGGATCTCCGACAGGTTTCCCGTGCCACCGCTCATCTTCAGAGCGATCCCTTCACCGGGGCCCGCCCGGCCGGAGAAGCTGGCGCGGGTCGAGCCGGCGCGCAAGGCACCGTTCAGGAGATGGACCGTCTCCCCTTCCGCCGAGACTTCGACCGTGACCTCCAGGGGAAGGTCCTCGCCCCGGGTCGAACGGTAGTGCCCGACGGCGTCGACCACCCCTTGGCCGCGCAGGCTCTTCAGTCCCGTGCTGTCGATCCGGTGCGTGCCGCTGTAGTGGATGGTCCCCGTCAGCGGCGGGCCGGTCCAGCCGGCATGTTCGAGCACCTGCGCGGCGTCGACACCGTCGAGCCGCAGATCGGTCGTCGCCTCGAAGCCGTCCTTGGTGAAACGGACCTCGGTCGTGCCGGTCGCCTCACCGCCCAGGAGGTGCGCGCGGATCCCCTTGAAGTGCACCCCGCCGTCCACCACCAGGTCGCTGCGCAGCGTGCCGATCGACACGCCCCACAGGAAGCAGTCATCGACCTCGAGACTCCCGGTCGCCGCGGGCGTGCCGTCGCGCAGGCTCCCCGTGAGCGAGGTCTTGAGCTGGCCGTGCGGTGCGGCGCCCTCCGGGAAGAACCGGGTGAGCTTTCCGACGTCCAGGCCGACGTCGAGGGCGCCCTCGAGCACGGGCGCGTCGCCCGCGTGCGCCGTGACGTGCCCGGAGAGACTCAGTCCTTCGCCACGGATCGCCAGGGGATCGAGACGCACCTCCGTGTCGCCCGCGACGAAGGTCGCGTCACCCGAAAGCCCCTGCCACTCTCCTCCGGGACCCTCGTAGGAGCCGGAGGCGAACTGGCCGTTGCCGCTCACGACCCCGCCCGGCTGCGGGCTCGCTTCGACCTGCACTCCGTCCAGCTTGAGGGCCGGGCCGCCGACGAGATCGATCTCGACCTTGCCGTCCTGAATCTCGAGCTTCGACCCGGCCGGGACGGCCACGAGCGGTGCGGTGGTCGGGGACGACGTGCCGGTGCCGGCGGACAGGGAGCGTCCTTCGGCGAGGTGCAGCGTGATCCGCGGCCGCTTCATCTTGACGGCGAAGGGGCCGCTCCGCGCCCGCAGGAACGTGAGCACCGAGGCCCG
>JBGPED010000152.1:0-7863 GCA_041482595.1 Acidobacteriota bacterium
ACCGGGATCAACATCGTGCGGCGCGCTCTCGAAGAGCCGATCCGGCAGATCGCCATCAACGCCGGCTACGAAGGCTCGATCATCGTGCAGCAGGGAAAGGAACAGGAAAAGGCGTCCTTCGGCTTCGATGCCTACGCCGGCAAGTGGGTCGACATGTTCGAGGCCGGCATCATCGACCCGACCAAGGTCACCCGCACGGCCCTGCAGAACGCGGCCAGCATCGCGGCTCTGATGCTGACCACCGAGGCAATGGTCCACGAGATCCCCGAGAAGGAGAAGGCGGGCATGCCGGGCGGTTCTGCCGGCATGGGCGGGGACATGTACTGATCCCCAGGCTCACGTCCTCAGAATGATCAAGCCCCCCGGGAGAACCCGGGGGGCTTTATTTTTCGGACGGTCCGGCCCCGTTCACGTGCGGGTCTGGCTCGGCGGTTCATTTCATCCGCACGGTCTGCACCCAGGTCCCCGTTTTGCCGAAGTCGTCGGAGACGATGACTCCGTTCCTGCCCGCGACGTAGACGTACTTGCCGTCGCTGCTCACGGCGATTGCCACGCCGCCCGTCTCCTCGGCGATGTTGAACTTGTCCTTGAAGCTCTCCTGGACCTTCTGCGCCCAGAGGGGCTGGGCGATCAGGACCAGGATCGCCACCAGGAGACCGACGGTCACGGTCATCCACAGATCACGCAACGTCACCTGGAAGACTCGGCGCTCTGTCATGGCTTGGCCTCCTTTGACGGAATCGCAGTCTAGCAGAACGCGCGGAGGCGGGTTTGTCGATCCCACAGCGCACATGGCCTATACTCAAAAATACTGTGCGGCCCGAAATCGGGCCCGCGCCGATGTCTCAGGGAGGTCCCCATGCTGTCATGGCGTCAGTCACTGGTCGTCGCCGCGGCCTTCGTCCTCGCCTTCGCCATCGTGCCGAAGGTCCGGGCGGCCGACAAGGAAAAGATGCCTGAATCGGAGCCGTTCGGGCGATTCACCGTGGACCAGGTCGAGCGGCGGCTCGGCCGGCCGAACGTCCACGTTTTCGACGGCAATCGTCCCGAGACCTACGTCGAGAACCATCTCCCGGGCGCCGTGCGCCTGAACAGCAAGGACATCAAGGAAGGGGTCCTGCCGGCGGACAAGGACGCCACCCTCATCTTCTACTGCATGAACGAGCTCTGAATGGAGTGCCATCACGCGGCCCGGAGGGCCGCCGATCTCGGCTACCGCGAGATCTTCATCATGCCGTCGGGGATCCAGGGCTGGGTCAAGGCCGGCAAGCCTGTCGTCAAAGGGGACTCCCCGCGCTGACCGGCGGGCGCTCGAGACGCTCTTCCGCATCTCGAAAGCGCCCGCTGCCTCCTTGGCAGGAGCGGTTCAGACCAGGTCCTCGAGCGTCACGACGACCTCTCGCGTGACCTCGCCCGACTGTACTTTAAGACGGATCTTCGTGCCCGGCTGGTCGGTCTTGAAGCGGGTGCGCAGCTCGGGCAGGGTGATCGTCTCCGCCTTCCTGCCGTCGACGGCCACGATCCGGTCGCCGGCGCGCAGCGCGGCCTTGTCCGCCGGCCCGCCCGCGATCACGTCGATCACCTCAAAGGCCGACCCGGCGCTGTTGAGCCACATGCCCGAGCGGTCGAAGACGTCCGGCTTGGCGTAGTTGGCATTCGGCTCGAAGAACAGCTTCTGGTTGCGGTAGTCGAACGTGATGTTGAACCGCTTGAGGACGCCGGCCCCGACGTTGCCGGCGACGTACGGATCGACGAAGGCGCCTTCCTTCTGAAGCGACAGCTCGGTCACGGGGTTGGTGACCTTGACGTCGCCGAGGCGCAGCTCCTTGGCGCGGATCACCTGGCTGCGGGCGGCGCCGCCGACCCCCCAGCCCGTCACCCCCTCGACCTTGGCGGGGTAGCGCTCCTTGAACTGGTGTTTCTCGGCGAACGGCGCCAGGATGTCGAGCGAGGCCCGGCTGCCGGTGTCGATGTCGAACTTGCCGGCGATGCCGTCGATAGCACCGTCCACCTGGGGGATGTGGGCGTTGAAGTTGAACGGCACGACCGTGCCCTTCCCCGTGTAGCTGAACGCCGCCGGCTCGGTGAAGGTCAGAAGGCCCTTCTCGTAGTCGACGCGGACGACGAACCGCTTGAAGACCTCGTAGCCGATCAGGCCCGAAGAGGAGACCCCCTCGGCGCTGGCGAACGCCCCGAGCGGGTAGACCCCGAACACCTGGTTGTCCACGGTGACGTCCCCCACCTGGACCTTCTCGACCTTGGTCAGGCCGACGTCTTCCGACTTCTCTCCGACGCCGCGTCCCTGCAGGGCCCCCTCGGTCTTCAGGCCGAGCTTCTGCGCCAGGTCCGGCGTGACGATGTTGGCGCCGCCGGTGTCGCACAGCAGGCGGAACGGCCCCTGGCCGTTCAGCCTGGCCTGCACGTAGATGTGGTTGTTGATCAGCTCGAACGGCACCGTCGTCGAGGTCTTGCCGGAGGCGAAGACGTAGTCCGGCGGCGGCGGGGCCGGCATGGCGAAGGTCGCCTCTTCGACCGGCCGGTTGAATTCGATCGACTCGAGGGTGATCATCTGGTCGTAGCGGGTCTCGCCGTTCGTCGAGCGGACGGCGAACGGCACCTTCACCCCTTCGACCGCGCGATAGTCGGACAGGTAGGTCGTGCGGGTCTCGATCGCCATCTTCTCGACCACGTGGTCGGGAAGGAAGGTCACGGCATCGATCCACAGGTCGAACGGACGGCCCCCCTTCGGGGTGATCCGGATGACCTCGAACTGCCGCCCGCCCTCTTCCTTCGACCCCGCGTACTCGATGGAGCCGGGGCGCCGGTCCTGGTACCAGTACGACAGGCTGCGGCGGTAGGCCTCGTTGGCGGTGGCCTCGCGCTCCTCGCCTCCCTCCTCTTTGCGGACCTGCTTCGAGGTGTCCTGCGACCAGACGATCTGGCCGTCGAAGCCCTGCGCCTGCGTCACCGGCCCCAGGGCGACGCGATCGACGAAGCGTCCCTTGAGGATGTCGTCCCACGATTCGATGGTGCCGTTCATCCCACCGGTGGCGAGCTTCGCCTTGAGGTGATCGGTGCGGATGGCGTCCCACGCCTCGCCGCCCGTCACCTGCCTGGCCTTCATCAGGATTCCGGCCGGGTCGGCATTCTTCGTCCCGGCGGGTTCCGGTGTCGCTGCTTTCGTCACCGCGGCGCCGGCGACGGCAACCGCAAGGGAAAGCGTCAGCCACTTCAGTCGGTTCATCGGATGTCCTCCATGCGATCGCCCGGCGCCACAGAACCGGGGGCTTCCAAAGCCGCCCCGGGGCGCCGTGACGCACCACAATACTCCCAATCCGATGATCCGGTTCCAGGTCGGCTCAGGCGGAGACGTAGCTCACGATCTGCTGCTGGTCGGTTTCGCTCAGGCCGAGGAAGTGGACGCCCGCCCCGTAGGTCCCCTCGGTATCCTGGTCCACGCGCGCGACCTTCCCCTGAACCCTGATCGTCTGGTTCGTCCCGGGGACGACGAACTCCAGGTTGAGGAGAGAGCCGGTCCGGATCGGCTTCCCGGCCAGGAGGAGCATTCCCGTGCCGCTCAGATTGCCCGCCCTGCCGACCTGTTGCGGGCCTTCGACGGGGCCACCCTCGCTGAAGACGACAGGCATGCGGGTCGGTTTGCGCTGCCGGACCGACAGGATCTTGGCGATGATGGCGAGAAGGTCCCCGGGCTTCGGCGGCTTGACGACGAAATTCGTGCAGCCCGCCTTGAGGCAGCGGTCCCGGATCTCCGGACCGCCGGTGGCGCTCATGATGATGATCGGCGTGAAGGCCATCGCCGGATCGCGACGCATCTCGGCGCAGGCGTCCGCGCCGTCCATCACCGGCATCATGAGGTCGAGCAGGATGAGACGCGGACGCCGGGTGCGCGCCAGCTCCAGCGCCTTCGCCCCGTTTTCCGCGGTGAACACCCCGATGCCACGCCCTTCGAGGAAGGTCTTCGCGACAAGCAGAAACATCTTGAGGTCGTCCGCGATCAGGGCGGTGGGAGGACTCATCATGCTGGCACCCTCTCCGATTTCCCCCGCGATGTCGAGACCGTCGTGGAGGAGGCTCCGGATTCTTGTGGAGAACCTAGCAGAGAACGATGTGCGCTTCCATAGGGTGAACTACCCATGGAGGCCGTCGTGCTGCCGCGGCGGCATCTCCTGCTGCTCGCCCTCTCCTCAGCGGAAGACCTGATGGAACAGATCGAGCATGGCTGCCCACGACTTCCTGTCCGCATCCGCGTTGTACGCGAGCCCGTCCATTCCGGTCTTGTCCGCCTGAGGGTTGGTGAAGCTGTGCTTCACCCCCCGGATAGGTGACCACCTCGAACAGAGCACCCGCGGCCGTCATCTCGCTCCTGAAGGCCTCCACCTGCTGTGGCGGGATCATCGGATCGTCGGCGCCTGTCAGGACGAGCACGCGCGCCTTGACCATCCCCTTCTCGGCGGGAGTCTTCGTCGCCAGCAGTCCGTGGAACGCCATGACCGCGTCGAGGTCCGCGCCGGAGCGCGCCATTCCGAGGACGACCGCGCCCCCGAAGCAATATCCGATCGCGGCGATCTTTTCCGGGTCGACGTGAGGATCCCTCTTGAGCTGATCCAGGGCCGCGTTGAATCGGGCGGTCAGCGCCGCGGGATCCTTCGTGGCCTCGGTCATGAACGCCTCGGCGTCCTTCGGATGCGCGGCCAGCTTCCCCTTGCCGTACATGTCGAGGGCGAAGCCGACATACCCCGCCTGCGCCAGCCGCTTCGCCTGGTTCCGCGCGTGCTCGTTGTGGCCCCACCACTCGTGAACGACCAGCACCCCGGGACGCCTGCCCTTCGCGGCGTCGTCCCATGCGAAAAATCCCTGCAGGACCGTGTCCCCCTGCCTGTACTCAATCTCTTTCGTCCGGATGGCGGCCGATACAGCCGACGTCAACGCGAGCAGCGCCGCCGCCACCGCGATCACCCGTGCCGTGTTCATGGGTCGTCCTCCCTGTTGCGTTCCTGTTTACAACACCGCACCCCGGCACGCAAGGGGCCCGCGCGTGTCCCGGAAGGACGACACGCGCCGTCGCAAACGAGACACGCGGGCGCCCCGGCCCCGGTCAGAAGGCCGACAGGTGCGGTCGGGGCATTCCGCGAATCGATGTCCTGAGACGACTTGTCGGATAATGTCCCGGCCATGGAGCGCACCCATCCCGGGGAAAGCCGGCTCGCGAGCGGCCGCGTCATCGTCGGCTGCCTCGCCCTTCTGAAGCTGGTCCTGCACCTGTCGACCGCGACGGTCTACGGGTTCTTCATCGACGAGCTGTACTTCCTGGCGTGCGGGGAGCACCTGGCGTGGGGGTACGTCGATTTCCCTCCACTCACCGCGTTCCAGGCCTGGCTGACGCGCGCGCTGTTCGGGGACTCTCCGTACTCCATCCGCCTGTTCCCGTCGCTCGCCGGGGCGGGGCTCGTGCTCCTCACGGGCGCCGTCGTGCGCCGACTCGGCGGGAAGCGGTTCGCGCAGGGCCTCGCGGCCCTGACCATCGTCACGGCACCGGTCTACATGTTCTTCTGCACCTACCTGTCGATGAATTCGATCGAGCCGCTGATCTGGACCGGGTGCGTCCTCCTCGTGATCCGCATGATCCAGACCGGAGACACCCGGCTCTGGATCGGGTTCGGTCTGCTCTCCGGGCTCGGTCTCCTGAACAAGCACACGATGGTCATCTTCGGATTCGCTCTGATCGCGGGGCTCCTGGTGACGCCCCAGCGGAAGCTCCTGGCCAGTCGCTGGCTCGTCCTGGGCGGGGTCATCGCCTTCGTCGTCTTCCTGCCAAACCTCGTCTGGCAGATCCGGCACGGCTTTCCGCAGATGGAACTCCTGGCGAACATCCGGCGCGACAGCCGTGACGTCGACGTGAGCCTCCTCCAGTTCTGGGGACTCGAGATCTTTTTCCTGCACCCGGCGGCGGCGCCGATCTGGATCTCAGGGCTCGCGGGCCTGTTCACGGTCCCCCGGCTCAAGGAGTACCGCGTCCTCGGCTGGGCGTACCTCATCACGCTCGGGCTGCTCCTGACGACGCACGGCTCGCACAAGACCTACTACCTGGCGCCCGCCTACCCGATGCTGCTCGCGGCCGGAGCCGTGCTCCTGGAATCGTGGCTCGAGAAGCCGCGCCTTCTGTGGATGAAGCCCGCCTACACGGGCGTCCTGCTCGTCTCGGGCGCGATCATCGCCCCGACCGCGGTCCCGATCCTGCCACCGGAGATCTACCTCCGCTACACCCGGGCGCTCGGGATCTCGCAACCCCGGATCGAGAACCGGGCCACCAACGCGATGCCCCAGTTCTTCGCCGACCGCTTCGGCTGGCCGGAGATGGCGGAGGCGGTGGCCCGGGTGTACCGCTCGCTCCCCCCCGAAGAGCGCGACAGGACCGGGATCTTCGCGAACGATTTCGGGCAGGGGGGTGCTGTCGATTTCTACGGCCCGAGGCTCGGCCTGCCCAAGGCGATCGGCGGGCACCTGACGTACTGGTACTGGGGACCGCGCGACTACACCGGAGAAAGCCTGATCGTGCTCGGGGACCGCCGGGAGGTGCTCGAGCGCGAGTTCGAGGACGTGCAGGCCGTGGCCGAGGTCGGCCACCCCTACGCGATGCAGCAGGAGCACTTCACCGTATTCCTCTGCCGCCGGCCGAAGGGATGGACGCTCGCGACGCTCTGGCCGCGCCTCAAGCAATGGAATTGATCGGCCGCCTGACGCCCGGCCTCGCGGCCGTCGCCGCCTCGCTCCTGCTCCTGGCGTGCCATCCCGACCCCCGGAAGCGCATGGACGCCCTGCTCGCGCCGCTCTCGAGCGATCGCGCCCCCGGTGCTTCGGTGATGGTGATCAAGAACGGCGCCGTCGTCTACACCGCCTCGCTGGGGATGGCCGACGTCGAGCGGGGCATTCCGATCGGACCCCGGACGGTGTTCGACATCGCATCGGTGTCGAAGCAGTTCACCGGCATGCTGGCCATGATCCTGCACCAGGAAGGGCGGCTCGATTACGACGCCCCGGTCGTCCGCTACCTGCCGGAGCTGTCCCGGTTCGGCCCGGCGATGACCGTGCGCCACCTGCTGACGCACACCTCCGGGCTGCCGGACTACTACGACGCCCTGACGGGCTCCGGCGCCGCCGGCACCTGGGTCACGAACCGGCAGGCGCTCGTCTTCCTGGCGCAATGGGGCGACCCGGTCTTTCCCCCGGGCGATCGCTTCGCGTACAGCGACGCCGGGTACGAGATGCTGGCGCTCGTCCTCGAGAAGGCCGCCGGCGAGCCGTTCGGGGATCTCCTGCGCCGGCGGATCTTCGAGCCTCTGCAGATGAAGGACACGCGCCTGCGCGATCGTCCGGACGCGCCGGTGCCGGACCGCGCCCGCGGCTATACGCCGCTCGGTCAGGGCTTCGCCCCCAGCCCCGATCACCCGCTCGACTGCCTCGTCGGGAGCGGCGCCGTCGACACCACGCTCGACGATCTCCGTCGCTGGGACCAGGCGCTCGACACCGGGCGGCTGGTGACTCGCGCGACGCTCGACGAGGCGCTGCGGCCGATGCGGCTCAACGATGGCAGCGACAGCCCCTACGCCTTCGGCTGGTTCCTCAAGAAAGATCTCTGGCGCCGGCGCCTGGAACATCCGGGGAGCTGGAACGGATACCAAGCGTTCATCGTCCGCTACCCGGACGACCGCTTCACCGTCGTCCTGCGCGCCAACCGCTCCGACATCGATCTCGGCGATCTCGCCAACCGGATCGTGCGGATCTACACCGGACCGTTCGGCGCGCCGTGAGCCGCACAACGCCGATCATCTAGTCGGCGGCCTG
>JBGPED010000153.1:0-7846 GCA_041482595.1 Acidobacteriota bacterium
CGAACAGCCGCGACGTGCCGGTGAGATCGAGGAAGGTCTGCCCCAGCGCGGCCGGCTCGACCAGAGGCGAGTACCCGCCCAGGAGCGCGAGGACGGCACCCGTGGCGCGCTTGTAGAGCGCCTCGTTCGGATGCAGAACCATCGCACCCGGGCAGCGCCGCAATGCCAGAGGGAGCGCCATCCCGGCCCGCACCCCTTCCCGCGCCGCCTCCTGCGAGACCACGAGCACCGGCGCGCGCGCCGATCCGGGAGGCGCCACCAGCACCGGCCGCCCGCGCAGGCCGCGATCGATCACCCGCTCGACGGCGATCGGGAAAGCGGCGATGTCAACGTGGAGAACGCTGCGGGACATGAAGTGAATGTCATTACGACGTGGGTACGAGCCTGGTCGTCTCGCCGACGTTCGAGTGCCGGTTCTCCAGAAGGAGCCCCGCCCCTACGCCACCCGGATCATCTGGACGCCGACGAACTCCGACTCGAGCTTCGGGTCACCCTCCTCGAGAAGCATCTCGACGACTTCGCGCAGGTTTCTCTCCAGCTCGTCGAGACTCGCTCCCAGGCTGTGGGCTCCCGGCCAGCCGGGCACGCGCCCGACGTACAGACCCGAGTCGGGATCCCGTTCAATCACGGCGTTGAAGGTCCGCATCCCCATCCCTCACCGATGAAACTTCCGGATCAGCCCCACCACGATCCCCTGCACCTGCAGGTCCCCCTCGTCCACCATGATCGACGACACGCGCGCGTTCGCGGGGCGCAGCTCGACGCGCGTGCCGTGGCGGTAGTACTGCTTGATGGTCGCGTCGTCGCCGATCAGGGCCACCACGGTCTGGCCGTTCTCGGCGTCGCGCTGGCGCTTGACGATGACGATGTCGCCGTCGCGGATCCCCTCGTCCACCATGCTGTCGCCGACGACGCGCAGGGCGAAGTTGTCCTCGCCGCGCAGGAGCATCTCGGGAACCTCGACGGTCTCGGGGTGGGCGATCGCTTCGATCGGGCGGCCGGCCGCCACCCGGCCGAGAAGCGGCAGGATGGCGGTGGTCGGGCCGGGCTCGACCAGCGTCAGGGCGCGCTTCTGGTTGTCCCAGGGAGTCTTGAGGAACCCCTTCACGACCAGGCTCTTGAGGTGCTTCTGGACAGAGTTGTAGGAGCCGAAGCCGAAGTTCCGGCGGATCTCCTCGTAGGACGGGGAGACGCCGTGCGTCTGGATGTACCCCTTGATGAACTCGAAGACGACCTGCTGCCTCTTGGTCAGGTTGCCGGCCTGCCCTGCCTGCGCGCGCGTCATCCTCGTGCTCCTGCCGGGCGGTGGACGCCCGTAATAAAGATGATAGCCGTGGCCGGGGGCCCCGCCTGGACGCGCTCCCCCCGGAGACGCTCCCGGGCAGCTGGTCCCCCGGCCCGCGAACAGGCTAGGTGTAAATCAGGTGAATGTCAAGGGGGGATCCATTCCCAGGGAACCGGGCCGCCCCGCCCGACGTAATATCCGGCAGTCGCCTGACTGTGAACGCGGAGGACCCACACAATGACCCCGGAGCTCGTCGTCGACAACGTCACCAAGACCTACCCCAACGGCGTGCAGGCGCTCAAGGGCGTCTCGCTGCGCATCCCCGCCGGCATGTTCGGGCTCCTGGGCCCGAACGGCGCCGGCAAGTCGACCCTGATGCGCACCATCGCGACCCTGCAGGAGCCGGACGGCGGCTCAATCACATTTGGAAACATCGACGTCCTGAAGCAGAAGGACGCGGTGCGGCGCACCCTCGGCTATCTGCCGCAGGAGTTCGGGCTGTACCCGAAGGTCTCGGCGCTGGAGCTGCTCGACCACTTCGCGGTCCTGAAGGGGATCGTCGACAGGCGCCAGCGCGCGGAGATCGTCGAGTCGGTCCTGCACCGCACCAACTTGTGGAACGTGCGCAAGCGGCGGCTCGGCACGTTCTCCGGCGGCATGAAGCAGCGGTTCGGGATCGCCCAGGCGCTTCTGGGCAGCCCGCGCCTGATGATCGTGGACGAGCCGACCGCGGGTCTCGACCCGGCGGAGCGGCTGCGCTTCCACAACATGCTGAGCGAGATCGGCGAGAACGTCGTGGTCATCCTGTCGACGCACATCGTCGAGGACGTGAGCGACCTGTGCAGCCGGATGGCGATCATCGCCTCGGGCCGGGTCCTCCTGAGCGGCGACCCGCAGTCGGCGATCGACGCCCTGCGCGGCCGGATCTGGAAGAAGATCGTGCCGCGCGAGCAGCTCACCTCCTACGAGCGCGACCTCAAGGTGATCTCGACCCACCTGGTCGCCGGCCGGACCGCCGTCCACGTCATGGCGCAGGCGCGCCCCGACCCGTCGTTCGAGGAGGTCCCGGCCGATCTGGAGGACGTGTACTTCTCCACGCTCAACGCCGCCGACCAGAAGGCGGCCTGACGCCGATGCTGGCCCGCATCTTCGCCTTCGAGGTCCGCTACCAGGTCCGGCAGCCGCTGTTCTGGTTCGCCGCGGCCCTCTTCTTCCTGCTGACCTTCGGCGCGGTGACGACGGACGTCGTCTCGATCGGGGGATCGATCGGCAGCGTCAACCGGAACGCGCCGTTCGTCCTGATGCAGATCCTCCTGGTCATGACGGTGATCGGCACCTTCCTGACCACGGCGTTCGCCGCCAACAGCGTCTACCGCGACTTCGAGACCCAGGCGGACGCCATCTTCTTCTCGCTGCCGCTGCGCAAGGTCGACTACCTGTTCGGGCGCCTGTTCGGCTCGCTGGTGGTGGCGTGGCTGGTGTACGTCGCCGTCCTGCTGGCCGTGGCGATCGGCGGCCTGATGCCGTGGCTCGAGCCCGAGCGCATCGGGCCGTTCCACCTCGCCCCCTACGTCTTCTCGATGCTGGCGTTCGTGCTCCCGAACGTCATCATCACCGGGGCGATCTTCTTCGCCATCGCGACTCTGACGCGCAGTCTCCTCTACACCTACGCCGGTGTCGTCGTGTTCTTCGTCGCCTACGCCATCGCGGGCCTGTTCCTCGGCGACCTGGAGAACCGCACCCTCGCCGCTCTCGTCGACCCGTACGGCTTCGGGGCGTTCGAGCTGGTGACGCGCTACTGGACGGTGGCCGAGAAGAACACCGGTCTGATGCCTCTGCGGGGCATCCTGCTCGAGAACCGGATCCTGTGGCTGGGGGTGGCCGCGGCGGTGATGCTGTTCACCTGGGCCCGCTTCCGGTTCACGACGGCGCAATCCGGCACGGCCCGGCGCAGGCGTTCGCGGCAGGAACCTGCAGCGGACGCGCCGGCCGCCCCCGCGCCTTCCGTCGCGGCACCCGCCGCCCCGCTGCCGTCGGCCGTCCAGCGCTTCGGCCCCTCGACCTCCTGGACGCAGTTCCTGCACCAGACGCGCATCGAGACCGTCGGCGCGCTGCGCGGCGTCCCCTTCCTGATCATGCTGTTCGCCGGGCTCCTGAACGTCTTCGGAGCGGTCACGTCCCTGGACGATCTCTACGGCACCAAGGTCTATCCCGTCACCAACCTGATGCTGCGGGCGATCGCCGGCTCGTTCGCGATGTTCATCTTCCTCGTCCTCACCTTCTACAGCGGCGACCTGGTGTGGCGCGAGCGCAACCTGCGCATGTCGGAGCTGTTCGACGCCCTGCCGGTCCGGACCTGGGTGGCGTGGGCCTCCAAGCTGTGCGCCCTCATGGCACTCCTCGCCACCATGCTGGTCGGGGTCCTTCTGGCGTGCGTCGGCCTGCAGGCGTTCAACGGGTACACGAACTTCGAGTTCCCGCTCTATCTCAAGGGGCTTTTCCTCGAGGACATGCCGAAGTTCCTGTTCATCGCGGCGCTCTGTCTCTTCGTGCAGGTCGTGGTGGACAACAAGTTCGTCGGCTGGCTGGTGTCGAGCCTGTTCTACATCGCCGGGTTCGTCCTGCCCGCGCTAAGGCTCGAGCACCACCTGTACCGATTCGGCACGGCGCCCGACGCGCCCTACTCCGACATGAACGGGTACGGGCACTTCGTGCAGCCGCTCGCCTGGTTCTACCTTTACTGGGGACTGGTGTGCGCGGCGCTCGTGGTCGTGGCGCACCTGTTCTGGTCGCGCGGCACGGAGGTGTCGTTCGCGCTGCGGGCGCGGCTGGCGCGGCGGCGTCTGACCCGTCCCGCGGTCGTGGCCCTTCTGGCCGCCGCCACCGGAGCCATCGCGACCGGATGCCTCATCTACTACAACACCAACGTTCTCAACCGGTACTTGCCCACCAAGACGCGCTACGACCGCCAGGCCGCGTACGAGAAGAAATACCGCCAGTACATGGGTCTGCCGCAGCCGCGGGTCACCGACGTCTACGCCGATGTCGATATCCATCCCGAGACGCGGTCTGTCGCCATCCGCGGCCGCTACACGCTCGAGAACAAGACCGGCGCCCCGCTCGATCGCCTGCACCTGTACCTGAACCCGGACGTGACCGTCCACGCGCTCAAGCCCGCGGGCGCTGTGATCGACACGCAGGACGAAGAGGTCGGCTACCGCATCTATCGTCTCGATCCGCCGCTTGCGCCTGGAGCGGAGATGCAGGTGACCTTCGACCTGGCGATCGAGCACCACGGCTTCGTGAACAACGGCAGTCGCAACCAGATCGTCGAGAACGGGACCTTCTTCGACAGCATTGATTTCTTCCCGCACGTGGGGTACCTCCACCAGGGCGAGCTGGACGATCCGAACGAGCGGCGCCGCCGGGACCTGCCGCCCGTGCAGCGGTTCCCGAAGATCGACGACGTCGCGGCGCACGCCAACACCTACGTCTCCGGCGAGGCGGACTGGGTGCGCTTCGCGACCACGGTCAGCACGAGCCCCGACCAGATCGCCATCGCCCCGGGGTATCTCAAAGCCGAGTGGACCGAGAACGGGCGGCGCTATTTCCGCTACGAGATGGACTCCCCCATCTTCGACTTCTTCGCCTACCTGTCGGCTCGCTACGCCGTCAAGCGCGACCGCTGGCACGACGTCGACATCGAGGTCCTGTACCACCCCGGCCATCCCTACAACGTCGACCGGATGATCGACGCGGTCAAGAGGTCGCTGGATGACTTCACCGCCAGCTTCGGCCCCTACCAGCACCGGCAGGTGCGCATCGTCGAGTTCCCGCGCTACACGCGGATGGCCCAGTCGTTCCCGAACACCATCCCGTTCTCGGAGAGCATCGGCTTCATCGCCCGGCTCGACGACAAGCCTGACGCCATCGACTACGTCTCGTACGTCACGGCGCACGAAGTCGCGCACCAGTGGTGGGGCCACCAGGTCATGGGCGGCAACGTGCAGGGGGCGACGCTCATGTCCGAGACCCTGTCCCAGTACTCGGCCTTCATGGTCATGGAGCACGAGTACGGGCGCGACAGGATGCGGCGATTCCTGAAGTATGAGCTCGATCGTTACCTGCAGGGCCGCGGCGGGGAGCGCATCGAAGAGCTGCCGCTCTACCTGGTCGAGAACCAGCCGTACATCCATTACCGCAAGGGGAGCCTGGTCATGTATGCGCTCAAGGACGCCGTCGGCGAGGAGGCCCTCGACCTCGCCCTGGCCGCGTACGTCAAGGCCAGGGGCTTCCAGAAGCCGCCGTACACCGACTCGCTCGACTTCCTCGAGTTCGTCAAGGCGGCCGTGCCGCCCGATCGACAGACGATCCTGGACGACCTGTTCCGGAACATCACGCTGTACGGAAACAAGGCCACGCGAGCGACCTGGTCGAAGCGCGAGGACGGCAAGTACGTCGTGCATGTCGAAGTCGTCGCCGCGAAGTACCGGGCCGACGGCAAGGGGAACGAGACGCCTGTCCCGCTGGACGACTGGATCGACATCGGCGTGTTCGGCGAGCGCGACCCGAAGGGACCGTCCGAAGGGCGACTCCTGGCCATGGAGACGCGCCACGTCCTGGGGGCGGGCGGCACGTTCGAGATGATCGTGGACCAGGAGCCCAGGAAGGCCGGCGTCGATCCCTTCAACAAGCTGATCGATCGCGACCCCGACGACAACCTCGTGGCGGCCGTGGCCGGCTCCCCTGCGGAGCGCATCGCCGGGAACTGACGCCGTCGCCCGCTACGGCCGCCGCGTCGGCGGCTTCTCCACCGACTGTCCCAGCGGCGGAACGTCGCCCGGGATCGGGGCGCCGGGCGGCGACGCTCCGGGTGGCATCGCGCCCGGCGGATAGGAGTCGGGCGCCGGCATCGGCTGGCCGGTCTCGTCCTTCCAGAGCGTGTAGGTGTAGAAGATGATCTTGTCGGGGTCGAGGCGGGCGTCGGCGAGCTGGGTGGCGTCGCCGAGCGGGTAGCGCATGATCAGGTAGCGCATCACCTCCGCGAAGGGCCGGGCGAACTCGATGACGAGCGTTGCGCTCTTCGGCATCTTGATGATGCCGTCGAGATCGAGGGTCGAGGGGTCGCTGACCAGGTGGACGTTGGGGCGATCGCCGATCAGGTAGCGCAGCGTGTCCACGCGCAGGGTGTGCAGGACGTAGACCATCCGGTCGGGCGGCAGGGTGCGCACGAACATCCCCATGATCGTCTGCGGGGCGCCGAAGTGCTGCATCGCCTGCTCCGACCGGCCGGCGCGCAGGAAATAGTTGCCGAATCCCTGCGCGGCGCTCCAGGCGACGAGCGGCGCGATGAGCAGCGCGCCGAGCCAGACGGTCAGCGGCGGGCGCAGCGCCGCGACGTCCTCGAACAGGCGCCAGGCGAGAAGCGCCGCGAACAGGCACAGCCACGGCACGTTCACGAGCATCCGCGTCAGGCTGGGGCCAGCGAGGCCGACCGTGAAGAGAAGCGAAAGGTAGCACAGGACGAGAAGCCCGCAGGTCGCGTCCTGCCGCCGCAGGGCGCGCCACGCCGCGTAGACGAGCCCGAGCGCCGACAGGGCCGCAACGACCGTGGTCTCGGGTGCCAGCCCGATGAGACCGTAGACGGTGCTCATGCCGTCGCTGATGAACGCATCGCTCTGGATGACGGCGTAGCGCGACGCGGAATAGTGCGGCATGACACAGGAGGCGAGGAGATTCAGCCAGAAGTTCGCCTTCGGCGTGATCAGGGCGGCGTAGGCTCCCCGCGTCACGAACCCCCAGGGACCGATCCCCGACAGGAGCATCAGCAAAGCGAGCAGCACGGCGGCCGCGCCGAGAGCAACCAGGAGGGCGCGGCGGGCCCGGGGATCGGCGGGGCTTCCCGCGGTCCAGCCGAGCGGCCGGCGCAGGAGCCAGAAGACGACCATGGCGATCGGGACCGCACGGAACGACGTGTAGCTCCAGAAACCGAGACCCAGGAAGACGCCCCAGGCGACGTGGTCGCGCGTCCTGCCGGTCTCCAGGGCCTTCAGGAAGAAGCCGATCGTCGCGATCGCAAAGAGCGGCGCCAGGATGGCGCGCTCGCCGACGCGGCTGTAGAGGACGTGCCACGGGGAGACGGCGAGAAACGCGGTCGAGACGATCGCGACCGGCCAGCCGAATCGATCGCGGGCGAACAGGTAGAGCGCCAGGAGCGTCAGGACACCCGCGGCGATCGCCACGGCGCGCAGGGGGAAGACCATGCCCATCAGAGGGTCGTCCACGAACTTCTGCGTCAGCCCGAACACGGCCGGCATCGCCTTCAGGAGGTTCGTCTCGATCTCGGCGCTCCTGAACGAGAAGGCGGCGAGGTAATGGAACATCGTCTCGCGGTTCAGGCCGATCCGGGTGAGGGTCGCGAACGAGTGGTGCGGGTCGTCCAGGATCTCCCGGGTCTCGAGGGCGTTGATCGCCTCGTCGTTGTTCAGGCCCCAGGGAATGAGATCGATCCGGTACAACCTCACGTAGAGACCGCCGAAGACGAGGAGTGCTATGAGCGTC
>JBGPED010000154.1:0-7839 GCA_041482595.1 Acidobacteriota bacterium
CTGCAGATCGCCGAGCGCCGGGAAGTGCCGGCGGAAGCTGTCGCGCAGCTCGGTGTAGTGCCTCTCGGAGTGATCGCAGCTCGCATCGACCCGGTTGCCGGAGTAATACGCCGCCTCGCTCGTTCCCCACAGGACGCGGTTGTCGCGGGTGAGCCGGTAGTACTTGAAGAACGTCCGGACGTCGGTCACCCCCTGGCGGTGCCGCCAGCCGAGGGACGCCATCTGCTCCCCCGTCAGCGGCTCGCTCACCAGGATGTAGTCGTACAGCGGGATGAACCGGCTCAGAAGGCGCGGGAAGATTTGGTGCGTGTAGGCGTTGGTTGCCAGGACCACGCGGCGCGCCAGGAGCTCCCCCTCGGCACCCGCCGGGACAGACGCCTTGACGCGCGCGGCCGCCGCCTGCAGACGCAGGGCGGCGGCCTGCAGGCGGGTCGCCGCGGCCCCGGTCGCCTCCATGTGCGACGAGGTCCCCGGGATGCCCGGGGCATGGGCCGTGCGCAGCCGGACGCCGTCCTTCGTGCGCTCGAGCGCGGTCACCCGGGTCCGCTCGTGGAAGACGACCCCGGCGCGGGCCGCCTCGCGCTTCAGCCCTTCCACGAGCTTGACCGGGTTGACGAGGCAGGAGTGTGGATCGAAGAGCGCTCCCTCGTATCGATCGCAGTTCAGCTCGGCGCGCACCTCGGCCCGATCGAGAATGCGGTAGTGCGTCATCCCGAGCTTCCTGGCGACTTCGAAGTCCTCGCGCAAACCATCGATCTGTGAGGGCAGGAGGGCCACGTGCAGCTGGCCCGTGCGCTCCAGGTCGCAGTCGATGCTGTTCTCCTCCAGGAAACGCAGGAGGCCTTCGAGGTTCTCGACCCCCAGGCGGGCCAGGCGGGCCGCCTCGTCGCAGCCGAAGTGCGCGATCGCCAGCTCGTGGGAATGGTCGATGCTCTCGCCCACCATCCCCGCGTTCCGCCCGCTGGCCCCGTACGCCGCGATCCCCTGCTCCAGGACGACGATCGCAAGCTTCGGGTCGAGCCGCTTGAGGAAAATCGCCGTCCACAACCCGGTGAACCCCGCGCCGATGACGGCGACGTCCGCCTCGCGCCGCCCGACGAGCGGCGGATCGGACTCCCGCCGCCTCTCGGCCAGCCAGAAGCAGGCCTGCTCGATGGGCCGTCCATTCCCGGGAACTTCAGTCTTCAAGGAAGGTTCCTCCCATGGGGTGGATCGCGCGGCGAGTCTATCACGCGGGAAAAAGGGGCCGTCGCATCCGGGCCGTGCACGTCACGCGGCGGTGTAGCCGCCGTCGACCGGCAGCAGGACGCCGGTGAGGAAGCTCGCCTCGTCGCTGGCGAGGAACACGACCGCGTCGGCAGCCTCGCGCGGCAGGCCGATGCGGCCGATCGGGTGCGCGTCCTCGAGACGCGCGCGGAACGCCTCGACCGAGAGGCCCAGCTGCCCCGCCTCGCGCGCGAACAGGGGGGTGTCGATCTCGCCGCAGCAGATGGCGTTCACGCGGATCCCGCGCCGGGCGTAATCCAGCGCCATCGCCCGGGTGAGCTGGGCGACCGCGCCCTTGGTGGCGCAGTAGGCGGCCGACCTGTGGTCGCCGACGAGACCGGCGACCGAGGAGTTGTTGACGATGGCCCCCCTGCCCTGCGCCAGCATGTGCGGCACGACGTGCTTCGAGACCAGATAGACCGACGTGAGATTGACCGCAAGGATCCCGGCCCATTCCTCCTCGGGGATCTCGTGCACCTCGTGCGGCACGAACACGCCGGCGTTGTTGAACAGGATGTCGACGCGGCCGTGGGCGGCCAGCACCTCCTCGACCAGGTGCTTGACCTGGTCGCCGCGCGACACGTCGCAGGCGACGGCGGACACCCGTGCGTGGCCCTTGGCCCGGAGCCCGGCCGCGGCCGTCTCGCCCCGCTCGCGCGCGATGTCGGCGATGACGACCCGCGCCCCCTCCTCGAGGAAGCGCTCCGCGGTCGCCAGCCCGATGCCCGACGCCCCGCCCGTGACCAGTGCTATACGATCCGTGAGTCTCATGCGGTCTGCGTTGTTACCACATCCGCCGGCCAAGGGTCCATTGATTCCTGCCCGCGAGCGAGACGATAATCCACGCCGTCCAGCACAGGGCGTGGTCTCACGAGGTGATACGCGGCGATCGCGCGGACCGGGCGGCGCCGCACCGGGAGAAGGGGGGGAGGCATGACGACAAGGGGGTACGACGTCATCGTCATCGGCGGCGGGCACAACGGGCTCGTGAGCGGCGCCTACTTCGCGCGCTCCGGGGCCCGCACCCTGGTCCTGGAGGCCCGCCCCAAGGTCGGCGGCGCGGCGGACACCAGCGCCCCGTTCCCGCACCACCCCGAGATCAAGGTCACGACGTACTCATACGTGATGTCGCTGATGCCCCCGACGATCATCCGCGAGCTGAAGCTGAAGGACTTCGGATACAAGGTCACGCCGTTCGGCCCGTACTACCAGGCCTACCCCGACGGCCGCGCCATCAAGGTCTTCGCCAGCGACCACGCCCGCAGCCACGCCTCGATAGCACAGTTCTCGAAGAAGGACGCCGAGACGCTGCCGAAGTGGGAGGAGTGGCTGAAAGGGGTGGCCGACGTCCTGGGGCCGCTGCTCCTCCACGTGCCGCCCAAGCTCGGCTCCATGGCCCCGGGCGATCTGCTCGGGCAGGCCCGCACCGGCTGGAAGGTGCGCAAGCTCGGGGTGCGCGGCGTCGCGGACGTCACCCGGCTCTTCTCCATGAGCGTTACCGACCTCCTCAACGACTGGTTCGAATCGGACGCCATCAAGGGGATGCTCGCCATCAACGGCGTCATCGGGACCTGGGCCGGCCCCGACGAGCCGGGGACGGCCTACGTCATGCTGCACCACTCGATCGGTGACGTCGGCGACGGGCACCTCGGCTCCTGGGGCTTCCAGGAAGGCGGCATGGGGGGAGTGTCCGATTCGATCCGCCGCTCGGCCGAGAGCTTCGGGGGCGAGGTCAGGACCAAGGCGCCCGTGGCGAAGATCCTCGCGCGCAACGGCCGGGTCACGGGCGTCGCCCTGAAGAGCGGCGAGGAGATCCTCGCCCCGGTGGTGGTCACCACCATCCACCCCAAGATCGCCTTCCTGCAGTGCCTCGATCGGAAGGAGCTCCCCTCCGACTTCGTGACCGACATCGAGCGATGGAAGACGCGCTCCGGTGTCGTGAAGATCAACGTGGCGCTGTCCGAGCTGCCGAGCTTCAAGGCCGACCCCGGCACCAATCTGCAGGAGCACCACACCGGATCCGTCGAGCTGTGCTTCTCACCCCGTTACGCCGAGCGCGCCTTCCAGGACGCGCACATCGACCGCAAGGCGGCCACGGCACCGTTCGTCGACGGGACGATTCCGACCTCGCTCGACCCGACGCTGACGCCCAAGGGCGTCCACGTCTTCTCGATGTTCACGCAGTGGGTGCCGGACGACTGGAACAAAGAGCCGCACCGCCAGGAGCTGGAGGCCTACGCCGACCGGATCATCGACCTGTACACGGAGCTGGCGCCCAACTTCAAGCGCGCCGTCATCGACCGGCAGGTGATCGGCCCCTACGACATGGAGCAGGATCTCGGGCTCATCGGCGGGAACATCTTCCACGGTGAGTTGTCCGTCGACCAGCTGTTCCACATGCGGCCGGCCCCCGGTTACGCCGACTACCGCACGCCGATCAAGGGGCTGTACCATGGCTCCTGCGCCACGCACGCCGGCGGCGGCGTCAACGGAATCCCCGGCTGGCAGGCGTTCCGCCAGGCGAAGGCGGACGGGGCGATCAGGAGAACGGCATGAACACGGTCGAGAAGTACCGCCTCTACGTCAACACGCACTTCCTGAAGAAGGTCCAGCCGATCGTGGTCGACCGCGCCCTGGGGGCAAAGCTCTGGGACGAGACGGGACGGGAGTTCATCGATCTCTTCTCGGGGATCTCGGTCGTCAACGCCGGGCACGGCCGCCCGGAGATCGTCGAGGCCGCGGCGGCGCAGATGCGCCGCCTCGTGCACTGCAACTCCTACATCTACCACAACCGGCCGACGGCCGACTTCGCCGAGGCGCTCGCGTCGATCATGCCCGACAAGGACCTCCGGGTCTCGTTCTTCGGCAGCAGCGGCGCCGAGGCGATCGAGGGGGCGATGCGGCTGGCCAAGCAATACACCGGCAGGAGCGAGTTCGTCGCCCTCGAGATGTCGTTCCACGGACGCACCGTCGGCACCCTGAGCGTCACCGGCAACTGGAACCGCAAGAAGAAGGGGGGTCCGTACCTGCCCGGGGTCGCCTTCGCCGCGGCCCCCTATCCATACCGCAGTCCCTACGGCACGGACCCCGCGGTCGTGGCCCGCGAGTGCGCGCGCGACGTCGAGCGGGCGATCGACCTGCGCACCTCGGGGGACGTGGCGGCCTTCATCGCCGAGCCGGTCCTGGGGGAGGGCGGCATCATCGTGCCGCCTCCCGACTATTTCAAGCGAGTCAAGGAGATTCTCGACCGGCGCGGCATCCTGTTCATCTGCGACGAGGTCCAGTCGGGCTTCGGACGCACCGGGCGCATGCTGGCGATCGAGCACTCCGGTGTCGTGCCGGACATCGTGGTCACGGCCAAGGGGATAGCCTGTGGCTTCCCGCTGTCGGCGTTCACCACCCGGGAGGAGATCGCCCGGGCGTTCACGCCGGGCGATCACCTCTCGACCTTCGGCGGCAACCCGGTCTCCTGCGCGGCCGCCCTGGCGAATCTCGAGGTGTTCCGCAAGGAGAAGCTCGTCGAGCGCTCGGCCGCGGCGGGCCTGAGGCTCCTCGCGAAGCTCCAGGAGCTGGCCGCGCGCCACCGGCTGATCGGCGAGGTGCGGGGCCTCGGCCTGATGGCCGGCATCGAGCTGGTCGAAGACCGGGACAAGAAGACCCCGGCCGCCGACGCGGCCGGCGCCGTCCAGGCGCGCATGCTCGAGGACGGGTTCCTGATCGGCGTTGGCGGCTACCACGGCAACGTCCTGCGCCTGCAGCCGCCGCTCGTGATCGACAACGCCGACCTGGACCGCTCCGTCGCCGCCCTCGACAAGGCCCTGGCCGGGACGGCGCGCTGAGATCCGGCGGCTTCTACGCGGCGCCCGCGTCGATCCGCGTGCGCACACGGATGCCGTACTCTCCGATTCCCCGGTAGAACAGCGAACGCTCCTCGGGGCCGAGCGTCTCCGGCAGGACCACGCCGGTCCGGCCGATCTGCCCGCGCAGCAGCATCAGCGAGAAGGTCGCGGCGGGCACGGAGGTGACGAGCGACACGTCGCTCGTTCCCCGCACGAGCGCGCTCGCGGTCCGGAGATCCGGCGATTCCGACCACAGCGTGACGCGAGCCGGGCGGCCGTCCTTCCTGCCGCTCACCTCGCACACCACCATCGACTGGCTGTTCAGCCGGCCGCTCTCGACCAGCTCCAGCAGTCTCTGAGGGGCTATCGTCCTGGGGAGCTTCTTCAGCAGGACGTCGCGGGCGCTCACGCGGACCCCGCCGACCGCAACCGGCGCGTCGTCGAGAAGACCGAGCCCCTGGACCAAGAGCCGCCAGGCGTCGATGTCGGGCTCGCCGATCTTGTAGTCGCAGGAGCGCACGGGCTTCCCGACGAAGAGCGGCAGGGTCACCGGCTCCTCGTGGGCGTGCAGGTAGACCTTGCCGCGGCGGCCGATCGGCGGCGGAAAGTCGTACATCTCCTCACCGCTGAAGATTGGCACCTTCTTCGGCCTGCCGTCCTCCCAGATCAGCGGCTCGGTCGCGCAGTCGAGCAGGAAGACCGGCAGCGACCAGAGCGCCACGAACTCGTCGCTCGTCGTGACGGAGTAATCCCGGATGCGGATGCCGTCGACCTCGTCGAGCTGGTCCACCCCCTCCCGCGCCATGACGTTCGTCAGCCCCGGGGCGCTCCCGCCGTTGACGAGGGCCGTCCTGCCGGAGGCTTTCCATTCCTCGGCGTGCTCGAGCTGCTCGATCGGCAGGCCCCGCTTTTCGTAGAAGAACGTCGAGGACAGATCGAGATAGTGGGAACCGGCCCGGAGGGCGGCCAGCATGACGCGCGGGATGAACTCGGGAAGCGCGGTGTTGACGACGAGGTCGAAGGGTTCCGACTTCAGGAAGGCGGTCGTCCCCTCGAGGTCGCCCGCGTCGACCCGGCCGGTCCGGATTTTGGCGCTGCCCAGATTGGCGGCCGTCTCACCCGCCCTCTCCGGGTCGATGTCGGCGAGGACGACCGTACCGACGTCATCCGCCTTCGACAGCACACCCGCGACGACGTTCCCCTGCGCCCCGGCGCCGAGGACAAGGACCCTCCGGGTCTGTTCCTGCCCCATGGGGGCATTCTATACGCGGGTGGCAGGGGGGCGAACTGGGTTACGTTGCTGTACCCGGGCCCGGGCCCCCGGGGGAGGGGACCGTGCTTGATTCAGCCGGGCCTGAGAATTAAGTTTCCGGGGCAGGGGGGGGACTGCCCGGAAGAACCTCATTCATGAGCGACATCGAGACCCAATCCGGCGGCTCCCCAATCCTCATCGCGGACGACGACCCCACGATGCGCGCCTTCCTGCGCGAATCTCTCGAGGCGGAGGGGTTCAAGGTCGTCGAGGCGGTGGACGGCGTCCAGGCCGTCTCGATCTTCACGAGCCAGAAGCCGGAACTGATCCTCCTGGACGTCAGCATGCCCGAGATGGACGGGTTCGAGGCCTGCGCGGCGATCCGCCGGCTGCCCGGCGGCGACATGACGCCGATCCTGATGCTCACCGGCCTCGACGACTACGAGTCGGTCAGCAAGGCCTACGAGGCGGGCGCGACCGACTTCAGCGTGAAGCCGATCAATGTCCTCGTCCTCATCCACCGCGTCCGCTACATGCTGCGGGCCAGGCGCACGCTCGACAAGATGCTGCAGAGCGAGGAGCGGCTCGCCAAGGCGCAGCGCCTCGCCCGTCTCGGCAACTGGGAATGGGACCTGAAATCGGGCAAGCTGCACTGGTCGGAGGAGATGTACCACCTGTTCGGGATCGACCCGGGGAACTGGGAGCCGAGCCGCGACAAGCAGCTCGAGCGCGTGCATCCCGGCGACAAGGAGACCGTGTCCCGTGCCCTGGTGGAGGCCCTGCGCAACGTGCGGCCGTACAGCCTCGACTTTCGCATCATCCTGCCGGACGGAACGGAGCGCTCCCTCCATGAAGAGGCCGAGGTCATCTTCGACAAGAGCGGCACGGCGGTCGCCATGCTCGGGGCGACGCAGGACATCTCGGAGCGCAAGGAGGTCGAGGGCCAGATCCGTCTCCTGGCCTACTACGACGGCCTGACGCTCCTGCCGAACCGGCGGCTGTTCATGGAGAAGCTCGACCTGGCGCTGGAGAACGCCCGGCGCCGCGAAGGCAGTCTCGCCGTGCTCTTCCTCGA
Organism: Acidobacteriota bacterium; assembly: GCA_041482595.1. GTDB lineage: Bacteria > Acidobacteriota > Polarisedimenticolia > Gp22-AA2 > Gp22-AA2 > Gp22-AA3. The sequence continues at coordinate 7,433 of JBGPED010000154.1, forward strand.
TCTCGATCGGTTCAAGCAGATCAACGACACGCTCGGGCACAGCGCGGGCGACCGGCTGCTGCAGGGGGTCGCCGAGCGCCTCCGGAAATGCCTCCGCAGCAGCGACGCCGTGGCCCGCGGCGAGGCGTTGAACTTGACCGACGACGTGGCGCGGCTCGGGGGGGACGAATTCATCGTCTCGATCACGAACATCGCGCGGGGGGAGGACGCCGCCCGGGTCGCGCGGCGCGTGCAGGAGGCGCTGGAGCAGCCGTTCTAGCTGGACGAGAACGAGGTCTTCGTCACGGCGAGCATCGGCATCAGCCTGTTTCCCCAGGACGGGACCGACCTCGAATCGCTCCTCAAGAACGCCGACACCGCGATGTACCACGCCAAGGACGCGGGGCGCAGCAACTACCAGTTCTACA
>JBGPED010000155.1:0-7820 GCA_041482595.1 Acidobacteriota bacterium
CACGCCACGGCGCCCAGGGAGGACTGCGCCAGGTGCCATCCGGAGCACGCCGGACGTGACTTCGAGCTGATCCACTGGGACGAGGGGGCTCCCGAACGCTTCGATCACGCGCGCGCCGGTTGGCCGCTCGAAGGGAGGCACGCCGCCGTGAAATGCCGCGACTGCCACACGGCCAAGCTCCTATCGCGCGCGATCCTGGCCCTCGCACCGGGAAAGGATCGCGACCGGGGATGGGTCGGCCCCGATGGCACCTGCGTGGGGTGCCACCGTCAGAAGGACGTGCACCGCGGGGCGCTCGGGAAGGACTGCGGGAAATGCCACGGTGCGGTGGCGTGGAAGCCGGTCGCGAACTTCGATCACTCCAGGACGGACTACCCGCTCACAGGCAAGCACGCCCGGGTCGGCTGCGAGGCGTGCCACCTGGCGCCGGCGCTGAAGCTCCCGACCGACGGCGACGGGCGGCGGATCCCTCTTTACAAGCCGCTGCCCCACAAAGAGTGCAGCGCCTGCCATGCCGACACGCACGCCGGCCGTTTCGGCGCCGCCTGCTCGAGATGTCACGTCACGGACGACTGGAAGCAGGTCGGCAAGGATCGTTTCGACCACGACCTGACCCGCTACCCGCTCCGCGGACGACACCTCGCGGTGAAGTGCGCGCAGTGTCACGTCCCCGGGACGGCGGGAGAAAAGAAGCCTCCGTTCCAGGCCTGCGGTGCCTGTCACGCCGACGCTCACGCGGGTCTCGCGACGCTCGCGGGCAGCAAGGCTGATTGCGCCGCCTGCCACGATGTGCGGGGCTGGAAACCGGCGACCTACACGGCCGGGCAGCATCGCAGCGCCCCCTACCCGCTCGATGGGAAGCACCGCACCGTGGCGTGCGACACCTGTCATCGCCGTAATCCGCCAGGTGTCGTGGCCGCGAAGCTCGGGACCGCGGGCGTGCAGATCCGGATGGCCCACGCCCGCTGCCGCGACTGTCACGAGGACGCGCATGGGAGCCAGCTGGCCCGGCGCGCGGACGGGGGCGCCTGCGAGCCGTGCCATCGGGTCGAGGGATGGAAGCCGAGCACATTCAGCGCGGCGCAGCACGCCCGGCTGCGGCTCCCCCTCCAGGGAAAGCACACGCGGATCGCCTGCGCCGCCTGCCACGGGCCGGAGCGCCCGGGCCTCCCGGCGCTTCCCGGCCCCGCCGTCCTCGGCAAGGCGGGCGTGGCGATAGCGCCCCGGGAGGTCGGCTGCGAGGCCTGCCACCTCGATCCGCACGACGGCCGCTTCGCCGCCGGGGGGAAACGCGCGCGGAAGGAGGGCTGCGTCTCCTGCCACGGGACGGAGTCGTTCCGGCCCTCCACGCTGGACGTTGCCGCCCACCGCACGAGTCCATTCCCGCTGGAGGGGGCGCATGGCGCGATTCCCTGCGACGCCTGCCACAAGGAGATCCGCGCACAGCGCCTCGCCTCGACTCTCCTCCTGCGGCGCGGGTCGGCTGAAGCGATGACGTTCGTGGTCAAGGACTCCCAGCGGTGCGAGACCTGCCACAAGAACCCGCACGGCACGCAGTTCGCGGGGCGGGCCGACCGCGGGGCGTGCGCGTCCTGTCACACCGTCCTCGCCTTCAAGCCGGCGAGCCGGTTCGACCACGCGCGCGAGGCGGGGTTCCGCCTCGACGGGGCGCACGCCAGGGTGGCCTGCAGCGGCTGCCACCCGACGAAGAAGGACACCGCCGGCCGGCCCACGGTCGTCTACCGGCCGGTGCCCAAGGATTGCAAGAGCTGCCACGGCGGGCGGATCCCGCTCAAACGCGCCGAAACAGGCCCGCCCCAGGAGGTTCGATCATGAGTGGAATCCGTCTGATCGCGAAGGCACGGGTCTTCGCAGCGGTCGTGCTGGCTCTCGCCGCCATCCTTGCGTCGCCCGCGCGCGCCGCCGATCCGGGCAGCGACCCTTCCTACCCGCACGGGACTTACGTCGAGGACTGCAGTCTCTGCCACGAGGCGCAGAGCTGGAGACCCGCCCGCCCGAGCCCGCGATTCGACCACGCGAAATACTTCCGCCTCGAGGGAGCGCACAAGACGGCGGACTGCAGGGGATGCCACGCGTCTCTCAAGTTCAACGAGGAGAAGACGAAGAAAGACTGTGTGACATGCCACGAGGACGTCCACAGCGGCGAGCTCGGCGCCGATTGCGTCCGCTGCCACACGGTGAGAAGCTTCATCGATCCCGCGCGGATGCGTCGGGCGCACAACCAGACGCGCTTCCCGCTCATCGGCTCGCACTTCGCGGCCGATTGCGACACCTGTCATCCGCCCCAGGCCCAGGGTCGTCTGAGATACGCCCAGACACGCACCGACTGCGTCGCCTGTCACCTGAGCGATTACCTCGGCACGACCAACCCGAACCACCAGACGAGCGGCTTTCCGCAGGACTGCACCCAGTGCCACTTCCAGACCGGATGGCTGCCGGCGCGCTTCCCGAACCACGACCCGCTGTACTTCCCGATCTTCTCGGGGACCCACCGCGGCCGGTGGACGTCCTGCACCGACTGCCATTACCAGCCGGGCACGTACGCGACCTTCTCATGCATCCTGTGCCACGCGCACGACAGCGCGACGCAGGTGGGCAGCCATCACACGGGGGTCAGCGGGTACACGTACACCAACACGTCCTGCTACACCTGTCACCCGAACGGGCGGGTGAACTGATGACCACGCCGCGTCTCATCACGCTGGCCCTCGCCGCGACGCTCCTGCTCGCGCCGGGTCCTCTCCCCGCCCAGGAGCGGCCCTCGACGTCCCCGGCGGACGTCTCCGCGGCGACCGCGCGCATCACCTACATCGCCGGGTCGTCGGTCTATCTCGACGCGGGACGGCAGGAAGGCCTGCATGAGGGGGACCTCGTCGAGGTGGCGCGCGACGGACGGACGATCGCGACCCTCAAGGTCGCCTATCTCTCCGACCACCGAGCCTCGTGCACGATCGTGGACGCCGCGACACCACCCGCCATCGGTGACGTGGCACGCTATGTCGTGAGCACCCCCGCGGGCGGAGCCGGCGGCGCCGGCCGGACCGGGACCCCGCCCGCCGCGGCCGGGCCGGCGCCGAAGCCGGCCGCGCCGCGGGATCGGTTCAGCGGCCTCGGGCTGCACGGCCGGGCCGGGATTCGTTACGTCGCCTTGAGGGATCGCGGCAATGCCGACAACGGCTATACGCAGCCGTCCCTCGATCTGCGCGTCGACGGCTACGGGATTGGCGGCGGCGACTTCGACGTGAACGTCGACGTCCGCGCCCGGCAGACCTACCGCAACTGGCCCGGGTCGGAGGACCAGCGGCTCAGCCGGGTCTACAGGCTCGCGACGACCTACCACCTGCAGGACACCCGGCAGCGGATCACCGTCGGCCGCCAGTTCGCGCCCAACCTGGAGGCGGTCAGCATTTTCGACGGGGTGCTGTACGAGACCGACGGCGAGCGGTGGGGCGCCGGGCTGCTCGGCGGGACGCAGCCCGACCCGGCGGACTTCCGCGTCGACGGCACGGTCAGGGAATACGGCGGCTACTACCTGGTCCACAGCACCCCTCTCGACGCTCGCCAGTGGGCGGTCACCCTGGGGCTGATCGATTCCTATGCCGGGGGGGCGGTGAACCGGGAGTGGCTCTATCTGCAGGGCCGCTATCGCGGCCCGCGCCTGAGCGGTTTCCTGACCCAGGAGATCGACTACAACCGCTCCTGGAAAGTCAGCGAGGTGGGCGAGAGCACGGTGTCCCCCACCAGCACCTTCGCGAGCCTGCACGTCATCGCCAGCGACCGGGTCACCCTGTACGCCGGCTACGACAACCGCCGCAGCGTGCGGCTGTGGCTCGACCGCGTCACCCCGGCCACGGTCTTCGACGACACTCACCGCCAGGGCGGCTGGGCCGGAGCGTCGCTCCGGCTCGGCGATCACTTCCGAGTCGGCGGCGACGGTCGCGTCAGCACCGGGGGCCCTTCAGGAAGAGCCGACGGCTACTCCGCCAATCTCGGGTGGGACGGGATCGGAAGCGCCCAGGTCGCCTTCGACCTGCGCCTGACGCGCTACGGCAACGAGCACAGTGACGGGTGGCTTCAGACGCTGACCGGCGGATGGGACCTCGGCCGCAACGTCCGGATGGAGATCGCGACCGGCCGGGTCGAGGAGACCGACCGGAGCGACCCGGTCCTCGACCGCACCGACGACTGGTACGGCCTCGACGTCGAGATCATGCTGGAGCGCCGCTGGTTCCTGATCCTGTCGGGGGAACGGTACACCGGCACGTTCCAGGACAACGATCAGGCCTACGTCGCGGTCACCTGCAGGTTCTAGACGGCGCCTTGTGCGGCGCCATGGCGCTGGACGTTCCGTGATTGCCGGATTAGATTGACAGGATCATGGAGAACACTCTCACCTACGTCCTGTTCATCGCCATCCTGCTCGCCTGCGTCATCCCGTACGTGCGGCGCATGCGCCAGAAGGAGGCCAGGGCCCTCGAGGCCACACGGCGTGCCGGGCTGTCCACCGGGGGGCCGCGAGCCCAGCACCCGCGCATCGACGTGACGAAATGCATCGGATGCGGCACGTGCGCCGACGTCTGTCCGGAGGGGGACGTGCTCGGCATGGTCGCCGGCAAGGCGGCGATCGTCAACGGCAACAAGTGCATCGGCCATGGCCTGTGCGCCGAGGCCTGCCCGGTCGGCGCGATCACGATCGTCATGGCCGATCCCGCCATCACCGGCGACCTGCCGCGACTGACGCGCGAGTGTGAGACCAACGTGCCGAACCTGTTCATCATCGGCGAGCTCGGCGGCCTGGCGCTCATCAAGAACGCCGTCAACCAGGGACGCGACTGCATCGACACGATCGCGAAACGTCTGCGCAGCGCCCATGGACGCGGCGCGGCCCCGGGCATTCTCGACGTCTGCATCGTGGGGGCGGGGCCGGGCGGCATCTCCGCCTCGCTGCGCGCCATCGAGAACCACCTGAGTTACGTGACCCTCGAGCAGGATGAATTCGGGGGCACGGTCGCCAAGTACCCGCGGCAGAAGCTGGTCCTCACCAGCCCGGTGGAGTTCCCGGGCTACGGCAGGTTCCGCAAGCTGGAGATCTCCAAGGAGGAGCTCCTGTCGTTCTGGAAGACGATCTCGCGCCGCACCGACCTCAAGGTCCGCACCCACGAGAAGGTCGACGGGGTCGCCCGCGGCCAGGACGGCCTGTTCACCGTCACGACCCCGAAGGGACAGTACCGCGCCCGGGCCGTGGTGCTGGCGCTCGGCCGGCGCGGAACGCCGCGCAAGCTCGGCGTGAAGGGGGAGGAACTCCCGAAGGTGATGTACAGCCTGATCGAGGCCGACGCCTATACCGGCGCCAGGATCCTCGTGGTCGGCGGGGGCGACAGCGCCGTCGAGGCGGCGGTGGGGTTGGCGTACCAGAAGGGAAACAGGGTGACTTTGTCCTACCGCAAGGAAGCCTTCTCCCGGATCAAGGAGCGCAACGCGCAGAAGATCCAGGAGGCGATCAGGAAAGGAAGCGTCCGCGCGATCTTCAATTCCAACCCGGTCGAGATCCGAGAGCGCTCGATCGTGCTGGAAGTCTCCGGCAAATCCGAGGAGATCCCGAACGACCACGTCTTCGTGTTCGCCGGGGGTGTCGCCCCCAACGAATTCCTCGTCAAGGCCGGCGTCCAGATCGGCACGCGCGATCTCACGAAGGAGGCGCGCGCCGAAGCGAAGATGAAAGGTCTCGCCGCCTAGGAGCGTGTCCGGCGGGGCGACACCGGCACCTCGCGGGTCCCGGTTCTATGACTTGCCCGGGTCTCCGCGGTCGATCGACAGCGTGCCGAACCGCTTCTCGTACTCGTTCACGACGTTGCCGATCAGCATGGACAGACGCTTGGCGGCGAACGGGCTCAGGATGATCCGATCGCTCAGGCGCACGCTGACTTCCTGCTGCCCGCTGTGCCAGGTCTGGTTCGTGCCGAAGAGCAGCGTGACTTCCTCGCGCGTGCTCGCCACGTTGCACACGTTCGCGTAGGAGGTCTTCATTCCCGAATCATCCCACCTGACCTTGGGCAGGGCGCCCGTCTTCTGATCGATGTTCGTCTGACCACCCTTCTCTGGCATGCTGAGCCTCCTCTGGAACGTGTGTCTCCTGGCTTTGGGATCGGGGAGTGAGTTTAGACCACAGGCCCAAGGGCTCGCAAGGCTCCCCGGGCGGTCCTTCCGGCTCTCTCGGTGAGTTCTTCCGGGCGCGCGCCTCGACTCGAACGCTGCTCCCGTCCGGCCGATGCCCGGTCGGGCGCTTTCAGTGCACGCCGCCCTCCGGCATCTCCGGGCCGAGCGGCCCGAAGCGCTTCTCGTACTCGGCGACCACTCCGGCGAGCAGACGCGCAAATCGCTTGGCGGCATGGGGATTGAGGATGATGCGATCGCTCAGCCGCACGCTGACTTCCTTCTGGGCGCTGTGCCAGTTCTGGTGGGTCCCGAACAGGAGGGTGACCTCCTCACGCGTGCTCGCCACGTTGCAGACGTTGGAGTACGACGTCTTCATGTCCGAGTCGTCCCACTTGACGAGAGGAACCGCCCCGGTCCTGGCGTCGACACGGACCTCGGTCGCCGTCTCAGTCCCCTTCTCCCGCCCCTTGTCCTGCACTTTCTCCTGCATTCGATCCTCCTCGGATTGATCGCGTGTCTAGACGCCCCCGTCCGGACCTTCCGACTCCGGTCCGATCACGAGCCAGTCGTTCCAGAGCGTGGCGGCGACGGTCTGTTTCGTCGAGCCACCGGACGTGGCGGCGCTGTCCCCCCGTCTCATCCGTCTCCGGTCTTTATCGAGATCGTCGCGCCTGTCGGACTGCACGACCACCCAGTCGGGCGGCAGGGGATGGCGCGTCCCGGTCGTCGGGGTCAGGACCGGGTCCGCGACGGCCCCCGTAAGGACCGTCGCGTCGAGAGAGCCGGCGAGCGTGAGCGAGGTGCTGTCCGCCGACGCCGTCATGGGAGTCGCGGCGGCCGTGCCGCCGGACGGAAGAGGCAGACCCGCGCACGCCGGGTCGTCGGTCCTCAGCGTGAAAGAGTCGAAGGAGCTGCGGCCGCTGCGCGACAGGAGCCCGAAGCGGCCATCGACCACCACACCGTTGTAGGCGTACCCGAGCACCGCCTGTCCGTTGAGGTTGACGCTCGCCGTCGTGCCCTTGAGAGTGACCTGCAGGGTGTAGTCCACGCCGGCATCGATGACCCTGGACGTCACGGCGTCGATGGACCAGCCGTGCTTGTCCGTCCGGTGCCCGAGAATAACCCGGTCTCCCGGAGCGTCGATGACGACGAACTTGAAGTCGTTCGGACCGTATTGATCGAAGATGATCCCGCCCATCGCCTGGGTGCTCAGCCTGGCGGTCAGATCGAGGAACGACGCCGGCTCGATCCCGCGCCCGATGCCGAGGTTGATGAGGCTGAACGCCTTGTCATCGTTGAGCGCCGTGTTCGCCTCGTAACGCCCGCCGAGGACCGTCCAGGTCCCCAGCTTCCCTCCCGAGAAGCGGTTCGCGAAGCCGTCCGAGAAATCCTCGATCTCGTCCAGGGTCGAGGCCGGCGGGACCCTCTGGACCTGGATGTTGTCGAACAGGCCGCGCGCCTGCGTCGATCCGACTCCCACCATGCCCCAGTTCAGGCCGACCTGCTTGCCGTCGATCGTCCGTGGGCTGAAGGTGTGGCTGAGGGAGGTGGTGTTGTTGACGGCCAGCGTCGCGACCGTCCCGTTCACCGCCAGCAGCATGTTGTAGTACGTGTCGGACCGGGCCTGGATGTTCGACTGGACG
>JBGPED010000156.1:0-7684 GCA_041482595.1 Acidobacteriota bacterium
CCGGCCGGTCGCCACGGCCCGATGGCCCGGCCTGAGCGGGGCCCGTGATCCCCATCACACCAAAGAGGCTGAAGAGAACGATCGCGACGAGAGGTGCATGAATCGGTCGCATCTGTAACCTCCAGGGCAATGGATCGACTCGGATAGGGAGACGAATCTCCCTAAACCTACCCCGCCAAGATCCTTTGTCAACGCCTATTATGCCGATACCACCTTGGACAGGGAAGGAACCGGGGCCTGACATGCGCCGCGCTCAATTTCCCGCGCGCCGTCAACGCTTCTTCAGCCACTCGTCGAGCCAGCCGATCACCGTGTCGTGCCAGAGGATGCTGTTCTTCGCCTTCAGCACCCAGTGGTTCTCGTCGGGGAAGTAAAGAAGCTTCGAGGGGATCCCCCGGCGCTGCAGGGCGGTGAAGACGGAGAACCCCTCGGTTTCGGGCAGGCGGAAGTCCCTGGCGCTGTGGACGACCAGCATTGGTGTCTTCCAGTTGGAGACGTAAAGCGCCGGTGACCAGGTCTCGTGCGTCGTTCCCGGCTCCCACGGCAGGCCCCCCTGCTCCCACTCGGGGAACCAGAGCTCCTCGGTCGTGTAATAGGACGTGCGGGTGTCGAACTCGCCGTCGTGGCTCACCAGGCACTTGAATCGGTCGGTGTGGCCGGCGATCCAGTTGATCATGTACCCGCCGTAGGAGGCGCCCAGGGCCCCCATCCGATCGGCGTCGATGAACGGATAGGTCGCGAGGGCGTAATCCAGCCCCTGCATCAGGTCTTGATAGGGCGCGCCGCCCCAGTTCTTGCGGATGGCGTCGGTGAACGCCTGCCCGAACCCGGTGCTGCCGTGGAAATTGATCGTGATCGCGACGTAGCCGGCCCCGGCGTATGCCTGCGGGTTCCAGCGGTAATGGAAATGGTCCTCCCACGATCCCTGCGGCCCGCCGTGCACCAGGAACGCCAGCGGGTACTTGCGCCCCTCCTGGAAGCCGACCGGTTTCAGAATCCAGCCGTGCACCTTCTCGTCCATGGCGCCCTTGAACCAGAACTCCTCCGGGCGGCTCATCTGCGCCGCCTGCAGCCGCGCGGCGTTCACGCGCGTCAAGGGCCGCGCGTCCGTGCCGTCGAGGCGGCACGTGACGATCTCGGCGGGGGAGGTGAGGGAGTCCTGCGCGTAGACCAGCCGGCCGCGCGACGTCACGGCGAAATCGGAGTTGTAATGATCTCCGACCACGACGTTCACCTTGCCGCTGGTCGGATCGACCCCGAAGACCTTCCGGCGCGCCGTCTCTTCGGCAAGGACGAACAGCCGCTTTCCGTCGGATGACCAGGCGACCGAGTCGGCCGAGCGGTCCCAGGCCTCCGTGAGGACGCGGCCCTTCCCCGAGGCCAGGTCGTAGAGCACGACGCGCTGACGGTCCGCCTCGTACATCGGCCGGGACATCGCCAGGTACGCGAGGGTCCTGCCGTCGGGCGAGAAGGCCGGCTGCGTGTCGGTCGCCTCGTTCGCGCAGGTCAGGCAGCGGTAGCCGCCGCCATCGGCCGCGGCGAGATAGATGTTATTGTCGGTGGACCACGCCGGGTTCTTCGCCATCTTCGAGGTGAACGCGATCGACTTCCCGTCGGGAGACCAGGCGAACTCCTCGGTCCCGCCGAACGGTTTCGTCGGGCTGTCCGCGTCCGCCCCCTTCATGACATCGACTGGATCGCCGCCCTTGATCGGCCAGACGATGATGTGGTTGCGCTTCCCCTCGTCCCAGGCGTCCCAGTGCCGGAACATCAGCTTCGTGTAGACCCGCGCCTTGACCGGATTGTCGCTCTTCTCCTTGTCACGTTTGGCGGTGCACGCCAGGTTCGGGCAGTCCGGATACACCTCCGCCGAGAACGCCAGCCGCGACCCGTCGGGCGACCACTCCACGTTGTCCACGTCCACGGGCAGGTCGGTCGCCTGCCGCGCCTCCCCTCCGGACGGATCGATCGTCCAGATCTGCGACGAGCCGCTGCGGTCGGAGACGAAGGCGATCGTCCTGCCGTCCGGCGACCAGCGCGGCGACGTGTCGGCCGCGTGGGCGCTGGTCAGCCGTTGCGCCTCGCCGCCGTCTATCGCCACGATCCAGAGATTCGTGTAGTTCTTGTTCGCCTCCGCATCGTAGACCCGGCGTGTGAACACGACCTGGCTGCCGTCGGGGGAGGGCTGCGGTGTCGCCAGCCTCTCCATGGCGACCAGGTCATGCACGGAGAACGGGTGCCCCGCCTCTTCCGCGCGGACAGCCTGTGGTGCCGCGGCGCCGGCGAAGAGCAGCAGGGAAAGCAGGACTCGGATGGGCGAAGGGACGGGGGATCTCATCGCGGACCTCCAGCAGATGTTCGGATCGTCGCGTCGGAGCGGCGCCTTTCTATCTCCGGCCGCGCGGCGTGTCAAGACGACGCCCCGCGACGATGTCCCGCGGTTTGACACCCCGAGGAAGCGGCCGCTAGAATGCATCTCACCTTGTCTGTCTCGCTCTCTGGTTCCAGCGCGAAGCGGCAGTGCCGTGACACCCCGGCAGGATCGGCGGGGGATTCCCGTGGAGGAGACCGATGCCCGTCAACTCGAAGCGGATCCTGATCGGCGCGCTCGTCGGTGGGGTGGTATGGAATGCCTGGAGCATGGTGGTGAACGGGTTGCTGCTCGGCAGGCGCTACGAGCAGGCCACCGCCGCCGGGCTGTTCCAGACCACGCCACGCCTGCCGTTCATGCCACTCTGGATCATCACCCTCTTCGTCCTCGCGTGGATCGTCGCATCGCTGTATGCCGCCGTGAGGACGACATGGGGCCCCGGCCCGATGACCGCGCTCAAGCTGGGCGTCATGACCGGTTTCGCCATCGGGTTTCCCGGCAATCTCGGGATGGCCTCCTGGGCGACCTTTGGCCGGATGTTCCCGTTCTGCTGGGCGCTGGACCTGGGATTCGGAGCCGTATTCGCCGCCCTCATCGCCGGCTGGCTGTATCGCGATTGAGCAGGGCGCCCGTCTCGCCGGTGATCAGGCGGGCGCCGCTCTCGTAGCGCAGGTACAGCCACATCCACTCCAGCATCACGACCAGTCGGTTGCGGAAACCGATCAGGAACGAGATGTGGATCAGGAGCCAGGCCATCCAGGCCACGAAGCCCGACAGGAGGACCCGGCCGAATTGCGCCACCGCCGCCGCGCGGCCGATGGTCGCGAGGGAGCCTGCATCGCGGTAGCGGAACGGCTCAAGTGGACGGCCGCCCAGGACGCGCAGGATGTTGCGCGCCGCATGACGGCCCATCTGCTTGGCGGCGGGGGCCACACCCGGGACCGGTCGGCCGTCCTGCTGCAGGGACGCCAGGTCGCCGATCACGAAGACCTCGGGATGGCCCGTCAGCGTCAGGTCCGGGGTGACCGGAACGCGTCCGGCGCGGTCGAGGGGAACGCCGAGCGACCGGGCGATCGGTGACGCGGCCACGCCCGCGGCCCACACGACGTTGCGCGAGGCGATCCGTCTCTCGCCGAGCGTCACGCCGGTCGCGTCGATCGACGTCACCGGCGATCCCGTGACGACCTCCGAGCCGAGGCGCTCGAGGGCCCGCTTCGCCTTCTCCGACAGGCGCGCGTCGAAGGTTCCCAGGATGCGCGGCCCCGCCTCGACCAGGACGACCCGGGCGGACCCCGGGTCGATGCTGCGGAAGTCGCGGCGCAGGATGTGGCGTCCGATCTCGGCCACAGCCCCGGCCATCTCGACGCCGGTCGGGCCGCCCCCGACGACGACGAAGGTCAGCCACCCGCGGCGTCTTTCGGGGTCGGTCTCGCGCTCGGCCGCTTCGAAGGCGAGCAGGATGCGTCTGCGGATCGCCAGCGCGTCCTCGATCGTCTTCAGCCCCGGAGCAAACGGCGCCCAGTCGTCGTGCCCGAAGTAGGAGTGGGTCGCCCCGGTGGCCACCATCAGGAAGTCGTACGGCACCTCGCCGTCTGCCAACACAACCTTACGCCCAGCGACGTCGATGGCGGTCGCTTCACCGAGGATGACCGTGGCGTTCTCCTGCCGGCGCAGGATGCGCCGGATCGGCACGGCGATGTCGCTCGGATTGAGTGCCGCCGTGGCGACCTGGTAGAGCAGTGGCTGGAACAGATGGTGGTTGCGGCGGTCGACGACCGTCAGGCGCACCGGGGCGCGCCGAAGCGCCCGCGCGGCGTACAGTCCGCCGAAACCGCCGCCGAGGATGACGACGCGGGCGGAAGTCTCCGGGGCGGTCATGGCGCGGGCGGGCGTCCGCCTAGCGGGGAGGCCGCTGCACGGCGGCCAGGGCGAAGGCGACGACGCCGAGGAACAGGACCGTCCCGTTCAGGAGGACCGAGCGCCGGTGCAGGGCGTCGAAGCGCGCCTGCGCGGTGTCGAGCGCCGGCGTTCCCTGCGCCTCGGCCAGGGCGGCGCGCGCCTCGGACGCCTGCGGCAGGACGACGCGCCCCGAGTACAGGACGATCCCCGTCATCAGCGCGAGGAGGGCGAGCTCGACGATGAGCAGCCGTCCCCAGGACACCTGCTTCGCCCCGAGCAGGAGACCCGAGAGGAGTGCTATGAGTCCGCAGGCGGCGCCGAAGGCGTAGTAGCGCGGGAAGATCGCGGACACGGCCCGCCCCGCCAGATCGCGCGGCAGGGTGCCGAACAGACCCGGCGCGGCCACGAGCGAGAAGAAGACGACGCTCCCGATCCACAGTCCGAGCGTCATCAGATGTATGAATCTCAGAAGCGCGGTCATGCGGCCCTACTTGCTGAACACGAACTTGTTCGGTGTTCCCTCCATCACCGAGCCCTTGGGCGGCCGCCAGAGGGCGTGCGTCTCGATCTCCTTGGCCAGCGCGAAGTCCCTCTCGGTGATGCCGCCCGAGGCGTGCGTCTTCAGCTTGACCCAGAGCTTCCCCCAGGTGACCTCGAGGTCGGGGTGATGGTAGGCGGCCTCGCTCAGGAAGCCGATGGCGTTGACCAGCATCAGCGTGGTCGGCCAGCCGTCCGTGCTGTACTTGCGGCGCAGCCAGCCGTCCTCGAGCTTCCACCCGGGAAGCTCCCTCTCCAGCCGGGCCGTGATCTCATGGTCCGGGATGACCGGAAGTTTTTCAGGCATGCGACACCTCCCGTTCCCGCGTCAGTCGAGGATCCACTTCTTCTTTTCGCGGTTGAAGTACATGTGGCGCGGCATCGAGCGGTCTTCCTTGAGGAGGTCCTGCACCGAAGGCTTCCCCTTCAGCGCCTTCTGGATCGCCTCCTTCATGGCGGAGCGGTTGTTGCGGTACAGCTCGTTGAGGTCGGCATCCTTCATGTCCGACAGGCGCGGGTCGACCCACACCAGGGAGATGATGCACAGGCTCTCGGCCTTGTTCTTCGGGATGATCCCGGCCTCCACGGCGTCGAGCACGCCGTCGGCGATGCCGGCCTGGACGGGGCCGCCGAACACCATCACGTCCGCCATCTTCTTGAGCTGCACCTTCGGCACCATGATGGTCGCCGGCTTCACCATCCTACCGCCGTCCACCAGGCAGAAGAAGCGCGAGAACCCGGCGCTCTGTCCCATGATCGTCGCGAACGCCTGGCCGACCGGGCCGTCCATCTCGCCGATCACGATCTCCGGCTCGGTCCAGAGCCAGTCCTGGCTGCCTTCCCCCATCGCCTCGCCGAAGCGGATCCTGATCCGATCAGGCATGACTCCCCCTCCGTATGGATCGTCCGAGAACGCGGTCCCCTTGGAAAACGGCGCCGATCCTACTCCAGGCCGCGCGTCACTGTCACTCCGTCCCACCATGATACGAAACACGGAAAGCGCGGCGTGGCGGACCGCGGGTATCATGACCGGCCATGGATCGCCGTCACTTCCGTCTCGGGTTCGCCGGGTTCGGGAACGTCGGCCGGGCGCTGGCGCGTCTCCTGCTGGCGCGGCGCGACGAGCTCGAAAAGCGGCACGGCCTGACGTTCGAGGTGACTCTCCTCGCGAGCGCCCGCCGCGGCACGCTCGTCGAGCCCGGGGGGATCGATCTGGACGCGGCGCTGCGCGACGGCTGGTCGTCGTCCGGCCGGCTTCCGGACGCGCTGGGCATAGCACCCGTCGATCTTCTGTTCGAGGCGACGCCGCTCGAGCCGAAGACCGGCGAGCCGGCGTTGTCGCACGTGCGCACAGCACTCGAGCGGGGGATATCGGTCGTCACGGCCAACAAGGGGCCGGTCGCCGTGGCGGCGCGCGATCTCTTCGCGATCGCGCAGCGCACGGGCGCCGGGTTCCGCTTCGAGTCGGCGGTGGCCGATTGCATGCCGGTGTTCAACCTGGTCGAGGCGGCGGTGCCGGTCGGACGGATCGTGCGCTGCCGCGGCGTTCTCAACTCGACCAGCAACCACGTGCTGCAGGCCGTGACCCTGGGCCGGCCGGCCCACGAAGCCGTCGCCGAGATGCAGCGCCTGGGTGTCGCGGAGGCCGACCCGTCGCACGACCTGGACGGCTGGGACCAGGCGGTGAAGATCGTGATCCTGGCGAACGTCCTGATGGGTCGCGACCTGAAGCCGGCGGACGTCGAGCGCACGCCTCTGGCCTCGGTCGATCCGGCCTGGCTGCGCGCCGAGGCGCGGGCCGGCCGGACGGTACGCCTGATCGCGGACGTGGCGCTCGCCGGACCGGCGCGCGTCCGCCCGGAAGGGATGGCGCCGGGGGATTTCCTCGCGTCGCTCCAGGGCGTGTCACTGGGCCTGACACTCGACACCGAGCTGGCGGGGACGATCAACGTGTCGAGCGTCGAGCCGCACGTCGAGCAGACTGCCTACGGCATGCTGGCCGACATGGTCGCCATCCGGCAGGGACGACGGCTCGTCCCGACCCCGCTCCTGACGTAGGATTCAGTCGCCGCCCTTGCGGTACACCTCCCGGCCGTTGAGCACGGTGAGGGCGACCTTCGCCTTGTGGATCTCGAGCGGCGGCACCTGGAAGATGTCGGGCTTGAGGACCACCAGGTCGGCCAGCTTGCCTTCCTTGATCGATCCCTTGACGTCCTCGTCGAACGACGCGAAGGCGCCGTTGATCGTGTAGGCCGCGATCGCCTGCTCGAGAGTGATGCGCTCCTGCGGGATCCATCCCCCCTCGGGCCTGCCGTCCGTGTCCTGGCGCAGGACGGCGTTGTGCAGGCCGATCATCACGTCCATGGTGACCACCGGCCAGTCGCTGCCGTAAGCCAGCCGGCCCCCGCTCATTGCGATGCTGTTCCAGGCGAAGGCGCGCCCGATCCGCTCGGGGCCGACGTTGACCGCCCACACGTCGAGGAGGTTCGGCTCGGGGTAGGCGTGGTACGGCTGCATGCTGGCGATGACCCCCAGGGAACCGAAGCGCGGGATGTCGGACGCGTCGATCGTCTCGATGTGCTCCAGGCGGTGGCGCCGCTGCTGCCCGGGGCGCTCGCGCGCCGCCGCCTCCAGGGCGTCGAGCGACATGCGCACGGCGGCGTCGCCGATGGCGTGGATGTAGATCTGGAAGCCGGCAGCGTCCACCCGCCGCACCATCGCCTGGAGCTGGCGCGCGTCATAATGCGGCGTCCCCTGAACCGCCGGGTTGTTGGAGTAGGGGGCCAGCATCGCGGCGGTGTTCGACTCGATGACTCCGTCGGCGAAGAATTTCACGGTGCCGGCGCGCACGAAGTGATCGTGGTGGGCCTCCTTCGC
>JBGPED010000157.1:0-7679 GCA_041482595.1 Acidobacteriota bacterium
CATCGAGCCGCCGGAAGGACAGGAGGAATGATTTGACGGCAGTCACGATGAAGGAGCTCCTGGAGGCGGGTGTCCACTTCGGACACCAGACCAAGAGGTGGAACCCGAAGATGCGCGAGTACATCTTCGGGCAGCGCAACGGCATCTACATCATCAATCTCCAGAAGACCCTCATCAAGTTCCGCGAGGCCCTCGATTTCGTCCTGCAGGAAGCGGGCCAGGGAGGCACGATCCTGTTCGTCGGCACCAAGCGCCAGGCGCAGGAGACCATCGCCGAAGAGGCCAACCGCGTGGGCATGCCCTACGTGAACGTGCGCTGGCTCGGGGGCACGCTGACCAACTACCGCACGATCAAGAAGCGCATCGAGCGCCTGCGCTGGCTGGAAACGTTCCTGGAGAACCCTGTCGAGGGACGCTACACGAAGAAAGAGCTCCTGCAGCTCGAGAAGGAACGGGCGAAGCTCGCCAAGGTCCTCACGGGAATCAAGATTCTCGATCGCCTGCCCGATGCCCTGTTCATCATTGATCCCAACAAAGAGCACATCGCGGTCCAGGAAGCGCGCAAGCTCGACGTCCCGGTCGTCGCGGTGGTCGACACCAATTGCGATCCGGAGGACATCGACTACCCGATTCCGGGCAACGACGACGCGATCCGCGCGATCAAGCTGTTCGCGTCCCGCATTGCCGACGCGATCAATGACGGGCGCAGCGTCTACGAGAAGCAGGCGGGAGAGCAGGAATCCGAAGGGGCGCTGGCGGCCGCAGGCGGCGGTGGCGTGGTAATGGCCGGCATGCCCGCGCTCGGCGACGATTCGACGGGCAGGCCTACGCGGCGCCCCGGCGGCGGCGACAGCCGTCGCGGCGCACCCCGGCGCAAAACGGCCGCTCCTCGGAGCGAGCCGCCGGCCGCGGGAGTCGAGGCCGCAGGCGCCGCCGAGCCGGAGGGCGAGACGGTGAAGGTCGAGGGGACCGCGGAGCGCACCGCCGCCATCCCGGGCGGCCGCGCCGCCACCGAATAGGGCCAGACCCGACCGCAAGCGTACCCGACAGACCCCCGCCCAGCCGAAGGATCACCGGGACCCGAATCCCCCGGACGCGCGCCGACGGGCGCTCGAGGGCTCCCTCAAGCCGGCCGGTCGGATCGAGGAGGAGTGGATGGACATCAGCGCTTCAAAGGTCAAGGAGCTCCGGGACAAGAGCGGCGCTCCCATGATGGACTGCAAGACCGCTCTGGTCGAGGCCGGCGGCGACCTGGAGCAGGCCCACAAGATCCTGCGCCAGAAGGGGCAGGCGACCGCCGTGAAGCGATCGTCGAAGGCGACGAGCGAAGGCGCGGTGGGCTCCTACATCCACGCCGGCGGCCGGATCGGCGTCCTCATCGAGGTGAACTGCGAGACCGACTTCGTAGCGCGGACGGCTGACTTCCAGGCGCTCGTGAAGGATCTGGCGATGCACATCGCCGCCTCAGAGCCGCGTGTCGTGGATCGCGACGAGGTGACCGAGGACGTCCTCAAGGAAGAGCGTGAGATCTACAAGCAGCAGGCGACCGCGTCCGGCAAGCCTCCGGCCGTGGTCGAGAAAATCGTCGCGGGACGGATGGAGAAGTTCTACCAGGAATTCTGCCTCATGGAGCAGCCGTTCGTGCGCGATCCGAACCTGACGGTGAAGGACGTCGTCCACAACGTCATCGCGAAAACCGGCGAGAACATCCGGGTCAGGCGTTTCGCCCGGTTCGTCCTCGGCCAGGACCAAAAACAGGGGTCGGGTCTCACGTCGCGCTAGCGGGTTCTCCTCGAAGGAGCCGGTGACGTGGCCAGACGGCCGAAGTACCGCAGGATCCTCCTCAAGCTCTCCGGCGAAGCCCTGATGGGTTCGCGGCCGTTCGGCCTCGAGCCCGAAGTCATCCGCTCGATCGCTCTGCAGATTAGAGACGTGCACGCCAAGGGCGTGCAGGTCGCCATGGTCATCGGCGGTGGGAACATCTACCGGGGCGTCGCCGGATCCAGCCACGGCATCGACAGGGTCACCGGCGACTACATGGGGATGCTGGCGACGGTCATCAACTCGCTGGCGGTGCAGGACGCGCTCGAGCGGCTCGAGGTCCACACGCGCGTCCTCTCGGCCATCGAGATCCGCCAGGTCGCCGAACCGTACATCCGCCGCCGGGCGATGCGTCATCTCGAGAAGGGGCGCGTGATCATCATCGCCGCCGGCACCGGGAACCCGTACTTCACGACCGACTCGGCGGCCGCGCTGCGCGCCATGGAGGTCAAGGCCGAGGTGATCCTGAAGGCCACCCAGGTCGACGGCATCTACTCCGCCGACCCGAAGAAGGAGCCGAAGGCGAGGAAGTTCGAGCAGATCAGTTATCTCGAGGTCCTGGAGAAAGGCCTCAAGGTCATGGACGCGACGGCCATCTCGCTGTGCATGGACAACCGCGTGCCGATCATCGTCTTCGATCTGGGCGCGCGCGGCAACATCATGCGCGCGGTGATGGGAGAGAAGATCGGCTCGATCGTGAAGGAGTGAGACATGAATCTGAACGAGATCGTCCAGCGCGCCCAGCAGAAGATGAACGAGACGGCCGAGCACACGCGCCGGGAGCTCTCGACCCTGCGGACCGGCCGCGCCTCGCTGGCGATCCTGGACGGGGTCGCGGTCGAGTACTACGGGACCCCGACCCCCCTGAACCAGGTCGCCACCCTGACCATCCCCGACCCGACCCTGATCGTGGCGCAGCCCTGGGACGTGTCGCTGATCCCGAAGATCGAGAAGGCGATCCGGTCGTCGGAGCTCGGTCTCAACCCGGCGAACGACGGCAAGGTGGTCCGCATCCCGATCCCCGCCCTCACCGAGGAGCGCCGCAAGCAGCTGGCGAAGAAGGTGCACGAGATCGCCGAGCACGGGAGGACGGCGATCCGGCTGGAGCGCCGCGACGCGAACGAGGTCCTGAAGAAGCTCCTCAAGGACAAGGCGATCTCCGAGGACGACGAGAAGCGCGGTCTGGATCTGGTGCAGAAGCAGACCGACCTGCACATCAGGCACATCGACGAGCTGGCGAAGCACAAGGAAGACGAGATCCTCAACATCTGAGAACCGCCGCCGGCCCGCGGACCGCATGGACGCCGCGGAGGTTCCTCGGCGCGCGGGCAGGCTCCTGGGGCGCCCGACAGGCATGAACGTCCTGGCGATCATCGTGGCGGCTGGGCAGGGCGTCCGCATGGGGGCCGGCCGGCCGAAGGCGTTCCTGCGGCTCGGAGGTCTGACTCTCCTGGAGCGCTCCCTCGCCGCCTTCCTGTCGCACCCGCGCGTCGATCGCGTGGTGGCGGCGGTCCCGGACCCCGGCGAGGCCAGGCACCTCCTCGGCCCGTCGGCCGCGAAGGTCGTCCTGGTGCGCGGCGGGGCGACCCGGCAGGACTCGGTGCGCTGCGCGCTTCTGGCCGCGCCCCCCGGCGGGGACGAGATCATCCTGGTCCACGACGCGGCGCGGCCCCTGGTCTCCCGGGCGATCATCGACGCCGTCATCGCCTCGGCGGAGACAAGCGGCGCCTCGATCCCGGCCGTCGTCCCGCCCGACACGATCAAGCAGGTCGACGAGGAGGGCGCCGTGGTCGCGACGCTGCCGCGCGACCGGCTGCGGCTGGCGCAGACGCCGCAGGGATTCCGGGGCGAGGTGCTGCGCGACGCGTACGCGCGCGCCGAGCGTGACGGCTTCGTCGGCACGGACGACGCCGCGCTCGTGGAGAGGACGGGGCATCAGGTAAATTTGGTCGAGGGATCGCCGCGCAACATCAAGATCACGACCCCCGGGGACCTGGCGCTGGCCGAAGCGATCCTGGTGCTTGAGACTGAGGGTGGACAAGGTGCGTAAGCGGCGGACACGAACGCGACCGCGGCGGCAGGCGCCGGTGGCGTCTCCCGCGGCGGCGGGGCGCGGCGCCGCCCCGCCGCCGCATCTGCGCATCGGCTGCGGCGCCGACGCGCACCCGCTGCGGCCGGGCCGCCGGCTGGTCCTGGGCGGCGTCGAGATCCCGCACCCGCGGGGCCTGGCCGGACACTCGGACGCCGACGTCCTGTCGCACGCCGTCTGCGACGCGCTCCTGGGGGCGCTCGGGCTTCCGGACATGGGCACGCGTTTTCCCGCCGGCGACCCGAGGTACCTGGGTCGCTCCAGCCTGTGGTTTCTCGAGGACGTGATGCGCGAAGTCCGGACCCGTGGTTTCGAGATCGTCAACGTGGACGCCATCGTCCTGGCGGAAGCGCCGCGCCTGCAGCCGCACATCGAGGCGATGCGCGCGGCCCTGGCCACAGCACTGGGAGCGCCCGGTGGCAGAGTCTCCGTGAAGGCGAAGAGACTCGAGGGCCTGGGGGCCGTCGGCCGGCAGGAGGGGATCATGGCCCAGGCCGTGGTGCTCCTCGCGGGAGCCGCCGGGTGAGCGCTCCGCGCGTCCGTTTCGCGCCGTCGCCCACCGGCGACCTGCACGTCGGCAACGCCCGGACGGCCCTGTTCAACTGGCTGTACGCCCGGAGGCACCAGGGTGTCTTCGTCCTGCGCATCGAGGACACCGACGTGGCGCGCTCCAGCGCCGAACACGAAGAGCACCTGATGGACGACCTTCGCTGGCTCGGCCTGGGCTGGGACGAAGGGGTCAGGGAGGGGGGCGAGGGTGGGCCGTACCGCCAGTCGGAGCGGCTGCCGCTCTACCAGGGCCGCGCGGAAGACCTGATCGAGCGCGGCCTGGCGTACCCCTGTTTCTGCTCGCAGCAGGTCCTCGAGGACGAGCGTAGGGCGCAGCGCGAGGCCGGACGGGCCTCTCTCTATCCCGGCCGCTGCCGGCGCATCCCGAAGGACGAGGCGGCCCGCCGGCGCCGCGGCGGCGAGCCGGCCGCGGTGCGGTTCAGCGTCGGGGCGGTCGCCGGGGACGAGACATCGGTCGCGTTCGAGGACCTGGTGCACGGCGAGGTGCGCTTCCCGCTGTCCCAGATCGGCGATTTCGTCATCCTGCGCCGGGACGGGTGGCCGTCCTACAACTTCGCCGTGGTGGTGGACGACGCGCTGATGACGATCAGCCACGTCATCAGGGGCGACGATCACCTGTCCAACACGCCGCGGCAGATCCTGGTGTACCGCGCTCTCGGTGTTGACACCGTGCCGCGCTTCGCCCACCTGCCGCTGATCGCCGGCCCCGGTGGCGCGCCGCTGAGCAAGCGCGAGGGGGCGGCCTCGGTCGCCTGGTTCCGGGAGGAGGGTTATCCGCCCGAGGCGCTGATGAACTACCTGGCGCTGCTCGGCTGGTCGCCCCCCGGCGGGCAGGACCTGCTCACGCAGGAGGAGCTGGTCGCCCAGTTCGACTTCGCGAGGGTGTCGCGCGCGCCCGCGATTTTCGACCGCGTGAAGCTCGATGCCCTCGCCGCCCGGCACATGAGCCGCCTGCCTCCGGGCCGGCTGGCGTCCTTGGCGGCGGAGCAGCTTCACAAGGCCGGTCTCCTGGCTGGGGAGGTCCCGCCCGGGACACTGGCGTGGGTGGGCCGCCTGGCTCTCCTCTATGCCGAAAGACTCCCGAAGATGAGCGATCTTCCAAGGGAGAGCGCCTTCCTTTTCGAGTTCTCCGCCGGGACGAGCCTGTCCGATCCCGAGGTGCGCGGCACCCTCCTCGACCCGAAGGCCCGTGCCGTCATCGAGGCGCTGGTCCGACGCCTGGGGCCGGAGCCGCTCGATGCAAGACGCTTCCAGTACCTGGCCGAGGAGGTGCGGCGCGAGACCGGTGCGAAGGGCCGCGACCTGTACCACCCGATGCGCGTCGCCCTGACCGGCGCCTCCTCCGGCCCGGAGATGGTGAAGCTCCTGCCGGTCATCGAGGAGGGAAGCCGACTGCCGCTCCCCCGGCGCGTCGCCTCGTGCGCCGGGCGCGCCGCCTCCCTTCTGTCCGCCTCGCGAGGCACGGCGGCGTGAGCGACCGGATCTTCGGCATCCATCCGGTGCTCCAGGCCCTGGAGGCGGGAAAGCGCAGCGTCACGCGCGTCCTGGTCGCCGCCTCCCGGGGCGACGCGCGTATCAGGCAGGTGCTGGACGCGGCCCGGGCGGCCGGGGTCCCGGTCGCCCGCCAGCCCGATCGCGCCCTCGACCGCCTGGCCGAAGGGGAAGCGCACCAGGGTGTCGTGGCGTTCGTGGCCGGTGCTATGTACGCCGACCCGGACGATCTCGTCCGCTCGGCGGGCCCGTCCGCTCTGTTCGTGGTGCTCGACGGTGTCGAGGATCCCCGCAACCTGGGTGCGATCGTGCGCGTCGCCGCGGCGGCGGGAGCGCACGGCCTGTTCCTGCCCGAGAGAGGGGCCGTGGGTCTCACACCGGTCGCCGTGAAGGCCGCCGCGGGGGCGGTCGAGCACCTGCAGGTCGCCCGGGTCAAGAACGTGGTTTCCCTCCTGAAGTCTTTGAAGGAGAGGAACATCTGGGTCGTCGGACTGGACAGCGCGGGGGGATCGGCCTGGACTTCGTTCGATCTCACCTCCCCGGTCGCCCTGGTGCTCGGCGGTGAAGGAAGGGGACTGCGACGGCTGGCGAGGGAGACCTGCGACGTCGTCCTCTCCATCCCGATGGCGGGCGGGGTCGAGTCGCTGAACGTGTCCGTGGCGGCGGGGGTGGTGCTGTTCGAGGCGGTCCGGCAGAGACGGGCGGCCCGAACCCCGTAACTTTTTTTGGCAGGGGTCTTGCAGTGCGCGTAAACGCATGTTAGCATGCCGCGTTTGACAAGCTGGCGTAGCTCAGCGGGTAGAGCAGCTGATTTGTAATCAGCCGGTCGGGGGTTCAAATCCCTTCGCCAGCTCCAGCCCGCGCGAGCGGGCGTTTGTGTGTCAGGACGTCGTTCTCAGGCGGTTTTTGTCGCGAACGGCGGCATGTCCGAGGGGAGATTCCCGAGCGGTCAAAGGGAGCAGACTGTAAATCTGCCGCCGTTGTGCTTCGGAGGTTCGAATCCTCCTCTCCCCACCACCCACCGAAGCGCGCAGCATGGGCGGGGCGTTATTTGAGGGACGGGCCGTCCGAAAGGACGGCATGACGGCAATCGACGAGAGGGAAGGGAGACGGCGGCTGCGGCGAGGCGCCAGCTGCAGGGTGGTTTCTCACCCCAGCCGGACGCAGGGAACGCGGGAGTAGCTCAGGGGTAGAGCATCAGCCTTCCAAGCTGAGGGTCGCGGGTTCGAATCCCGTTTCCCGCTCCATGGCTTCTTTCCCGGGCCCACGTGGCTCAGTGGTAGAGCACTTCCTTGGTAAGGAAGGGGTCACCGGTTCAATCCCGGTCGTGGGCTCCACCTTTCGAACGATGACGGGCGATCGAGCGCCCCGGGGACAGGCCGTGGCGGGCGCCGCGGGATTCGCGAAGGCCGCGGGCCTGGGGCCCGCGGTGAGCGGAGGGTCGAAATGGCCAAGGAGAAATTCCAGAGGACGAAGCCGCACGTGAACGTGGGGACGATCGGTCACGTCGATCACGGGAAGACGACGCTGACGTCGGCGATCACGATGGTGTTGCACAAGAAGAACCCGAAGATTCTGGTGCGGTCGTTCGACTCGATCGACAACGCGCCGGAGGAGAGGGAGCGGGGGATCACGATCGCGACGGCGCACGTGGAGTACGAGACGGACAACCGGCACTACGCGCACGTGGATTGCCCGGGGCACGCGG
>JBGPED010000158.1:0-7662 GCA_041482595.1 Acidobacteriota bacterium
CTCCGGCCGCACTCCCCTCTGCTCCACTCGCCACCCACGCCGCGAACTGCGCGGCGCGGGTACCCGGCTCGTTTCCGCAAGCCCCCGCAGGCGCAGGCCGCCCCGCCCCCCGCCGCGGCGCCCCCGCGAACGGCCTCCTGCTTCATGTTGTGCCGAACCCGGCGGCCGAGTCCCACTCGCCGCGAAAGGAAATGCATTTCGCGACTCACGGCGCGGCGTGCGGGGCGGCCTGGGGTCGCGGGGGCTTGCGGAAGTGAGCGGGGAACCCGCGGCGCGAACTTCGCGACGTGGGTCGCGAACGCAGCAGAGGGGAGTGCGGGCAGAGCCCGCACGGACCCGTCCCCCGCGACCCCAGGCCGCCCCGCACGCGAGTCGCGGGGGCCTCCGCTTTATGCTGACAAGACATTCTCTGAAAAGCGTTGCGGGACGCGGATTTTGGTCGTATATGAACACGACTCTGGGAGGGGAATCGATGTTCTGCTCCGGCTGCGGCGGGGCGATGGCGGCCCAACGGTACCTCAACGTGCCGATCGAGATCTGCGACGGGTGCGGCGGGACCTGGCTGGAGGAGGGCCGCCTGAAGTGGATCATCGAGATCGGCCCGAAGTCGCTGCCCGCCGACCGCGTCAAGCAGCTCACGACCTACTCGCGGTCGATGGCGCCGAGCTACCGTCTTGGAGAGGATGAGACGCGGCGCATCGTCAAGTGCCCGTACTGCATCGGCATCATGCGGCCCGTCAATTATTCGGCGAACTCCGGCGTGGCCATCTACAAGTGCATCAACGACCACGGTGTCTGGCTCCCCAAGGACGGCGTCGACCGTCTGGTCCTGTTCATCGACACCTGGGACCGCCTGCTGCGTGAGAACGGTCCCTATTACGCCCACCTGGCGCAGTTCGAGCGCAAGCGCTTCCTTCGCAAGCTGAGCGTCTGACCGGGGTGAACCGGCGGTCTGGCCGCCCGCGCTCGGTCCGCGGCGTGGCCCGGGGACTCGCGCGCGTCCGGCTCACCGACTTCGTGGCGTGCGTGCCAGGACGCAGCCGACGACGCGCCGGGCCCCGGCGGCGAGGAGCGCCCGGGCGCACGCCTCGAGTGTTGCTCCCGTGGTCACGACATCATCGATGAGCAGGATGGTGCGGCCGCGGGCCCGCCCGGGTCGCGCCCCGAAGCACCCGGCGAGGGACCGCAGCCGCTCGCGCCGCGACAGGCCGAGCTGGCGGCGCCCCGCGCGGCGCCGTCTCAGGGCGCCGGTGTCCAGGGGCAGGAGGAAGCGACGGGCGATGGCGCGGGCCAGCCGTTCGGCCTGGTTGTATCCCCTGCGGTAGCGGCGCCAGAAGTGCAGGGGCACCGGCACGACGAGATCGGGGCGCTCCGCGAAGATGAGAGGGGCGAGCCGGGAGGCCATGCGCCTGCCGAGGGCGGGGCCGAGGTAATCCATGTCGGTGAACTTGAGGCCGTGGACGAGATGGCGGATCGCCCCCTCGTAATCCGCCGCCCACAGGAGGGCCTGCAGGGGGCCGCGGCGCGGGCGGTAGCCGGGGAGCCAGGGCAGACTCTCCCAGCAGGACGGGCAGACACCTCCCTCCTGGCGGAAGGGGAGCGCCCGCTCGCACACCAGGCAGTCGGCGGGAAACAGCGCCGGGATGAGCGCCTCGACGAGGCGTGCCCCGGCGCGCGCGACGATCCTCAACCGGCCCTTCTCCGGAGGCGGGAGCCTCGCTGGTTCGCGCGGCTCCTAGCGCCCCACGAGCAGCGACCGGCCCTCCATCTCCACGGGGGCGCGCAGGCCCAGGATCGCGAGCATCGTCGGCGCGACGTCCGACAGAAGCCCGCCGTCCCGCAGCCTTTTCCCCTCCATCCCCTTAGCGACCACGTGCACCGGGACAGGGTTCATCGTGTGCGCCGTGACCGGCGTCCCGGTCGCGGGATCGATCATCTTTTCGGCGTTGCCGTGGTCCGCCGTCACGACCGCGAAGCCTCCGAGACGCAGGGTCTCCTCGACCACCGCCTCGACCGAACGGTCGATCACCCGGCAGGCGGCCACCGTCGGCTCGAACTTGCCGGTGTGGCCGACCATGTCGGCGTTGGCGTAGTTCAGGACGACCACCTGGCGGGGCTTCCGGGCGAGCCGCTGCAGGACTTCCCGGGTCAGCTCGGGGGCGCTCATCTCCGGCTGGGTGTCGTAGGTGGCGATCCTCGGCGAGGGGACCAGGCAGCGCTCCTCACCGGGGAAGACGCGCTCCTCCCCGCCGTTGAAGAAGTAGGTGACGTGCGCGTACTTCTCGGTCTCGGCGATGCGCAGCTGGGGAAGGCCGGCCTGGCTGACGACCTCGCCCAGGATGCCGGTCAGGTGCTGCGGCGGAAACACGACCGGAAGACTCCAGGAACGGTCGTAGGCCGTGAAGCAGACGAACAGGGCGAGCGCCGGCCGGGCCGGCAGGGCGAAGCCGCTGAACCCCGTCTCGGTGAAGGCGCGGGTGAGCTGGCGCGCGCGATCGGCCCGGAAGTTTAAGAACACCAGGGCGTCGCCGTCCCGCACGCGCGCGTCGCGCCCTCCACCGGCGGCGGGTCCGCCCACGACCGACGGCACGAGGAACTCGTCGGACAGGCCGGCCGCGTAGCCTGACTCGACCGCCGCGGCGGCGGACGCGTGTTCTTTCCCCTCGCGCAGGACCAGGGCACGGTACGCCTTCTCGGTGCGGTCCCAGCGCGTATCGCGGTCCATGGCGTAGTAGCGCCCGGAGACCGTGGCGATGCGACCCAGGGAGGCGTCGCGCAGGATCGACTCGGTGCTGTGCACGTAGGCGAGCGCGCTCCGGGGGGGCGTGTCGCGGCCGTCCGTGAAGGCGTGCAGGAACAGGTTTCGCACGCCGCGCCGGGCCGCCGACCGGACGATCGCCTCGAAGTGGTCGATGTGGCTGTGCACACCGCCGTCGCTCAGAAGCCCCATGACGTGGAGGGCCACCCCCTCGCGGGCCGCGGCGGCGCAGGCGCCCGCGAGGACCTCGCTGCGGTCGAACTCGCCGTCTTTGATGGCGCGGTTGATACGCGACAGGTCCTGCACGACGACGCGCCCGGCGCCGAGGCACAGGTGGCCGACCTCGGAGTTCCCGATCACACCCGGCGGCAGACCGACCGCCTCGCCGGAGGCCGCGAGCAGACCCGTGGGAAAGTCGCGGGCGAGCCGTTCCATGAAGCGCGGCCGGCTCGCCGCGATGGCGTTCCCTTCGGTGGCGTCGCTGTGGCCCCAGCCGTCGAGAACGACGAGGACCGCGGGGAGAGCGGTGGCGGCCATGCGGGACGTGCTACGCCTCCCCCGACTCGGCGGTGTAGACGGGGGCCGAGCTGATCCCGAGCTCCTCGATCGGACGCTCCTCCTGGAAGTCGACCACGATGCTGTTCCACTCTCCGCAGCGCTCGCAGTAGTCCACCCAGGCGGGGTGCTTGCGTGAGCAGGTGGCGCAGACGTACTCCACCTTCAGGACTTCGGCCTGGCGCAGGACGAGCTCGAGCTCCGTCAGGGCCTCGCGCAGGTTCCCCTGGCGCTCCATGATCTTGGCGAGGTAGTAGTGCAGTGCGGGGAAGTAGGTCACCCGACCCTTCATCTGGGAGAACTGCTGCAGCGCCTCGTCGATCATCTCGAGGCGGTAGTACAGCTTCCCGAGGAAGAAGCGCGGGATGATGTCCTTCTTGCTCTTCCAGATCGCCGCCTTGAGCGCCTCGATCGCCCGGCGCGGCTGCTCCTGGACCAGATAGTGGTCCTCGATGGTGCTCAGGAAGATCGGGTGGCCGGTCGCCTCGTACGCCTTCTCCCACACCTCGACCGCCTCCTCCGGCTGCCGCAGCGCCAGGAGCGCCCTGCCGAGGGCGAGGGGGGCCGGGACGAAGGCCGGCTCCATGCCGACGAGCCGGCGGAGCGTGCCGACGGCATCGCGCGCCTTGCCCGCCTCAAGGAGGCTCTGCGCCAGCATGTAGCGGATGCCCAGGTGGTACTTCTTCTCCGACTTGCGCGAGCGGCCCATGTCGGAGAGCTGGTCCTCGATGCGCTTCTGGATCTCCCAGGCCTTCTCCCACGCTCCCTCGCTGACGCAGATGGCCCGGTACTTCCGGCTGGCCGCCAGGGAGCGCTTGGGATTCAGCTCGATGATGCGGTTCAGGATCGCCTTGGCGTTGTCCAGCGCCCCCGACTCCTCGTAGTCGGAGACCAGCGAGTAGAGCGGGTGCAGGTCGTCCTCCTTCACGCGCGCGGCGCGGCGATGAAACTCGATCGCCTCGGCGTAGCGCCGCAATCCCCGCAGCACTTCCCCTCCCTTGAGGAGCGCCTCGAAATGGTTCGGGTCGATCGCCAGCACCTCGTTGAAGTGCTCGAGCGCTCTTTCCTCGCGTCCGTTCAGCATCGACTCGACGCCGCGCAGGTAGAGCTCCTCCGCCTCCTGCCGGGAGCGCGCCTGGCGCCTTACGGTGAAGTCCCGGAGCATGCGACGCAGGTCGCGCAGCACGCCGAACAGGAGCGGTACCAGCATGGACACACCGCTCGCCAGGAGCAACGCGAACCAGACGGGGATGTGCAGGCCACGGCCGAAGACGATCTGGCTGTCGAGGGTGTCCTTGTTCGTGCCGTAGAGGATGGACAGGACGATGACGACGATCGCCCCGAACATCAGGTAGAGCACGGTGCGGATCTTCATCGCTGTCCCGCGGGGCCGATTCTACAGAAGCCCCTTCTCGATCTTTCCCTGGCAGGAGAGGCAATGGCTGGCGTACGGCACCGCCTCGAGGCGTTTCTTCTCGATCTCTTCTCCGCACTCCACGCAGACGGCGTACGCGCCCTTGGCGATGCGCTGCAGCGCCTCGTCCACCTGCTGCAGGACCTCGCGGTCGGTGTTGGACAGGGAGTAGAGGAACTCCTTCGTGTAGGCGCTCGACGCCTTGTCCGCAAGGTCCTGGGTCCCCTCGTCCTCGGTCAGCCGGCCGTAGTTCTTGTTCTTGTTGTACGCCTCCGAAAGCTCCTTCTTCTTCTCGAGGAGACGCTTCTTGTACGCTTCGATCTGCTTCTTTGGCATCGCCATCGTGGAAGGTGTCCTTTCCGTCCCGCAGGCCGAGCGCGAGCCTCAGGGAATCCCGTATCGCTTGCGTTTTTCGAGGAGGGTCTTCCGGTTGATGCCCAGGATCCGCGCCGCCCCGCTGCGGTTGTTGCCCGTGGTGCGCAGGACTTCGCGGATATACGCCTCCTCGATCTGGGCCAGTGAATAAAGCTTCTGCACGGCCGCCGCGAGGGGAGAGGAGGGCCGGACTTCTCCGACCCGGACCGCCTCGGCCCGGATCTCCGGACCGTCCTCCAGGATCGCGGCGCTCTCGAGCACGTTCTGCAGCTCCCTCACGTTTCCCGGCCACGCGTGCCGCATCAGCCGGTCCAGAGCGCCCTTCGTCAGCTGCTTCGGCGGGGCGCCCGCCTTTCGCGCGATCTCAGCCAGCACCTGCTCCGCCAGGACCGGCACGTCCTCCAGGCGATCCCGCAGGGGCGGAATCTCGATGCGGATGACGTTCAGCCGGTAGAACAGGTCCTTGCGAAAGCTCCCGGCCGTGACGAGCGCCTCGAGATCGGCCAGCGTCGAAGCCAGGATCCTCACGTCCACCGAGATCGTCCGGGTGCCCGCCAGGCGCTCGAACGAGCGTTCCTGCACCACCCTCAAGAGCTTGCCCTGAAGCGACGGCTGCAGCTCGCTCACACCGTCGATCAGGATCGTGCCGCCGTCCGCCAGCTCGAAGCGCCCCTTCTTCTGGTCGGTCGCTCCGGTGAAGGCTCCCTTCTCGTGGCCGAACAGCTCGCTCTCGAGAAGGTCGGCCGCGATGTTGGCGCAGGTGATGGTGACGAAAGGACCCTGCCGCCTCGTGCTGGCCTCGTGGATGAACCGCGCCAGGAGGCCCTTGCCGGTGCCGCTCTCGCCGACCACCAGCAGATTGGCGTCGCTCCCCGCGACCCGTCGCGCCAAGTCGACGACGCGCGCCATCAGCGCCGACCGATGGACCAAGGGGACCGCCGTGACGTCCGAGGCGATCGCGTTCACGCGGGTGTCCTTCCGCCGAATAAGGCGGGTAATGTACGGATCACCCTCCTCAAAGTCAACCCTTGCGAGCGGCGGAAGCTCCTCTGTTCCGGCGATTTTGCGGACCCGCGAGGCTCATGCGCGGGGCGTCGCCCCAGAGGTGCTCGAGTCCGTAGAACTCCCGGGTCTCGTTGGTGAACACGTGCACGACGAGATCGGCAAAGTCGATCAGGATCCAGTCGCCGAGGTTGTAGCCCTCCACGTGCCCGGGATGCTGCCCTTTCTCCGCCAGGCGCTCGATGACGGCGTCGCAGATCGCCTGGGTCTGCCGCCTCTGGCTTCCGCCGACGATGACGAAGCAGTCGGTGAACGTCGCGATCCCTTTCAGGTTCAATGCGACCGGATCTTCCGCCTTCTTGTCGGCGGCGGCCGCGATGGCCAGCTGGACCTTTGTCTTCAGTTGTATGGATGCCTCCTCAAGTCAACAAGACGCGACTCAGCGCCCCGCGGATCCGGACCCGGGCGCGCGCGAGGTGTCGCGAGGCCCGGCGGCCGTCTGCGGCGCCCTGTCCCCCTGCGCCGCCAGCATGGACCAGACCTCCTCCAGGAGGTCCCGTATTCCTTCGCCGCTCACCGCCGACACCGCATGGAACGGAACCCCCGCCGCTTTGCAGCGCGCCCGCAGACCGGAAAGCCGCTTCCGGTCGGTGAGCGCGTCGACCTTGCTCGCGGCGACGACCTGCGGCTTTCCGGCCAGGCCTTCGCTGAAGGCGCGCAGCTCGGCGTTCACCACGTCCAGGTCGCTCACCGGGTCCCGCCCCGACATCTCGGAGACGTCCACGAGATGGATCAGGACGCGCGTGCGCTCGATGTGCCTCAGGAACTTCATCCCCAGCCCCTGGCCGTGGTGCGCCCCCTCGATCAGCCCCGGGATGTCGGCCACCACGAACGTCCGGAACTCGCCGAGGTCCACCACCCCCAGGTTTGGCTGGAGCGTGGTGAAAGGATACGCCGCAATCTTCGGCCGGGCCGAGGAGATTCGCGAGATGAGCGTCGATTTCCCCGCGTTCGGGAAGCCTACGATCCCCACGTCGGCGATGAGCTTCAGCTCCAGGACCAGGCGGCGCTCCTGGCCGTCCGCCCCGGGCTCGGCCTCGCGCGGCGCCTGGTGCGTGGGTGTCGCGAAGGACGCGTTGCCGCGCCCGCCGCGCCCGCCCGCCGCCACGAGGACGACGTCGCCGGTGCGCGACAGGTCGGCAAGGAGCGTGCCGATCTCGTCCCGCACCATCGTTCCGGGAGGCACCTTGATGTAGAGGTCCTCGCCGTCGTGCCCGGCCCGGTCGCTCCCCTCGCCGTGGCGGCCGCGCTCCGCCTCGAAGCGTTTCTTGTAGCGGAAGGCGTTCAGCCCCTTGAGGGACGGATCCGCCACCACGAAGACGGAGCCGCCGTCTCCCCCGGGACCGCCGTTCGGGCCGCCCCTGGGGACGTACTTCTCGCGGCGGAAGCTGACGCAGCCGTTGCCGCCGCGACCGCCGGCGACCACGATCGTCGCCTGATCGATCAGCATGTGACCGCCCTGCTCGCGAGGGCCGCTGGGGCGCTCACGATGCCCGGC
>JBGPED010000159.1:0-7643 GCA_041482595.1 Acidobacteriota bacterium
ACCTGGACACCGGACGTCGCCCGGCAGGGAGCGCCCGCGGCGGCGGACGACGCCGCGCCCGCCCTCAACGCCATCCGGGGGCTCGCTCTTCTGGGGGACGGGACGGCGCGGGCCGCGCTCGAGCGCGCGGTGCTCTCGGGGAAGAGCGGGGAGATCCGCGCCACCGCGCGGCTGGCGATCGAATCGATGGACGCGGAGGCGCGCGGCTCCTTGCCTTGACAGGGATGGACGCACCCCCTAGGATGATGAAGGCTCGATCCGGTCCGCACGATCAGGGTGATCCCATGGACGGTTCTCTCAAGTACAGTGAGGTGGTTCTGGATCACTACAGGAATCCGCGCAATGTCGGCGAGGTTCGCGACACGGCGGCCCTCGCCCAGGTCGGTGATCCGGCGACCGGCGACGTCCTCAGGATCAGCATGAGGATCGAGGACGGCAGGGTCGCGGAAGCCCGCTTCAAGGCCTTCGGCTGCACCGCGGCGATAGCGGCGGGCAGCATGGTGACGACGCTCCTTCTGGGCCTTAGCGTCGACGAGGCGCGGCGGCTGTCCAATCAGGATGTGGTTCGGGCGCTGGGCGGGCTGCCGGAGTCGAAGATGCAGTGCTCTGTGCTGGCGGAGCAGGCGATCCTCGAGGCCCTGCAGCACCATCACGAGTCGAGGGAGTGGGTGGTCGCGCCGTGCCGACCGTAGGCCGGCCCGTCGAACGACCCGGGCGGCCGGGTCTCCTGGAGGCGACCT
Organism: Acidobacteriota bacterium; assembly: GCA_041482595.1. Lineage (GTDB taxonomy): Bacteria > Acidobacteriota > Polarisedimenticolia > Gp22-AA2 > Gp22-AA2 > Gp22-AA3. Next base: position 741 of record JBGPED010000159.1, read on the forward strand.
ACCTCCCGTCGATCCTGAAGGGAATGTGGATCACCCTGCGGCACATGTTCCGCCCCAAGGTCACGATGCGCTACCCGGAGGAAACCTGGCGGCTGCCGGACAATTACCGCGGCCTGCCGGCGCTGGTGCGGGACGACGAGAGCCGGGTCAAGTGCGTGGCCTGCTTTCTGTGCGAGTACGTCTGCCCGCCCAAGGCGATCCACATCGAGGCGCAGGAGATCACGACGGGCGTCGAGAAGGGACCCAGGATATTTGACATCAACATGCTGCGCTGCATCATGTGCGGCTACTGCGAGGAAGTCTGCCCGGAGCAGGCGATCTTCCTGACGAAGGAATACACGACGGTCGGCGTCAGCCGCGAGCAGATGATCTTCCACAAGGACCGGCTCCTGACCATGGGTGGAACGAGACCGGACCCGATCAAGAAGTGGGCGCGCCTGACGCACGCGGAGGAAGGGGCGCGCGGGATGGCGGCGGCCGGAAAGGGCCTGTCACGATGACGGATACGCCGATGCCGCCGCGCGGCGCGCACGCGCAGATGGAGGAGACGCATGCACTCGACCAGTGGGTGATGACCACCCGCCTGGCCGACTACGTCGCGTGGGGCCGCAAGAACTCTCTCTGGCCGATGCCGATGGGGCTGGCCTGCTGCGCCATCGAGCTGATGGCGATGGTGGCGCCGCGCTACGACGTCGCGCGCTTCGGGGCCGAGGCCCTGCGCTTCTCCCCGCGCCAAGCCGACCTGATGATCGTGGCGGGCACGGTCACGAAAAAGATGGCGCCCGCCGTGAAGCGCATCTACGACCAGATGCCGGAGCCGAAGTGGGTCATCTCGATGGGCGCCTGCGCCTCCTCCGGTGGCATGTTCCGCTCCTACCCGGTCGTCCAGGGAGTCGACGAGATCATCCCGGTGGACGTCTACATCCCCGGCTGCCCGCCCCGGCCCGAGGCCTTGATCGAAGGGATCATGCAGGTCCAGAGGCTGGTGCAGGAGCGGGCGAAGGCGGGCCGCCGGACGGGGACACCCGGACGCCCGCTGCCCGCGTCCGCGGCGACCTGAGCGATGCCCGCCCCCGACGCGAGCGCGCGCCTGAAGTCGGAGATCGCCGCCGAGATCGCGGCGCGCGGACCGATTCCGTTCGCACGCTTCATGGAGATGTGCCTGTACCACCCGGTGCTCGGGTACTACACACGGGGCATCGGAGGAGGGGGCGGGCGCGACTACCTCACGAGCAGCGGGATCCACGCCGCGTTCGGAGCGCTCCTGGCGCGCCAGGCCGAGGAGATGTGGCGTCGCGCCGGGCGGCCCGATCCCTGGCACTTCGTCGAGTTCGGGCCGGGCGAGGGGTACTTCGCGTCCGACTTCCTGCGTGAGGCGGCCAGGAGCGGGGCCTTCGCCGCGGCCCTGCGTTACCTCCTGGTCGAGCCGAGTCCGGCGCTCCAGGAGCGCCAGCGCTCGAGGCTGAAGGGGCGCACCTCGATCCCGTTGTCCTGGGTGGACGAGCAGGGACTCGACGGCCGTGCCCCGTTCGTCGGCTGCCTCTTCGCCAACGAGGTCCTGGACGCCTTCCCGGTGCACCGCGTGGTCGGGTCCGCGGAGGGGCCGCGCGAGATCCACGTCGCGGTGCGCGACGGCGAGCTCCACGAAACGCTTCTCCCGCTGTCCGCTCCGGCGCTCGAGCGTTTTCTCGCCGAAGCGGCGCTCACCCTCGAGCCGGGGCAGGAAGCGGACATCAGCCTGGCCGCCCCCTGCTGGATCACGTGGGCGGTGAGTCTCATGAAGAAGGGGTATCTCGTGGTGGTGGACTACGGCCACGAGGCGCAGGATCTGTACGCTCCGCAGCGCCGGCGCGGCACGCTCCTGTCGTACCACCATCACCGTGTCAACGAGGAATTTCTGCAGCGGCCGGGGGACCAGGACCTGACGGCGCATCTCGATTTCACGGCGCTCCGCCGCGCCGCGGAGGCAAGGGGTGCCCGGTGCCTCGGCCTGACCACACAGTCACGCTTTCTCCTCGCCCTCGGCGCACTGGATTTTCTGCCGGTGCCGGCGGCCTCCTCACCGGAGACGGGGCGCGCAGGCGTCGACACGGTCGAGACGGTCCGGGAGAGGGAGGGTCTTAAAGAATTGGTCCTTCCCGGGAGGATGGGCGACACGTTCCGCGTCCTCGTCCTGGGCGTGGGTGACGTGCCCCGCGACCTCGCGGGCCTGTCGCGGCCGTGGGCGCGCGGCGAGGAGGCGGCTGCGACGGCGCCGTTGTCGCCGCCGCGCGGCGCTTCCGCGGCGGACGAGCAGGAGGACTGAGTTGGGCACCGCGACCATCGAACAGGCGAAGCTCCTCGACGCCCTCAAGGGCGTGAAGGATCCCGAGCTGCACGTGGACATCGTCTCGCTCGGGATGATCGAGGACCTCAGGATCGAGGGGGACCGCGTGTCCCTGACGGTCAATCTCACGACGCCCGGCTGCCCCCTGAAGATCCAGATCGAGAAGGACGTCAAGGACGCCCTGGCGCACGTGCCAGGCGTCGCCGCGATCAATCTGAAAATGGGCGCCAAGGTCCGCCGTAGCATCGAAACCGAGGGGGACCTGATCCCCGAGGTGGCCAACGTGGTCGCCGTCGGCTCCGGGAAGGGGGGCGTCGGAAAGTCCACCGTCAGCGTCAACCTGGCCCTGGCGTTCGCGCGCGCGGGGGCGGCGGTCGGCCTTCTGGACGCGGACATCTACGGACCGAACGACCCGCAGATGCTCGGGATCAAGGCGCAGCCCGAGGTCCGGGACCGCAAGCTCGTCCCGGTCCCGGTGCACGGGATCAAGCTGATGTCGATGGCCTTCTTCCTGAAGGAGGACGAGCCGGTCGTCTGGCGCGGTCCGATGCTGCACGGTGCGATGAAGCAGTTCCTGGGCGACGTCCTGTGGGGCAAGCTCGACTACCTGTTCATCGACCTCCCCCCGGGGACGGGCGACGTCCAGCTCACCCTGTCGCAGATCATCCCGTTGACCGGGGCAGTCCTGGTCACCACACCCCAGGACGTGGCGCTGCTGGACGTGCGCAAGGCCGCGGCGATGTTCAGGAAGGTGAACGTGCCGATTCTCGGTGTTGTCGAGAACATGTCCTACTTCAACTGCCCGCACTGCGGCGAGCGGGTCGAGGTGTTCAGCCACGGCGGGGGACGCAGGGCCGCCGAGCAGTTCGGGACCGAATTCCTCGGCGAGATTCCCCTCGACGTGCGCGTGCGGCAGGGAGGCGACGAGGGGCGCCCGGTCGTCGTGCACGACCCTAAGTCCGGCCCCGCCCTGACCTTCAGGGAGATCGCCGACAGGCTCGCGGCCATCATCAGCGTGCAGACCTTCAAGAAGTACGAGCACGAGATCGTGGCGCGGTCATGAGGACGACGCGCACCCCGGCGGATCTGTCCGGACCCGTCCGCCGGGCCACCGGCGCCGCCGCGGGTCTGGCCCTGTGGGCCGCGCTCTTCGCCGGCACGGGACCGGCCGCGGCCCTCGCGGCGCCTCCCGCGGCGGAGGGGAAGGGGAAGACCGCCGCGGCGACCTCCGGCTCCGACGTGATGGCCCGCGTCAACGGCCACCCGATCCTGAGGCGCGATTTCGATCTCGCCGTGCAGATGCAGTTCCGCGGCCGCCGCAATCCTGTCGGGTTGAAGGAGCTGCAGGCGGTGCGCGACAGGGTCCTCGAGGGACTGATCGAGAACGAGCTTCTGTACCAGAAGGCGGTGAAGAGCGAGGCAGCCGTTCCCGACGGGGACGTCGAGTCCGAGTTCCAGAAGATGAAGGAGGGCTTCGCCACCTCCGACGCGTTCTCAGCCACCCTCAAGAAGAACGGTGTCGGCGAGGCCCAGTTCAAGGACCAGCTCCGCCGCACCCTGCTCGTGACCCGCTTCGTGGATCGACAGGTGGTCGGCGATATCCAGGTTCCCGAAGAGGACGTGCGGCGCTACTACGACCAGAACCCCGCCGAGGTGAACCGCAAGGAGGCGGTGCAACTGGCGCAGATCCTGGTGCGCGTCTCCCCCGATGCCCCCCCGCAGGCGCGCGCCGCCGCGCGCGAAAAGATCGAAGCGATCCTGAAGGAAGTGAAGTCCGGCGGCGATTTCGCCGACCTCGCGCGCAAGTACTCCGAGGGCCGCGAGGCCCGTGGCGGCGGCGACACCGGATGGGTCGTCCGGGGAAAGGGGCCGCCCGCGATCGAGAGGAGCGCTTTCGCTCTGCAGCCGGGTCAGACGAGCGACGTGGTCGAGTCGCGCCTCGGCTTTCACATCCTCAAGGTCCTCGGGAAGAGGGCCGAGGGCCCGATCCCGTACGATGAGGTGAAGGAGCCGATCCGCACCAAGCTCGTGGCGCGGGAGCGTGCCGGGAAGATCCGCGCCTACGTCGACGATCTCAAGGAGCAGGCGCGCGTCGAGCGCGGCCCCAAGGCGACCTCCTGAAACGGATTCCCGTGCCGGCCGATGGACGGCCGAGGGTCTGCCCGATGATGCAGTTCGCGTCCCTTCTGGGTGCGGCGCTGATCCTGGCGGCGTACGCGGCGCACCAGACCGGCCGCATGCGCCCCGACTCCCTGGTGTACCACGCGCTCAATGCGCTCGGCGGGATCGTCCTGTGCGTGGTGGCGGTCGACGCGTCCCAGGCCGGGTTCATCGTCCTGGAGGGGGCCTGGACCGCGATCAGCCTGGTCGCTCTCGTGCGGACCGCCCGCCGCGGCCCCTCCGGAGCCTGACACCGCCGCGGGCTCCCGCCGCGAGGATGCCGGGGCGGGTCAGTCGCCGTGGGTCGAGCGCGCGCCCAATCGCCTCCTCATCGAGAATCCCCTTCTCCCGGACCAGCTCGACGATCGTCCGGCCGGTGCGGACCGACTCCTTCGCCAGCTCCGCCGCCCGCGCGTAGCCGATCATCGGGATCAGGACCGTGGCGAGCGACGGGCTTCTCTCGAAGTGGAGACGGCAGCGCCCGGTGTCGGCGCGCAGGCCCGTGAGGCACAGGCGGGTGAACGCGGCGACGGCCGTCTCGAGGAGGCCGATCGCTTCCAGCAGGCCGTGCGCCATCACGGGCATCATCACGTTCAGCTCGAGCTGCCCCGCCGCCGACGCCCAGGCCACCGTCTGGTCGCACCCCAGGACCTGAAAGCAGACCATGTTGAGCATCTCGCACATCACCGGGTTGACCTTGCCCGGCATGATCGACGACCCGGGCTGCACGGCGGGCAGCTCGATCTCCGCGATCCCGGTCGCGGGGCCCGAGGCCAGGAGGCGGAGGTCGTTGGCGATCTTTCCGAGATCGAGCGCCAGGTTGCGCAGGGCGGCGGAGACGAGGGCGAAATCGGCGGTGCTCATCGCGATCTCGACCAGGTCGGAGGCGGGGCGGAGCCGCAGGCCTGTCTGCCGGGACAGCTGCCGCGCCACCCGACGCGCGTAATGCGGGTGCGCGTTCAGCCCGGTCCCGGCGGCCGTGGCCCCCAGGCTCAGGCGGCGCAGCGGCGCCGCCGCCTCCTCGACCCGGGTCCGGGCGCGCCGCATCATCGAGGCGTAGGCGCCGAACTCCTGGCCGAGCATGATCGGCACGGCATCCTGCAGGTGCGTGCGGGCCGATTTCACGGTGCGCCCGAACCTTCGCGCCAGGGTCCGCAATGCGGTTTCGCATCCGAGCAGCGACCGCCTCAGGCCGGGGAGGGAGAGGAGGAGGGCCAGGCGCAGGGCGGACGGGAACGTGTCGTTGGTCGACTGCGACATGTTCACGTGATCGTTCGGGTGCACGAGCGCGTAGTCCCCGCGCCGCCCGCCGAGGATCTCGATGGCGCGGTTGGCGATCACCTCGTTCAGGTTCATGTTCTGGGACGTGCCGGCGCCCGCCTGGTACACGTCCACGACGAACTGATCGAGGTGGCGCCCCGCGAGGATCTCCGAGGCGGCCCGGCGGATGGCGGCGGCACGCCGCCTGTCGAGAAGACCGAGCGAGCGATTCACCGTGGCCGCGGCGAGCTTGACGTGGGTGTAGGCCCGGATGAACACGGGCGGCAGACGCCGGCCGCTGATCGGAAAGTTCAGCATCGCGCGCCGGGTCTGGATGCCGTAGTAGGCGCGCGCCGGCACCGGCAGGGAGCCGAGCGGATCGCGCTCGATGCGCATGGCCTCACCGCGACGTCTCGCTCTCATCGGTCCACCAGGAGATGCTAGCAAAACGCCCGCTCCGCGGACAATGCCGGCCGGCCCGCCGCGGGCGCTGTGATAGAATTCACCCCACACACGGACCACGACATCCGGGACCCGGGCGGACTGACGCCGGGGCCGGGCGAACGACAGGAGGCACCGCATGGAGATGGACGCGAGACCCCAGGTCGGCTCGAAGGCCCCCGACTTCAATCTCGTAGGCACCGGGGGCAAGAAGGTCGGCCTGAGGGATTTCGTCGGCAAGAAGCATCTCGTCCTCTATTTCTATCCCAAGGACGCGACACCCGGCTGCACCATGGAGGCGTGCGGCTTCCGCGACGCCTACCCGCACTTCGAGGAGAGCGACACGGTCATCCTCGGCGTCAGCCGTGACGCGCTCGCCACGCACGAGACGTTCTCCTCCAAGCACCGGCTGCCGTTCCTCCTGCTGAGCGATCCCGGCGCCGAGGTCTGCACCGCCTACGGGGTGTTCGGCACCAAGAGCTTTCTCGGCCGCGAGTTTCTCGGGATCCACCGTACCACGTTCGTCATCGACAGCAAGGGCACCATCCGCGGCGTGTTCCCCAAGGTGAAGGTCCGCGAGCACGCGCAGGACGTGCTGCGGTTCATCCAGAGCGAGCTGGCCTGAGAGCGCCGTGCCGCACGTCGTCCTGGAAGGGCGCATCAGCGTGGACGACGCGGCGCGGGTGTTCGAGCCGTTCGTGGCCCGCCACGGAGAC
>JBGPED010000160.1:0-7610 GCA_041482595.1 Acidobacteriota bacterium
CATCGTTTCCTCCTCGCGTCTCGCCTGGGACTCGCAAGCCCCATGTGCGCGACCCATGCCATTACTCGGACACGCTCCTGGGTACCGCCCTGCCACAACATAGGGACGCCGGGAGGGCCTGTCAACGTGTCGCCGCTCGGCCACAGCGCTTCCGCGGCGATGCCTCGCGCCGTACGTAGTCTTACGGAGAACCCGTTGCGCTCTACGCCTGGTCGCCGTAGACCGTGAAGTGCCAGGGCTTGCGCGCTTCACCGCTCAGGTCGACCATGACGTGCTTGACGTTCGTGTACTCCTCGAACGAGTAGCGCGACAGGTCCGAGCCGAAGCCGGACCGCTTGACGCCGCCGTGCGGCATCTCCGAGGCGAGCGGCAGGTGGTCGTTGATCCAGACCTCGCCGTACTCCAGGTCGCGTGACATCCGCAGGGCGCGGGTCACGTCGCGCGTCCAGACCGAGGACGCCAGGCCGTACTCGACACCGTTGGCCTTCCTGACGATCTCCTCCTCGCTGTCGAACGGCATGACCACGACCACGGGGCCGAAGATCTCGCGCTGCACCACCTCGTCCTCGTGCTTCGCCTTCGCCACGACCGTCGGCTGGTAGAAGAAGCCGGGACCGTCCAGCGCGCGCCCGCCGGTGAGAACGTCCAGGCCGGCCTTGCGGGCGCGGTCCACGAACGCGGCCACGCGCTCGCGCTGCTCCTTCGAGATGAGCGGGCCGATGTCGGTGGTCGGCTTGAGCGGGTCGCCGACGCGGATCTTCTTGACGTGCGACACGAACTGCTCGACGAACTGGTCGTACTTCGACTTCTGGACGTAGATGCGCGTCGCGGCGGTGCAGTCCTGCCCGGTGTTCACGAAGCCGGCGACCACCGCGCCCTGCACCGCAGCGTCGAGGTTCGCGTCCTCGAACACGATGAACGGCGCCTTCCCCCCCAGCTCGAGGTGCAGACGCTTCACCGTCGAGGCCGCCTGCTCCATGATCTTCTTGCCGGTCGCCGTGTCGCCCGTGAGCGACACCATGTTGATGTCTTCGTGCCTGCAGATCGCCCCGCCGACCTCCGCCCCCGGGCCGGTGACGACGTTGAGCACGCCCTCGGGGAGACCCGCCTGCAGCGCCGCTTTGGCGATCTCGATCGCCGTGAACGGCGTGTTCGACGCCGGCTTCAGGACGACGGTGTTCCCCGCCGCCAGCGCGGGGCCGATCTTCCAGGCCGCCATCAGGTATGGGTAGTTCCAGGGCGCGATCGAGCCGATGACACCGACAGGCTCTCTGCGGAGGAAGCTGGTGTAGCCGGGCGAGTACTCGCCGGCCGCCGTGCCTTCCAGGACGCGCGCCTGCGCGGCCATGAAGCGGATGTTGTCGTTGGCGAACGGCAGGTCCGAGTTGATCGACAGCTTCAGGGGCTTGCCGGTCTGGCTCGTCTCCATCTCCCCCAGTCTCTGGAGGTCCTTGTCGAGCACGTCCGCCAGCTTCAGGAGGAGCGCGCTGCGCTCGCCCGGTGTCGTGCGCGACCACTTGCCGAACGCCTTGCGGGCCGCCTTCACGGCCCGGTCGACGTCTTCGGCGCCGCCCTTCGGCACGCTGCCGATCGTCTTCTCGGTCGCCGGATTGATCACGTCCGTGCGCTGCCGCGACGCGGACTCCACTTCCTTGCCATCGATGATCATCTTCAGTTCAGTCATGACGGGTCTCCCTTCCCGGGCGGGCCGGTTCATTTCACGATGAGGACCAGGTCCGATGCCCTCACTCTACCAGAGATCAAGGGCCGCTGGCACCCGTGCGTATCCACACCACGTCCCGCAGGATGTCGAGGTGGTATTCCGGGGCATGGTCGATGCCGAGCGGCCGGAAGCGCTTTTCGAAATCAGGCACCCCCTGGACGTGCAGGCGCGCCCCGGCCAAGACCGCGTTCCAGTCGTCGGCCTGGGGAACCCTCTGACCAGGATAGACGGCGTCGGTGCCCGCCTCCACCGCCTCGCGCAGCCCCCAGAGGCGATGCCCGGCGTCTCCGTCCCGGGTGTGCGTGACCGGCGAGCACAGGCCGTACATGTCGAAGGTGGTCAGACGGGAGGCGTACGGCAGGGCCCCGATCGGTCCGGCGGCCAGCCGGGCGCCGGGCGGCGCGACCCCCTTCAGCCAGGCCCCCAGGGCCTCCCACCAGCGCGACTGCACGCGGTGCTCGGCCATGGCACGCCAGGAGCGGCCGGGCGGAAGAGACGATGGCTTCTCGAGGGGCGCCAGCAGCAGGAGACCCCAGGCGACCGAGATGAAGACGGCGCTCCGCGCCAGGAGACGCGGGGGGGAGGGTGGTCCCGGCGCCGCGCCCTCACCTGCCGCGGCGGCCACCGAGCCGATCAAGATGATAGCGAGAGGCAGAAGGTAGCGCCCGCCCGGCATCCAGTCCCCGCCGCGCAGCGTGACCAGGACCGTCCACATCATCGCGGGTACGAGGGCGGGCAGAAGCCGCCTCACGTGACGGGCGATCCACGGCAGGACGAGCAGAAGAGGCCACCACTCGAAGGCCGCCTGCGCGAGATAGGCGAGACCGGTCGAGATCCCCGCGGCGGCCGTGATCCCTTTGACGACGGCCGAGTGCGGCACCGGCAGCCCGTAATAGACGTAGCGCGCGCCGGCGATCAACGCGGACGCGGCGAGACCGCACGCGAGGGCGGCGCGCCCGGCGCGGCCGAGCCGCCGCCAGAACGGCAGCGCGCCGACCGCCAGCACGATCCCCTCAGGGCGGAGCGTCGCGGCGAGCGCGGCGAACGCACCGGCCGGCCAGGACCGGCCGCCGGCGAGCGCGGCCCCCAGCACCCACAGAGCCAGGGCGAACGCCGCCGTTTCCAATCCGGTCGCGGCGTACAGCGCGGGTGTCGGCAGGGCGGCCCAGAGAAGCGCCGCCACCGCGGCGCCCCGCGTGCCGGCGATCACGCGGCCGCATGCCGCGGCGGCGAGGACCGCGGCGACCGTGAAGACCAGTGACAGCAGGCGTCCGGCGCGCGCGGCGTCCGCTCCCGTGACGGCCCGTACCAGGGCGATGACCGCGATCCAGGATCCTCCGCTCGCTCCCTCCACGCGCTCGCCGCGGTTGAACACCGGCCCGTGACCGTCCGCCAGGTTCGACGCGTAGCGGAACTGGATGTAGGCGTCGTCGACCAGCCCGTTCGAGGCGATCCCCAGCGCCAGACCGCCCGCGACGGCGAGGGCCACGGACAGCCGGGGACGCGACACAAGCAGGAGACAACCGGCGAGGAGGAGCAGGACCGCCGCGGCCCACCAGACCATCGGCGACCCGAGGCCGTCGAGGAGCGTGGCCGCCGGGGCCATGTGGCGCTCCCAGCCGGCAGGCAGGAGAACGGTCTGCACCGCGCGATGCTAGCACGGCCGAAAGGTCGCGGGCCGGGACTACAAATCTGAAGTCGCCTTGCCCGCCTGCCGGGGCCAGTCCTATGTTGCAGCGAGCGCGAACCGGAGCGTGGCTTGGGACGCTGGCTGAAGGCAACCGTCGCGGCTATCCTCGCCATGGCTGTGTGCCTGGCAGCCGTTCACTTCTCCGCCCGCAGGTTCGCCGATTCCCGCCGCCAGGAGCTGGAGAACGAAGCACGGGTCACCGCGCTCGAGATCTCCGCGCGCCTCGGGGGCGCCCTCGACCAGCATCAGATTGCCCTCCTGCAAATGGCCAACTTCTTCGAGAACAGCCAGGAGGTCACCCGCGGCGAGTTCAACCGCTTCGCGTCCTCGACCGTGGGCATGAGGCCGCCGTGCCTGCGGCTGCTGTTCGTGGACCGGTCGTTCCGCGTCGCCCGCGTCTTTCCGCCGAAGGAGGGCCCGCTGCTCCTCGGGCACGACGTGCGGGAGGACGACCCGTTCTACGATGCGATCATCCGCGCGATCCAGAGCCGCCGGCCGTTCCTCTCGCGTGCGCTCGATCTGAGCGAGGGCGTGCGCGGCTTCACCCTGACGGTGCCCGTCTCCCGGGGCGGACGGTACTTCGGGGCCTTGTCGAGCGCCTTCAGCCTGGACGAGTTCTTCGCGGCCATCCTTCTGCCCGCCGCCCTGCAGCGGTACGAGGTGAAGGTCATGGGATCAGGCAGACTGCTGTTCGCGAGCCCGGAGTTCGATGACCGCGCCGGTCCCGCGCCCATCATCGTGGAGGGGTTCGTCCTGGCCGGCACACGCTGGGAGGTGCACGTGCGTCCGCGCGCGGAGGCGGCACACGCCTTCCTGGAATCGGGACAAACCACCTTGTGGGTCTTCGGCTGGCTGCTGACCCTGGCGATGGGGGCGGTCGCCGGGCTTCTGACCTTCCTCGTCGCCACACAGCTTCAGTCACAGGGCGTCGCCCTGCAGGAGACGCGCGCCCGGCTGGACGGGGCGATGCAGCAGCTGATGCAGGCCGAGAAACTCAACGCGCTTGGCGAGCTCGTGGCGGGAGTGGCGCACGAGATCAACAACCCGCTGTCGGCCATCATGGGCTGGACGCACCTCCTCCTGGCGCGCAATCCCTCTCCCGAGTTCCGGCGGCGCCTGGAGACGATGTATTCCGAGGAGCAGCGCATCGGCAAGATCGTCCGGAATCTTCTCACCTTCGCGCGCAAGCATCCGCCCGAGAAGAAATACCTGGGCCTCAACGGGATCATCGAGAAGACGCTGGAGCTCAAGGCCTACCATTTCAAGGTCAACCAGATCCGGGTCGAGAAGGACCTTCAGCCTGACCTCCCGATGACCATGCTCGACTTCCATCATCTGCAGCAGGTCCTCCTCAACCTCCTCACCAACGCGGAGCAGGCGATGGTCGCGGCGGGCCAGGGCGGGAGAATCCGCATCACGACTCGGCGGTCCGGCGAGACGATCGAGGCCCGCGTGACCGACGACGGTCCGGGCATTCCGCCGGAGATCCAAAGCCGCATCTTCGAGCCGTTCTTCACGACCAAGAAGGAAGGCAAGGGGACCGGTCTCGGTCTCTCCCTGTGCTACGGCATCGTGCGGGAGCATGATGGGACGCTCGAGGTCGAGAGTCGGCCCGGCGAGGGCGCGACCTTCATCGTCCGCCTGCCGATCGTGCAGGACCCTTCCAGCCTCGTCGCGGGCCCGGGCCACGACTCCCTGGGCGAAACGCCGCGGCTGCGTCTTCTGATTGTGGACGACGAGGAGAGCATCCTCGAATTCCTGGTTGAGCTGCTGACCATGAAGGGGCACCGGATCGACACGGCCTCCGACGTTCCGGAGGCGCTGCGCAAGGTGGCCGCGGGGGGTCACGACGTCATCATCTCCGACATGAAGATGCCGCAAGGTTCCGGCAAGGCGATCTATGAGGCCGCCAGGAAGCGCGACCCGGGCCTCGCGCGGCGCATCATCTTCACGACAGGCGACGCCGCAAACCCGGACACCCTGGGCTTCATCCGCGAAGTGGGCAACGAGTTCCTCCTCAAGCCCTTCAAGATCGAGGATCTCGAGCAGGCCATCGCGCGGGCCGCCCGGAACTGAACCCCGCGTCCCGCGATCACGAAACCGAAACGGCTTGCCCCTCGATATGCCGGGTCCTATGTTTCAGATGATTGGAGGGGACGGAGTGCGCCGTCGGATCACGTGTCTCCTGACAGGCCTCATGACGGCCTCCTGTTGCCTGGTCGGCGTGGCCTGGCTCGCCTCCTCCGAGCGCGCCGCCCGCGAGCAGGACCTCAAGAACGAGACCGAGATCGTCGCCTACCAGTTCTCCAAACGGATCAGGAGCACCCTCGAGAAGCACATCGTCGCCCTGCAGCAGATGGCGAACTTCTTCGAGAACAGCGACGAGGTCACCGAGGCCGAGTTCTACAATTTCGCCGCGGAGACCCTGACACAGATTCCGGTGTGCCTGCGCGTCTCCCGCCTGGATCCCTCGCTCACCATCCGCTCCATCTATCCCCCCGGTCCGAACCGGGCCCTGGTCGGGACCGACACGCGGATCAGCCCCCTCGGCCACGAGGCGAATGTCCGCGCGATGGAGTCGAGGCAGCCGGTGTTTTCTCCGCCCATGCCGCTGCTCGACGGCGCCCGTGGATTTATCCTGGCGGTTCCGATCTTCCGCCACGGCCGCTTCGCGGGCGAGGTCGCCGGTACGCTCCGAGGGGCCGACTTCCTTGGAAGCCTCAAACTGCCGGCGGTCACCGCGCGCTACGAGGAGATCCTCCTGGGCTCAGGGAAGTCGCTCCTCCCCGGTCCCCCGGAGCCACCCGAGCCTCCGCAGGACCGGCCGACGACTGCCACCGCCTTCGGCCTGGCCGGGGTCCAGTGGGAGGTGCGCGTCACGCCGCGCGAAGAGGTGGTGATCGACCGGCTCCGCTCGGGTCGGGCGGGCTTCTGGACGATCGGCATCCTCCTGGCGCTGCTCGCCGGGGCGGGGGGCGGCGCCGCCGTCCACTACGCTTCGAGCCTGGCGCAGCGAGTCAGGACGCAGGACGAGGCGCTGCGCCAGGCGCGGCAGCGCCTCGACGGCGCCAAGCAGCAGCTCATCCAGGCGGAGAAGCTGACCGCGCTCGGCGAGCTGGTCGCCGGGGTCGCGCACGAGCTCAACAACCCGCTGGCCGCCATCATGGGATACGTGCAGCTCCTCCTGGCGCGCGACATTCCGACCGACGTCAAGAGACGCCTCGAGACCGTCTGCACGGAGGCCGAGCGGATGGCCCGGATCGTGAAGAACCTCCTGACGTTCGCGCGCAAGCACCCGCCCGAAAAACGCCCCCTCGGTCTCAACGGCATCATCGAGAAGACGCTCGAGCTCAAGGCGTACCACTTCCGCGTCAACCGCATCGAGGTCGAGACCGACCTCGACCCCGCCCTGCCGATGACCATGCTCGATTTCCACCAGGTGCAGCAGGTCCTGATCAACCTGCTCAACAACGCCGAGCAGGCGATGACCGAGAAGGGGAAGGGCGGCCGGCTCAAGCTGCGCACACGCGCCGTGGACGGCCGCATCGAGGCGCGCGTCACGGACACAGGCCCCGGGATCGGCCCCGACGCGCAGCCGCACATCTTCGAGCCGTTCTTCACGACGAAGAAGGAAGGGAAAGGGACCGGTCTGGGGCTGTCGATGTGCTACGGCATCATGCAGGAGCACGGCGGCGGCATCCGCTTCGAGAGCGAGCCGGGGCACGGTGCCACGTTCATCCTGGACTTCCCGATCGCGCGTCCCGCCGAGGCGACGGCGACCCCCGCCGGGGAGGGAGCGGCCGGCAAGCGGCGGCTGAGCATCCTGGTCGTCGACCACGAGCAGAGCTTCTCGGACTTCATGGTCGACCTCCTGACCACGCTCGGCCACCGTGTCAACACGGCGGCGGACGTGCCGGAGGCGCTCCTCAAGATCGCGCGCGACGAGCTCGATCTGATCATCTCCGACATGAACATGCCGCGCGGCACCGGCCAGGACATCTACCGCGCCGTGCTCGAGAACAGGCCGCCTCTGGCGCAGCGCATCGTCTTCACATCGGGGAGCGGGACCACCCAGGAGACGCAGCGGTTCCTGCAGGAGACCGGCATCCAACTCGTGTCGAAGCCGTGCTCGATCGGGGAGATCGAGCGGGCGATCGAGCGGGTGACTAAACCGGGGTCTGCGTCTTCCTCGGCGGA
>JBGPED010000161.1:0-7581 GCA_041482595.1 Acidobacteriota bacterium
ATGCCGGGCGTGTAGTGCTTTCCGATGACGCACGGGTCTATGAAATTGAGCGTGAGGTTCTCGAGGACGCCCCGATCCGCGGCCGTGAAGTCGTCGTTGAGATCCGGTCGGCCGAGGCACGGCGAGATCGCCGGCGCCCGGGCACCCTCATTGATAACCGACGCCGTCAAGGTCTCGGTGATCTGCGCGGTGACGTTGTGTGGAGGGGTCCTGGAGGCCATGCCGAAGAAGTAGGAGGAAGTGCCGGCGGCGACCCCGCCGTAGAAGTGGAAGGAGATCCTGTTGCCGGTCTTGTCCGCATAGTCGGGACCGATGGATCCGAGGCCGCCGGCGGTGACGATGTACACGTGCTCCGTGACGCCGTCGCCGTTGTAGTCCAGGGGGACAACACGGCCGAAGTCGACCGCGAAGGTGACCACGGACGGAGCGGGAGCCCCCGAAATCTCCCTCAACTCGATCCGGTACTCGTACCCGTAGAGTCCCTCGGCCTGCGTGCCCGGCTGGCCGACAAAGGTCCGCGACTGCAGGAAACCGGAACCCGTTCCGCCAGGCAGGACAATCGTGTCGGAGGTGTCCGTGACCGGAATCGTGCACGTCGGGTCGAACACGCAGTTCACGGCCGGCGCACTGGTGTTGGCCCTGCTGAGCGCCGCTGCGTGTGCCGCGGACGCGACCGCACAGAGAAGCATTGCCGTCAGTACCTTTCTCATGGTCGCCCTCCTTTGGTTCTGCTGGTTGACAGGCGTGTGACTCTCCGGCAACACGCGCCCCGGGGAACTTCCGACGGGTCCCTTACCTCGACTTCCCGATCCTCCCGCGGGCGGCAGCGAGAGTTCGGAAACCAGACGGAAATGCCCTGACTTGGATTGCCGAATTGCGCGGACTCTACCTCAGAGAGCAAAGGAGCGCAATACCATCATTGCATGTTGTTCTCCGACCGCGGGCCCGGTATACTTCGCTCAAGCAATCATCCAGAGGAGGAGGCTGTACGTGGAGGGCGTTCCGATGCGTCCAGGTGGCCGCATTTCCCGTGGCGCGCTGATGCTCGCCCTCACCGTGCAGCCCTTCGGCGGATTCCCGGCCGCCGCAGATCCGGAAGGCGTCGTTGCCGCGATCGGATCCACGGCGCGCGAAATCTGCATCGGCTCGGTGAGCGGAGCGGCCGGCACGACGGTCGCCGTCCCCATCAGTGTGAGCGACGGCCTGGACGTTGCCGCATTCCAGGTGGACGCCCGTTACGATCCGGCGCTCATGACGCCTCTGCGCGCCCGCCTCGGGGCGGACACGCAGGCGGCCGGGGGGTGGTCGGTGGACAGTCAGATCATCGGCCCCGGGCTTTTGCGCATCCTGGGTTACAGCACAATTGCGGTCGGCCTCGGATCCGGCTTCAAGCAGGTCGCGTTCGTGGACTTCTTCATCGGACCCGGGGGGGCGGCGGGCGACAACCCACTCCCACTTTCGAGTTGCCTCATCGGTGACCCGAATGCGGTCTCGCTGCCCTGCGCCCTGTGTGTTCAGCCGGGGGTCGCCGCCGCCGAGCCCCGATTCGCAGTGTCGCTCGTGGACGATGCCTTCCGCTTTCGGCCGGACCGTCAATTCGTGGAGCAGGGCGACTGGGTCCTGTGGAAGAACGTCGGCTCAATTCAGTTTCACACGTCGACCAGCGGGCCCCGCTGCACGGCCGATGGTCTCTGGAGCGGGGCCCTGTCGCCCGGGGAGCAGTTTGCGAGACTCTTCCAGGAGCTGCCCGGCACGATCCCTTATTTTTGCCAGCCGCATTGCGCGGGAGGAGAGACAGGGGAGGTCGTGGTCACGCCTCCGATCCAGCTCTCGGTCAGCGAGAATCTCGGCGTGCTCGTCCTGACCTGGGACGGGGGCAGCGGCCTCTATCGCGTATTTCGCAGCGACACCCCGGCCTTCGCGGGAGCGGGCACCGGATCGTTCACCCCGGATGCGGGCGAGACCGGGAGGTCATTCAGCGACACCGCCCAGGCAGGGTTGGGCGGGGCGCTCTTCTACCTCGTGACGAACAAGAACTGACCGCGCAGCGGACGGGCTCGTATCGGCCAGGGCTCTAGGCCCGGCCTTTCTCCCGGTCCATCTTGTCGCGCAGGCTCTTCGGCCGCATGTCGGTCCAGATTTCCTTGATGTGGGCCAGGCATTCCGCCTTGGTGCCGGTCTTGCCCGCGTCCTTCCACCCCGGCGCGTTCTCCTTGTCCAGCGGCCAGATGGAGTACTGCTCTTCGTCGTTGACCACGACCCTGTACAGGTCGTCGTCCTTGTCTTCAATGCCCATGCCGTCCTCCGGGTCGGAATGTTATCCGATCAACGCGGCAGCCGGCGCAAGTCCTCGAGGCTGTCGTCGAAGACGAGGCAGCCGCCCTCCGTCCACGTCTCGGAGCCGACGCGGATCGTGCATCCCGGCGGGATGCGGAAGCCGGGGTGGCGGGCTGAACTCTTCGCAAGCCGGAATGTCGAAACGCGCCGGTTGAGGACGCTGGTGCCGGAGGTCGGACTCGAACCGACATGGGCTTGCGCCCGCGGGATTTTGAGTCCCGTGCGTCTACCAGTTTCGCCACTCCGGCAGCGTTGCAACTCGAAGCGTTCCGAGCCCGCAGAATGCCACGGAAGCCGGACGGGTGTCCAGACCATGGTCCGGGAGTTCCTCTGCGCCGAATGAGTTCTCCCGGTCGACGGGGTCTTGCGCTCGAATGCGCTTCCTGCTAGTCTCCCGCCATCCAGTTTCTTGTCTCCTGGCTGAACTCTCGTGAAGGCTCTGTCGGACTCGTGTGGTTGACGTGTCCGCACCCGGGCGGGGGAAGGCCGGGACCCATTCATCCGTGTCTGAGGAGAGAACGCTCTCTCCGAGGAGGTTCCCATGAGGTGCCGGTCCCTGATCGTGCCGCTTCTCACGATGTTGCTCCTGCCGCTCGGGGCCGGACTGGCGCGCGCCCACGACGGCCAGGTCAGTCTGGCGCTGGGGGTTCTGGAAGTCACCCAGTCGGTCCAGACCCGCCCGCAGGTGCCGGGCGACCCCGGCATCGGCCTGTCGGCGCACAAACCGACCGCCATCCGAGCCTACATCCAGGCACAGCGCTACATCCACTTCAGCTTCTTTGGATTCAACTTTCATTTCCCGACCTTCGCTCCTCCTGTCAGCGTGAACGGCACGCTCACCGTGAGGCAGGGGGCGGCGGTCATCGCGACCCTGACACCCATCAATGGACCGATCTCCGTGGCCCCCTGGACGAGCCCGAACCCGGAGGACGCCAACAGCAGTCTCACCTTCACCTGGGCCTTCCCTCCGAGCGGGAACGTGTCGTTCGAGCTGGCCCTCTCGTCCTCGACTCCCAACATCAACGTGGTGAGCCCGTCGTCGACGAGCCGCGACTTCATCCATAACGAGCGTCTGCGCGTGGAGGGGGTGCGGCTGCAGTACGACAGCGACGCGACCCGGATCGCCGACGCGGGAATGGCAGCGAGCGGGGTGGCCTGGTTCTTGAAGTCCGGGCCGCTGGCTCCGTGCAAGCTGCAGTACTGGGTGAACCCGACGGTGAAGCCGTGGGGGACCGATCTCTCGATCACGAGCGACGGCACGCTGCTCGATTCGCTCGCGCTGATGCGCACGGTTGGGTCGACGACCTACGACAACGTCTACGGCTGGTGGCCCGGAGGGGTCAGCGGCAACGGTCTGGGCCAGTTGCCGTCCTGCGCCGCCCCGCACGACGTCGCCGCCTACGGCAACACCGACCCGAGCCGCTATCAGCGCACCTTCACCCACGAGGTGTACCACAACTATTGCCAGGTGCATCAGTCGATGGCGACCGGTCAGATCGGAGTGACCGGGTTCGACACGGACCTCTCGATCCCCGTCCCTTCCAGCAGGTTCGACGTCATGGTGGCCGGGCTGTTGACGAGCCAGGCGTGGCAGAGCCCGTCGCGCTATACGCACTTCTGGAACCTCTGGCAGACCGCCTCGCCCGAGTCGATCTTCGACACCTGTCACTTCAACTGGTGGAAGGTCATCCCGATCGATGTGTTCATGCCCTACGGTCCTCTGAATCCTCCCGAGCTGGAGCAGCCGACCATCGACGTCACGTTCATCAATGGCATCATCAATCCCGAGGGACCGGGCGTCCTGTGGCCGTCCTGGCGCCTGAAGCGCGCGGTGCCGGTCGAGTTCGGGGCGAAGCAGGGCCGGTTCTCCGTCGAGCTCATCGGCGCCAACGGCGAGATCCTGGAGGCCCGGCGGTTCGACGCCAACTTCCAGGGGGACGGAGAGGAGCCGACTCCGTATGCGTTCAGCTTCCGGATGCCCACGCCGCTCAACACCGATGGCAATTCGGCGGTCATGGAAGTCCGCCTGCTCGACGGTAGCGGGCTCCTGGACCGGCAGCCGGTCAGCCTGCTTCTGCCGGCCGTGCAGATCCTCACCCCGGACCCCAGGCAGACACCGAAGCTCGACCGGCCGTTCCTGCTCTCCTGGAACGTCACCGACGAGGACAGCCCGGAGATTTACTCCTCCGTGCAGTACAGCCCGGACGGCGGGCAGCACTTCATCTCGCTGACCGGCAACATGGAGAACACCAGCGCCCTGACGCTCGATCCTTTGAACCTCCCCGGCAGCACGAAGGGGATGATCCGGGTCACGGTCAGCGACGGATTCAACACCGGCGAGGCGACGGTCGGCCCGTTCGCCGTGCCACGCAAGAAGCCGATCGTGGTGATCGCGGAGCCGGTTCCTGCTGTGAAGGACGAGCCGGTCGTGGCCGGCGAGGGCAAGCCGGTGACGTTGGTGGGGTACGGCAGCAGCCCGGACGACGGCGTCCTGCCGGGCGATCAGCTGCAGTGGTCCTCGGACGTCCAGGGACCGCTCGGGACCGGGTACAACATCGACGTCCAGCTCAAGGCGGGGCGGCACGTGATCACGCTGACGGGGATCGACCGCCTCGGCGTCTCCGGCGTGGCGCAGATCGCGATCATCGTTCTCCCGCTGACCAGGGACACGGACGGCGACGGCACGCCCGACTTCGCCGACCGCTGCCCATTCATTCCCGGGCCGCCCCAGAACGACGGCTGCCCGTACCCGATCGACCAGCTGCCCCTGGGCGTGAAGGTGTCCTTCCTGGATAAGCAGGGCACCCCGACCCAGGCGTTCGACAGCTTCTTCGATGTGTTCTTCGAGGTCGAGCTGACCAACCCGCGCCCCGTGGACGCGGCCGTCCAGGGGGCGCACGTGAGCCTGACCGATCCGAAGGGCGCCCTGCTCATGGCCGACAAGGCGACCCCGCTCCTCATGAAGCCGGGGGAGACACGGACCCTGCGGTTCAGTTTCTTCGACATCTTCGCGGGCACGAACCCGCCCGCGGGTGGATACGGGGTCGTGTTCGAGCCGAACCTGGGCGCCCTGGCGCCTCTCGGCCGCGCGGGCGGCGGGTTCGTGGTCGATCCGAACCTCCGCACGATCTGCAACGGGACGACGCCCGGCGAGCCGGGCACGCGGGTCGCCGTGCCGATCACGCTCGACAACGGCGACGGGGTGGCGGGCTTCCAGGTGGACGTCACCTACAACGCCGCGCTGGTCAGCGTGGCGGCCGTGGAACTCGGCGCGGACACCACGGCGGCGGGGGGATGGACGGTGAGCAGCGCCCCCGTCGGACCGGGAGTCCTGCGCATCCTCGGATCGAGCAATCCGCCGGCGGGTCTGGGCGCCGGACCGCGCGAGGTCGCCCTGGTGGATTTCGACATCGCCGCCTCGGCGCCGAACGGGCCGACACCGCTCGCGGAGAAAAACTGCGTCCTCAGCGATCCGGCCGGACGCTCGATCCCCTGCCAGCCGTGCCGGCAGCCGGGCTCGATCCTCGTGCGCAACGCCAGCAGTTTCTCGTTCCAGCCCGTGCCCTCGCCGGTCGGAGTCGATCTGTTCGATCCGCTGCCTTTCCCGGTGAAAGTGTCGGCGCTCAACACGCTGGGGACTCTCGCAACCGGCTACAACGCCGTCGACCCGATGTCGGTCGGACCGATCTGCTCCGGGAGACTGGACCCCGCCACGATGAGCTTTTTCGGCGGTCTGGGCTCGCAGGTTTACAACCTGCGCTGCTGCCTCGATCCGTTCCTGCCCGGAACGGCCTTCCCGCTGAATCTCATGGTCTCCGATCCGCCGATCCTCATCTCGGGTACGAGCGATCCGTTCCAGGGAGTGGCGAAGGGAGACGTGGACGCCAGCGGTGGTGTCAACGTCCTCGACGTGCAGCGCGACGTCCGCCAGGCGTTGCTGATCCCGGTGGCGACGCCGCCCCCGACCACGTTCCAGTTCTGGGCCGGGAACATGCTGGACCAGGACTGCACGGTCGACGGGACGATCAATGTTCTCGACGTGGTCAGGATCAGGAACAAGGCGCTGGGACGCCCGCCCCTTTGTTCGTGCGTCGGAACGATCCCGGGGGCGGCGTTGCGGGCCGCCTCCCCTCCGGTCGGCGTGAGTCTCGTCAAGGAGGGTCCGCGCAGCTTCCTGGTGACCGTCAAGGGCGCCGTCGATCTGAGCGGGCTGCAGATCGATCTGCGCAACGCCTCGCCGAACACGACGGTCACGGCGGCCGGCCTCGCCCAGGGCTGGCAGATCACCAGCGACACCGGTCACGGCTCGCGCGTGCGGGTGATCGCCTTCAGCGCCTCGGGAGCCGGGGTGAACGGTGACGGCGCCGTCCTGCGCATCACCGGTGCGGGCAATCCGAGCCTCGAGGCGATCGTCGCCTCCGACTCGGCCGGCCGCAACGTCACTCTGCGTTAGTCGATCGCGTCACCGGGAGGGCCGGACGCCGGCCCTCCCTGCACGACTCGGGGGTCCCGGGGAACCGGGACCCCCTCTTTGTTTGGTCCTTCCGGGCGAGCCCTTCAGGGCTTGGTCGCGACGAGGTAGAAGAAAGCCCCGCCGTCGGGGACCAGGGTCGTCGTGGTCGTGCCGAGGAAGGATGGCTCCTCGCTGCGGTGCACGAGGTAACGACCGCTCCCTCCCTGCCAGGTCAGCAGGGACACACCGGTGCCATCGGAGATCATGAGGACGATCGGCCCCGTGACTGCGACCGTTCCGGTCTGGCCGGCGGCGCAGTCCGGCTCGCAGAAGAAGGGGAGGCGGGTTGGCCGAGTAGAGCGCACCTCGGGACCGGTGACACCCGCCGGCGACCTTGACCCATCGTCGCCCGGCGCGTAACATCCGCCCCGCTGTCGGCCATCCACACAGCTAATCTTAGGGTGAGGGCAGGAACATGAAGCGGCGCGTGCGCGGGCTGGCGCTCGTCCTGATCGCGATCGGTGCCTCGATCGCCGCGGTCGCGGACGAGCCGGTCGATCTGAAGGTGGTGCACAGGATCAAGGACGAGGCGTTCCGCAACTCGAAGGTGATGGACCAGCTCTTCTCCCTGACCGACGTGAACGGTCCGAGGCTGACCGGGTCACCGGGGTGGCGCTCGGCGGCCGACTGGGCAATTACGAGCCTGAAGGGGTGGGGCATCGCCGACCCGCATCTCGAGAAGTGGGGGCGCTTCGGGCGCGGCTGGTCGCTGCAGCGCTTCTCGGCGAACC
>JBGPED010000162.1:0-7557 GCA_041482595.1 Acidobacteriota bacterium
GACCCGGCCGTCCTCGCCGCGCTCGTGTCTTCGGCGCAGCTCTTCGGCCACGCCGGAGGCGGGGCCCGACTGCTGCTGCCGGACCTTCAGGAGGCGATCGATCGTCTTGACCAGCTCCTGGGTGCTGAACGGCTTGGTCAGGTACTCGTCGGCCCCGCAGTCTTTCCCCCAGAAGACGTCCTGCTGCGCGCTCTTGGCGGTCAGCATGATCACCGGCACGTCGTGGGTCGCCCGGTCGGTCTTCACGCGGCGGCAGACCTGGAAGCCGTTCACCTTCGGCATCATGACGTCCATGATAAGAAGATCCGGTTTCTCCTGCGCCACCACGGCGAGCGCCATCTCGCCGTCCTCGGCGAGCACGACGGTGTAGCCGTCCCCCTCGAGGCTGATCTTCAGGATCTCCCGGATGTTCGGCGAGTCGTCGGCGACCAGGATCTTACCGGGCATGTCGCGTCTCCATCTCAGGCCGTCGCCCGGCCGCGGCCGTCGGCCGCCTGGGCGGTCTTGGCGCGCGCCGAGGCGTCGTCGATCAACGACAGCATCATCTGCATCCCCTTCCCCAGCATGCCGAGGAGCCGGACCTGCTCGGGCGTCAGCTGCCCCAGGCGGCCGGACTCCAGGAGCTCGACGGCGCCGCTCATCGACGCCAGGGGCGTGCGCAGGTCGTGCGCCAGATCGCGGATCGAATCCCCCTCGCGCGGACCGAGACCGAAGGCGTCGGTGATCTCCAGGACCAGCGCCGCCGCGTGACCGTCGCCTCCGGTGCCGAGCGGCCCGGCCGAGACCGAGTAGAACCGTCTCTTGTCGAGCTCGACGGCGACCACCCGGCGAGTCGGGGCGGACAGCCGGCGCGCCTCGTCGATGGCGGCGCCGATGCCGTCGAGGAGCTGGTCGGGCATGTCGTCCGAGGGCGGGATGCGCGACGGCACGGGCGCGTCGACGACTTTCCGCCAGCCGCTCGCCCTCAGGACGGAACCGGAACGATCGACGACCACGACGGCCGCGCCGAGGCAGTCCATCTCGTGGGGCGCCTCGTTCGACGGTGCGGCCGCGGCCGCCTGCGCCGGAACGCCGCGCATCTTGCCGCCGGTCTTCTGCCCGGAATTTTTCTTCGCCACGCGCTCTTTGCCCTCGCTCCCGCGGGACGGGTCGGTCCCCGCACCTGCAGGGTCACCCGGCCAATATAAGGAAGTTGCGCCGTGTCGCAAGGATCGAAATCGCGCCAGGAATTTGACGGCCTAGATTTCTCCGTCCAGGACGCGGCGGAGGGTCACGGCGTCGATGTTGGCGCCCGACAGGACGACCCCGACGGTCTTGCCGGCCAGCGTGTCGCGCAGCTTGAGGAGCCCCGCCAGCCCGGCGGCCCCCGCCCCTTCGGCGAGGTTGTGGGTGGTGCGCAGGAAGAGCCGCAGCGCCTCGGCGATCTCCCCTTCCGTCACGGTCACGAAGCCGGCCAGGCCCTCGCGCAGAGCGGGAAAGGTCAGGTCGTAGACGTTGCGGGTGGCCAGGCCGTCGGCGAAGGTGTCGGCCGAATCCTTGGCGATGGCGCGTCCGGCGTGCCAGGAATCGTGGATGGCCGAGGCCCGCTCCGCCTGGACGCCATAGACAGTGAGTCCGGGGCGCAGCTCGCGCGCGACGGTGAGGGCGCCGACCGCCTGCGACCCTCCCCCGATGCCGATGACCAGTGCCTGGAGGTCCGGGCTCTCTTCGAGGATCTCGAGCGTCAGCGTGGCCGCGCCGGCGATGACCAGCGGTTCGTTGGTCGAGTGCGCCATGACGAGACCGCGCTCGCGCACGAGGGTCTCGGCCACGCGCACGACCTCGTCGTAATCGCGTCCTTCCTCGACGATCTCGACGCCGTAGCCCCGCATCGCCTCGTTCTTCTCGGGATTGTTGCCGCGCGGCACGCAGATGGTCACGCGGGCCCCCAGGAGGCTCCCCGCCCAGGCCAGCCCCAGCCCGTGGTTGCCGCGCGTGGCCGCCACGATGCCGCGCCGGCGCACGTCGTCGGTCTGGGCGGTCATGAACGACAGCCCGTTGCGCGCCTTGAACGAGTTGGTCGGGTTGTGGTTCTCGTGCTTGACGAGGACGCGCACGCCGCGCCCGACCTCGGCGTCGAGCGGCGCATAGGCGCGCAGCGCCGTCTTCGGGAGGTGCGGGCGGATGCGGTCGCGCGCCTTCAGGACGTCCGCGTAGAGGATCGGCCAGGTCGACACCTACATCTCCGCCGCCATGAGACTGCGCGGCTTCGGCCGCAGGCGCCGCATGTCCTGCAGGATCTCGGTCACCAGGGTGTCGTTCACCGGGACCGCGTAATCGCCCCTCTCGCTCGCCATGGCGCCGATCCGGATCGGCAGGGCGTAGGCGATCCGGCCCTGGCGGTTCTTCTTGTCGTGGCGCGCCACCTGGAGGATGGCGGCCGGTGTGAACGCCGGCGGCACCGCCGTGGGGAGACCCGTGGCATCGCACAGGCGCACGATCCGCGCCACCGCCTCGGGCGACAGCATCCCCAGGCGCGCCGCGACGCGGGCCTCCGCCACCATGCCGATCGCCACGGCCTCGCCGTGCGCCAGGCGGAACCCGGAGAGCGTCTCGATGGCGTGCCCGATGGTGTGGCCGTAGTTCAGGATCTTGCGCCGGCTCGACTCGCGCGGGTCCTCCATCACGACTCTGGCCTTGATCCGGCAGCAGGCCTCGATGAGGCGCGACATGAGATCCGGCTCGCGCCTCAGGATCCGATCCAGGTGGGTCTCGATCGACGCGAACAGCGCCCGATCGGCGATCACGCCGCACTTGATCACCTCGGCGAGCCCGGAGGCGTAGTGGCGGTCGGGCAGGGACTTTAGATAATCGACGTCGATGTACACGGCGGACGGCTGGTGGAAGGCTCCGAGGAGATTCTTGCCGGCCGGGTGATTGATGCCGGTCTTGCCTCCGATCGACGAGTCGACCATGCCGATGAGCGTGGTCGGCACCTGCACGTACGGGATGCCGCGCTTGAAGGTGGCGGCCACGAAGCCGACGAGATCGCCGACGACCCCGCCGCCCAGGGCCACCAGGGCCGTGTCGCGGCCGGCCCCCAGCTGGATGATGCCGTCCTCGATCTCGTCGCGCACGCGGCGCGACTTGCTCCCCTCGCCGGCCGGGAAGGAGACGAAGTCGCAGGTCAGGCCGCGCCGCCTGAAGGCGGCCTGGAGGGATTCCCCCTGGCGTTCCAGATGGGAGTCGGTGATGATGACGTAGCGCTGGCCCAGGTGGCTCTTGCGCAGGGCCACCGTCATGCGCGGTCCGAGGCCGCGGCCGATGCGGACGTCGTACGACTCGTTCGCCACCCTGCGCAGGTTGATCGGGACTCGGATCACGTTACCGGCGGGTCTCCCCCGGCTCCAGGGCGGTGAGGCCGCGCACGTAGTCGTCCACCAGCTGGCGCTGCGCGCTGTCGTCGAGGGAGCGGGTGATGAGGCGCTCCGCGGCCTGGATCGCCAGGTCGGCCACCTGCCTTCGGAGCTGCTCCATGGCCTGCTTCTGCTCGAACTGCACCTGCTTCTTCCCCTGCTCCACGAGATCCTGCGCCTCCTTGCGCGCCTGGGCGAGGATCTCCGCCCGCAGGGTCTCGGCCTCACGCTTCCCCTGCTCGAGAATGGCCCCCGTCTCGCGCCGCGCCCTGGCCAGGATCTCCTGGTTCCTGCGCAGGATCTCCTCCCCCTCGGCGCGGGCCTTCTGCGCCTGCTCGAGCGATTCCCGGATGGTCCTCTCCCGCTCCTGGAGCGTCGTCAGGAGCGGCTTCCAGGCGAATTTCGCCAGCAGGCCGGCCAGCACAAGAAAGGTGATGACCGTCCAGAGGACGGTCCCGGGGTCCGGCGTGATCAGGTTGGAGCCCATGACGACCGCCTCTCTACTTGAACGCCAGGAGGACGCAGATCACCAAGGCGAACAGCGTCGCGCCCTCGATGAGCGCCGCGGCGATGATCATCCCCGTGCGGATGTCACCCGCGGCCTGCGGCTGGCGCGCGCTTCCTTCCATCGCCGCCGCCGCCAGCCGTCCAATCCCCGCCGCACCGCCCACGACGGCGATCCCCGCCCCGATGCCCGCCGCTAAATGCGCCAGTGAGTTGCCCAGCTCCATGCCCGATTCCTCCTTGGATCCAGCCTGCCGGGAGACCGCGGGCCCCCCGGGATGAACAACGCTTCAGTGCTGTGGATGCACCGACATGCCGATGAACAACGACGTCAACATCGTGAAAATGTACGCCTGCAGGAAGACGACCAGGATCTCGATCCCGCTGATGAACAGCGCCAGCGGCACCGACAGGACGGCCCCGACCCAGACCAGCTTCAAGATGAATACCAGGCTGAAGAGGGACAGGATCGCCACGTGTCCCGCCGTCATGTTGGCGAACAGGCGGATACAGAGCGCGAACGGCTTGGTGAGCATCCCGACAATCTCGACCGGGATCATGATGGGCAGCAGCCAAACCGGCATGCCGTGCGGCACCAGGTTCCTGAAGTGGCCGACCAGGCCGTGCTCGCGCACGCCACTCGCCTGGATCATCAGGAACGCCATGCCCGCGAGCCCCGCGGTGACGCTGATGTTCGAGGTGGCGGTGGCGCCGTATGGCACGAGCCCCAGCGCGTTGCAGAACAGGATGAAGGTGAACGTGCTGAGGAGGTACGGGACGTAGCGGTCGCCGTGCGGGCCGATGTTCTTGCGGGCCAGCTCGTCGCGCACGAACACCACGATCGCCTCGAGGAGGTTGTGCATCCCCCGGGGCGCCAGGCTCCGCCGCCGCGTCGCCAGCCAGGCGACGAACACGAGGAGCGCCGAGGCGATCCACATCATCACCACGTACTTCGTGATCGGCAGCTCGTGACCCCAGAGACGGAGGGCCGGCAGGCGGATCTCCCCGACGAACGGCACCTCCAGCGTCCGCGAGTCCAGGACGTGGTGGGCGATCAGCTCGGAGGGGCTGAACGCCTCGCCGGAAGACTCGGCCGCCTGCTGGACGGGAACGCTCATGATCTCGCGCCCTTCATTCCCTTCACCACGAACCGCACCTCCAGCGCCTGGAACACGAAGAAGAAGCCAAGAAGCGACGCGGCCACCGCCGTCATGCGACAGTTCGCCGGCTGGCGTAACCCCAGATAGATGAGGACCCCGCCGAAGAGCGTCATCCGCCCCAGGATCCCGAGCGCCACCGCTCCGACGAACTGCCGCGCCCCCCGCTCGAACGACCAGGCGAGAAGCGCCATCCCAAAGACGGCGCCGAGGGCCGCCAGGACCGCCCCCAGGATCGCCCCGCGCACGGACGGCCCTTCGAGGCGTCCGCCGGATGCGGCGATGCACGCCGATCCAGCCGCGACGATCAGGGCGACGGCCAAAGCGTAGCGTCTCATCACCGCTTCCCCTCTCCCGGGCCCCGCTCCCCGCCCCGCGGAGGCAGCACCAGCCGGAAGAAGTTCACGAACCCGCCCACCATCCCGAGGATGAGCCCCGCCAGCAGAAACCACGGCTTCGTGCCGAAGTGCCTGTCCAGCACGTAGCCGATCGCGCCGAACGCCAGCATCGGCGCTACCAGCATGCTGCTGATCTGCGCGTACTTTATCGCATCACCCAGAGAACCGCGCGGCTCGGGCAATCCCCGGAGCCCTCCTCCCGACCCCGCCGCGATCACGACGCCCAGGGCGCCAGGGCGAGGATCGATTTCTCCGCGAAGGCGATGATCGGCTGCGGGTAGAGGCCGAACACCAGCGTGAAGGCGAAGCAGATGCCGACGGCGACGCGCTGTCCCCAGGACGGCGCGAACGCCCCGGCGTCCTCCGGCGCCTTCATGTACATGTTCACCACGACGCGGATGTAATAGTAGACCGAGATGGCGCTGTTGATCACCGCCACAACCGCGAGCCAGGCGTAATGCGCCTTCACGGCGGCGCCGAACAGGTACCACTTGCCGATGAAGCCGGCGGTCGCCGGGATGCCGGCGAGCGACAGCATGAACACCATCATGGCGAAGGCCGCAGCGGGCGCGCGCCGCGCCAGCCCCGCGAAATCCGCCACGCGGTCGCCGGCCACCTGCTCGCGCCGCAGCATGATGACCAGGGCGAAGGCGCCGATGTTGACGAAGGTGTAGATGAGAAGGTAGAGCAGGACCGCCTTCAGCCCGTACTCGCGCGTCTCCACCGTGTCGCCGAGCCCCACCGCGATCATGCCGAGGAGCACGTACCCCGCGTGGGCGATCGACGAGTACGCCAGCATCCTCTTGATGTTGTCCTGCAGGATGGCGGCGACGTTCCCGAGCGTCATGCTGCCGACCGACAGGATCGCCAGGAGCGTCGCCCAGCGGGGCCCCAGCGGCAGGAAGGCCATGGAGAAGATGCGCGCCAGGGCCACGAACGCCGCCGCCTTCGACGCGGTCGACAGGAAGGCGGTCACGGGCGTCGGCGCCCCCTCGTAGGCGTCCGGCGCCCACATGTGGAACGGCACGGCCGCGATCTTGAAGCCCAGCCCCACGGTCACCAGGATGACGCCCAGGACGAAGATCGGCGCCTCGGGCGCAGCGAGCGCCATCTTGGAGCGCGACATGCCGATGAGCCCCAGGACCGTGGTCCCGGTCGTCCCGTAGACGAGGGAGATGCCGTACAGGAAGATGCCGGTCGAGAACGACCCGAGCAGGAAATACTTCAGCGCCGCCTCGTTCGACTTGCGGTTGGTCTTCAGGAAGCCGACCAGGATGTAGAACGACAGGGCCATCGTCTCGATCGACACGAAGATGGTGATGAAGTCGCCGGCGGAGGCCAGGAACATCATGCCGACGACCGCGAACAGGATGAGCGCGTAGTACTCGCCCGCGTTGGCGCGCTCAACCTCCAGGTAGCGGGACGACACCAGGATGGTCAGCAGCGCCGCCAGGAGGAACACCACCTTGAAGAAGACGCTGAAGGCGTCGAGGATGAACATGCCGTTGAAGCCGATCGTCATGTCGGGTGCCCGCAGCGCCTCGAGACCGAACCTCCACACGAAGGACAGGAGGGACGCAAGGGTCATCAGGCACGTGAGACCCGCGAGGACGGGGGCCCAGAGCCTCCGTCCGGCCTCCGGCAGAGCCGACAGTCCGAGCACGAGGAAGGCGCCCAGGGTGAGCACCAGCTCGGGCGTGATCAGCCGGACGTCGCCCGGATTGAACAGCGAGGTCATCGACTCTCCGCCGCCGTGGTGGCGGCGATCGTGGAGGAGGGCGCCGGGGCCGCCGGGAGAGCGGTCGTCTGGCTCGACGGCTCACCCGCGGAGAGGCGCTGCGCGATGTCCGCCACCGGCTTCTCCAGGATGCGGAAGAACGGCTTCGGGTAGAGACCGATCCAGAAGCAGCAGATCACGATCGGGACGAGCGTCATGATCTCGCGCAGGTTCAGGTCCTTGAGCTTGGCGTTCTCCGGGTTGTCCAGTTTGCCGAACATGGTGCGCTGGTACAGCCACAGCATGTAGGCGGCGCCCAGCACGATCCCCAGGGCACCGCACACCGCCCAGAACATTCCGCCGACCCTCACGCCGCCCAGCCACGA
>JBGPED010000163.1:0-7553 GCA_041482595.1 Acidobacteriota bacterium
GCCTACATCTGCGGCGAGGAGACGGCCCTGTTCAACTCGATCGAGGGGCACCGCGGCGAGCCGCGCAACAAGCCGCCGTTCCCCGTGCAGGTCGGCCTCTTCGGCAAGCCGACGGCCATCAACAACGTTGAGACACTGGTCAACGTGCTCGACATCGTCCTGGAGGGGGGCCCGGCGTTCGCCGCCATCGGCTCCGGCCAGTCGACTGGCCCGAAGCTGTTCTGCGTCTCGGGCTGCGCGGCCCGCCCCGGCCTCTACGAAGTCCCGTTCGGCGCGACGCTGAAGCAGCTCATCGAACTCGCCGGCGGCGTGCGCGGCGGCCGCCCCCTGCAGGCGATCCTCCTCGGCGGCGCGGCCGGCGTCTTCGTCACCCCCGCCGAGATCGAAGTCCCGCTCACCTTCGAGGGGACGCGCGCCATCGGCGCCACGCTCGGCTCGGGCGTCGTCATGCTGTTCGACGACACGGTCGATCTTCAGGACACCATCCTGCGCGTCGCCACCTTCTTCCGCGACGAGTCGTGCGGCCAGTGCGTTCCGTGCCGCGTCGGCACCGTCCGGCAGGAGGAGGCGCTGCACCGACTGGCCGCGAAGCGCCCGCTGGGCTCGGCGGCGCAGGAAGCCGCCCTCATCGACGAGGTCGCCCAGGCGATGCGCGACGCCTCGATCTGCGGCCTCGGCCAGACCGCCGCCGGCGCCGTGCAGTCGGCGCTCCGCAAGCTGCACCTGTTCGACGAAAAGGGGAGCGCATGAGCGACCGCCCGGGTGGCGCGCCGCGGCGCGACGTGGAGCTGACGATCGACGGGACGGCCGTGCGCGTGCCGGAAGGGACGACGATCCTGCAGGCCTGCCGCGGCCTGAAGATCGACACGCCGACCCTGTGCTATCTCGAAACCCTGACGCCGGTCAACGTCTGCCGCGTCTGCGTCGTCGAAGTGGAGGGCTCGCGCGTCCTCGTCCCCGCCTGCTCGCGCCCCGTCGAGCCGAAGATGGTCGTGCGGACCGACAGCGAGCGCGTCCGGTTGAGCCGCAAGCTCGTGCTCGAGCTCCTGGCGTCCTCCGTCGACCTGTCGCTCGTCTCGCAGGAGATCAAGGAGTACATGAAGCGCTACGCCGCCCGCCCCGAGCGCTTCGGCCCCAAGGCCGCCACGGTCGCGCAGCCGCCGAAGATCGACAACGAACTGTACGTCCGCGACTACTCGAAGTGCATCCTCTGCTACAAGTGCGTCGAGGCCTGCGGCAAGGACGCCCAGAACACCTTCGCCATCGCCGTCGCCGGCCGCGGCTTCGACGCCCGCATCTCGACCGAGTCGGGGCGCCCGCTCACCGACTCCGCCTGCGTCTACTGCGGCAACTGCATCGGCGTCTGCCCCACCGGCGCGCTCATGTTCAAGAGCGAATACGACATGCGCCGCACCGGCACCTGGGATGAATCGAAGCAGACCCAGACCAACACCATCTGCCCGTACTGCGGGGTCGGCTGCACACTCCAGCTCCGCGTGCAGGACAACAAGATCGTCAAGGTCACCTCACCACTGGACCACGACGTCACGAGCGGGCACCTGTGCATCAAGGGACGGTTCGGGTGGCAGTTCGTGCAGAACCGCAGCCCTCAGGACCCAGAGTAGCACTGCCCTCACCGCCTGCGCTTCAGCAGGACGGGGGCGCAGATCCTCGCGAGTTGAAGAGGTCGCACTATGCCGTCGCGGGGGTCGGCTTCTTTGCCCGCCACTCGATCCTGCCTGCAGCGCTTGTCTAGGCAATGTTTGGGGCAGCGGACGGGGCCGATGACTTCATGGCGATTCGGGAGTGGATCGAGAGGCAGCGGCGGTCGCCGGCATGGGGTCTGCCGGGCGCAACCTGCGATCTGAACTAGGGCGAGTGCTAGCGTCTGTGGGAAGAGTGCCTGAGTCGGGCCCGCGATGGCCTCTTTCTGGTCGCGGGGGAGGATGCGCCACGTAATGATGCGCCGGCCACCGTGCGGCCGCGTCTGGGTCAGGGAATCTTTCGCATCGGAGTCACGGACGCCTACGATCGCGCCTGCGCGGTCACGACCGAACAGGCGCTCCCGGTCCTGTAGGCGGCCCACATCCCCCCGTATTCAGAGGGCGGATGGCGATGTGATGAAGGCCCAGGCAGCTGCCACCCCAGGGTCGACGCGCTACTTCTTGAACTGCACTCGGTCGTGGATGAGGTTGCCTATGCACCTGCCGGAGGCGAGTCCATCGTTGTTGTCGAAGCGGTAATGGATCCCGCCGTAGAGCCGGGAGATCGCCGCCTCCTCGGCAGCCTCTTCAAACGATCCGAAACTGCGCGGGACCTGCGTCGGCACGAGCCCGTGGTCGGTGTGGGTCGTGTCGGTGAACAACAGGACTCCGAACTGGTCGGTGAGAACGGTCGCGGCGGCTCCCGACTGGGTCGAGTGGCCCGAGTGGTACGACGGAAACGCGGGAGTCGCGATGTAGGACGACCAGGTCGAGTCGATTTGGGCGCGGATGTAGGTCACCGGTCGCTCCAGGTTGTAGACGTACTTCGTGTGCCAGCATTCGATGAACGCATCGTGGATCGCGATCCCGACACGCGCGAACGCCTCGGACGAGGCCATGAGCGACAAGCCGTTGTTGCGGGATAGCTGGCCGACGATGGCGATCCAGTGGCCTGGAGGCGTGCCGGTCGCGCCGGCTCCGTCGGCCCAGTAGTCGGCGATCGTCTTCTGCTCGGAGGTGAGGCTCACTCCGGTCTCATAGACCTCGAGGGCTGCGCCATAGAATTCGGAGGAGGGATCGGTGGAAAACAACGGATTCCCGGGTGCGGCGCATTCGCTTCCTGACTTCAGGACCATCGGCCGGATCTGCCCCCAGCAGGGCTGCAATGGATTCTGGTTGAAGGCCGGCGGCGTTGGCTGCCACGGTCCTGCCACAGCAGCCGGGACATATGGACAGGCGTTGAAGGTCGAGAGCCCATCGCTCGCCGACCATCCGAGCACGGCATTGGCCACATCTTGCCCGAGGGCGACCGACCGCGAATATTCCGGACCAGGGACCATCATTTGGAATTGCGACGCGAACTGTCGCTCAAGAGCGTCGATGCGGTCCATTGAGGGCTGGGAGGCGGTTGGATAAAGGCCACGAATGACAGTCGCCAGGGCGCTATTCGCCACCGTCGGCCAATGGTATTTCTTATTGTCCTGCCTGGGCGTTGGAAGCGAGACCAGATCATTGAGCTGGCCGACCAGCGATCGGTTCCCCGAGGAGCCACCGATGATCGACTCGTAGAGCGCCACGCTCGCGATCCCGTAGATACGCGAGGCGGGCGGCGGCGCCGTCCGCTCGATCTTGACCACATCGTAGAGCATATCGAACCACGTCGTTGCGACGTCTGACGGGTAGGCCTCCGCGGGCTTCTTGCTCTGACTCAGGCCCGCCTGGGCTGCGGATACGGTGATCAGGAGCATCACCGCCAGGGCGCACGGAACGGCTCGACGAGTCATTTCGACCTCCTCATTGAACTGCGGACTCCCTCAAGCGTGCCCACGCAGTGGTTCACCTGCAGATTTCCGCATCGCATGACCCTGAGTCGCGTCTTTCCCTCCGGAAGGCATCTGTCGGCGACCTCGAATTCCGACGAGTCATCTCCGGACTGTGAGGAAATATCCTCGAAAGCGCGCCAAAATCAACCGTAGATTGCTGGGTGATGAGCGCCTCGGCCTCCGCGGCCGCACCCCAGGATGTCGGCGGCAACGTCGGAGCGCCCAGGAGATCGCGACGGCCGTCCTGACGTTTCCGCGTCGTCCTCACCATCGGGCGCCAGGAGCGTTGACCCCGATACACTCTTAGCTTTTGCGCGCCGCGAGAAAGCGCGGCAGACCGTCGTCCGGGATCGGCTCCCAGGGCGCGGCGTAGGCGACGTACGCGCGGTACGACGGGCGGATGCCCGGATCGGTGTCGAACGTGCCCATGCGGACGCTGATGACTTCGGGGTCGTGCTGACTCTGGCTCCAGAGGGCGCCGCCGCAGTTCGAGCAGTAGACCTTTGCGAAGCCGTCCGGCGGGCGCCAGGCCTTGATCAGCTCCTGACCGGAGAGGACCCGCAGCGATCCGGGCGCGAGGCGGGCCGATGCGGCGGCCGCCGTCCCCGTGCGCCGCTGGCAGCGGGTGCAGTGGCAGTAGCCGGCGAACACGAGCGGCTGGGCGATCTCGTAGCGGACGCTGCCGCAGAGGCAGCCCCCGGTCAGCGGAAGCTTGGGCATAGTCCTGTCCTCCTGTCTAGCGTTGCGAGCCGCATCTTACGCCCGGAAACCTGCGAAACGGTCCGGGCGTTCATCCCCGATCGCCCCATGCCTCCTTCCGTGCACCCGGCATTTCATTGAACGGGGAGCGCGGCCAAAGGTAGGATGCTGGCGCTGTCAGGGTCGGGGCGGCGGATCCTGGCGGTCCTCCGGGGCCAAGTCGTACCCGAGCGGCTGCAGGACCTCGACGGCGGTGCGGAAGCGGCCGAACTGCGGCATCAGATAGGCGCCGGCCACGTCGTCCTTCACTTCCTGAAGCATGTCGCGTGCGACGAGCATGCCTTCCCTCCGGCCGTCCTCGGCTGACGCGGCCTTCGCCATGCGCGCGCGGATCGCCGCGGGAATCTGCATGCCGGGGACTTCGTTGTGCAGGAACTCGGCGTTCCGGGCGCTCGCGAGAGGGCACAGCCCGACGAGAACAGGAAGCCCGAGCGATCGGATGTCGAGAAGAAAGCGTCTCAGCACCACCGGGTCGTACACCGGCTGGGTCATCACGAACTCGGCGCCGGCGCGCTTCTTCTCCTCCAGGCGTCTCAGTTCCCGGTCGTAGTCGTGTGCCGCCGGTTCGGCGCCGCAGGCCAGAAGGAACGACGTGCGGTCGTGCATCGATTTGCCCGCCGGATCGACACCGTGATTGAGCGAGTCGACCAGCCGCAGAAGGCCGATCGAATCGAGATCGAAGACCGCGGTGGCCGCCGGGTAGTCGCCCATCTTCGGCGGGTCGCCGGTGATGATCACCAGGTTCCTCATGCCGAGCACCCAGGCGCCCAGGAGATCGGAGTGCAGCGCGAGCAGGTTGCGGTCGCGGCAGCACACGTGCAGCAGGACGTCGAGGCCGAGCCGTTCGCGGATCAGGAGCGCCAGCGCCAGGTTGCTCATGCGCGCCACGGCGCGCGGCCCGTCCGCCGTGTTCACGGCATCGACACCGGCGCGCTTCAGCATCGCCGCAGCCTCGAGGCCGCGCCCCGGGTCGAGTCCCGGGTCGGGATTGACCTCGACGCTGACGACGAACGATTCCGGTCCGGTGAGCGGGAGGCGCGGCCCGGCCGGGTCGATCCGATCGCGATGGACACGCGCGATCTTCGCGCCGAGGGGCGACTTCTCCGCCATCGGCACCGAGGGCAGGCGGCGCACCTCGGGGACCGCGGTCCCCGTCTTCGCCGCCTCGACCTTGACCCTCCCGCCCGACATCATGGCGGCGGCGTCCACGACGCGCCGGATGTGCTCGGGGCCCGTGCCGCAGCAGCCGCCGACGAGCGACACGCCGCTCTGGAACAGCCGCCGCGCGTACACCCCGAAGTATTCGGGCGTGGTCATGTAGATCGTCCTCTCGTCCAGGCGGCGGGGACGGCCGGCGTTCGGCTGCGCGCTGACCGGTCGGCCGTGACCCAGCATCTCGCGCGCCACCTCGAACACGAAGGCCGGTCCCTCGGCGCAGTTCACACCCACCACGTCGGCGCCGCGGTCACGCAGGAAATCGGCGATGAGGGCCGGCGGCAGCCCGTCGATCGAGGGCCGGTCCTCGCTGAACGACATCTGCGCCACGATCGGGCCGGGGAAGAGGGAGCGGGCCGCCTGGAGCGCCGCTTCCATCTCGGCGGCTCCGATGAAGGTCTCCAGGACCAGGAGGTCGACGCCCTCTTCCAGGAGCGCCTCGATCTGCTCCTTGAAGACCGAGTCGAGGATGGCGCGCCGCTCGGCGGTGACCTTCGCGGCGAGAGTGCCGGTCGGCCCGACCGAGCCGGCGACGTAGGCTGCGCGTCCCGCGGCCTGGCGCGCCAGGCGCACGCCCGCCCGGTTGATGTCGCGCAGCCGGTCCTGCGCGCCGTAGCGCCTCAGAAGCTCGCGGTTCGCCCCGAACGTGTTCGATTCGATGATCTGCGCGCCGGCCGCCACGTAATCCCGGTGGATCTCGAGCACCAGGTCGGGCCGCGCCAAGTTGGCCTCGTCGAACGATCGGGTGATGAAATAGCCACGCTCGTAGAGCTGCGAGCCCATGGCCCCATCGAAGACGAGGGGGCCGCGCGCCAGCGTGTCGAGGAAGGAGGTGTCTGTGAGAGGCATCGGCTGGGAGCCCGTCTCCTGGCCGCCGGGCGGCGGGTCGTCGCGGAAGGGGATGGAGCCGACGGCCGGGGTTGAACCGGCGACCTACTGATTACGAATCAGTTGCTCTACCACTGAGCTACGTCGGCGCCCGATAGATCGACGCATGACCGTTCACGATCGCGTGAAGAGTCCGTAGTCTAAGCGGGTGGAGGTTTCGATGCAAGTGATCGGGCCGGGTGGCCGCCGGCGGGTCCAGAGGGGGCTCCAGCCGGGGTCGCCCTGACGCAGAACGGCACGTGAGGGCCGGAAGCGCCACTTTTTGGCACTACGAAATTGCCGCCGCCGCTTGCCGCCTGCGCGGCCATCCTTATGTTATGTCGGCAGTTGCATCCCCGGGGACCGGGACCGGACGATCTGGCACCGTCCTTGCCCTCTGAAAGTGCGAAGGGGGAGCGCGTTGATGATGACGGTTCGCGGGTCCAGGGTTGAAGGAAGGAACGGCTTCACCCTGATCGAGCTCCTGATCGTCGTCGCGATCATCGGGATCATCTCGGCGATCGCCCTGCCGAATCTTCTCAACGCGATCGACAAGGGCAAGCAGAAGAAGACCATGTCCGACCTCAGGTCGATCGGCACCGCGGTCGAGGCGTACGCAACCGACACCGCCGTCTACCCGCAGTCGATGGGGAACTGGGCCGCGCTGAAACCGATCATCGACCCGTACTTCATCAGGATGCCGCCGGATGCCGATGGGTGGAGCAACTCCTGGGACGCGTCGACGACCTCCAACGGGTCGGACTACACTCTCGCGAGCTACGGCAAGGATGGCATGCTCGGCTCGCGTCCCGGCGGCCAGACCACCGACTTCAACTGCGACATCATCTTCTCGGGCGGACAGTTCTACCAGTGGCCCGAGGGGACGCAGACGTAAGAAGCCCGCGCCCCGCTGCATTGACCTGAACACGCCCGTCTCACTAGACTCCTTGTCCATCCAGTCCGTTGTCGCGGGAGGCCCGGATGGCCGCTTCCTTTCTCACCCTGGCGCAGACGTTCCGCGCGGAGACGCGCGAGAAGGGCTCGCGATTCATCGCGACGGCAGTGCCGGCGCGCGACGAGGAGGAGGCGCGCGCGGCGATCGAAACCGTGCGGTCGGAGTTCCCGGATGCGACCCACCACTGCTGGGCCTCCTCCGTGGAGGGGCGGCGCGGCGAGCGGGTGGAGC
>JBGPED010000164.1:0-7538 GCA_041482595.1 Acidobacteriota bacterium
GAACTCCCAGCCTCTGACGCTCGTCGTCCCCTGGACCGCCGCGATCGAACAGAAATAGCCCCGCGCCGGCAAGGTCCGGGCACCGCGCTGGAGCTTGCCGCCCGGTTCCTGCCTCCGCTTCCGTGCCCTCCACCGGAGGCTCAAGTTTCCTATGCGCATAGGCGGTGGCCTACTTGCCCAGGTGCCCCACGAAGCAGAGAGCGGCCAGAAAGCACAGGGTGCGGTCGAAGCGGCGGGTTCTTTACGGCGGCGGGCGAACGGAGATACCCTGCGCCGTCCCGTTCGATGCGGGCGGGCCTACGGGGGGCGCGGCGGTGACCGGTCTGGCGGTGCGGACGTTCCTGACCATGCTCGTGGTCATCGATCCGATAGGCCTTGTGCCGATGTTCCTGGCACTGGCGGGGGAGCGCAACGCCGCCGAGCAGAGGCGCATCGCGCTGCGCGCCATCCTGGTGGCGGCGGGGATCCTCGTGTCGTTCGGCCTGGGCGGCGCCTGGCTGATGGGATGGCTCGGGATCAGCCTGGACGCCTTCCGGGTGGCGGGAGGTGTCCTCCTGTTCCGCATCGCCGTGCAGATGGTGTTCGCGTCCTACGAGCGGGAGACCAGGGCCGAGAAGGACGAGTCGCGCCTGCGCCAGGACATCAGCGTCTTCCCCCTGGCGATCCCGATCATCGCCGGGCCGGGGGCCATCGCCAGCCTGCTGATCCTGATCGGCGAGTCGAAGGCCTACCCGCTCGGCTTCGTCCTCGTCCTGGCAATGACCGGCATCGTCCTGATGCTGGGTCACATGGCGCTGATCGTGTCGAAGCCGATCGGGCGACTCCTCGGCCAGACGGGGGTGAACGTCGTGACGCGCGTGCTCGGCGTCCTCCTGGCCGCCCTGGCCGTGCAGTACATCGCCGACGGGGTGCGGGGCTTCTTCGGCTGAGAGCCGCGGTCTGCCCCAATCG
Organism: Acidobacteriota bacterium; assembly: GCA_041482595.1. GTDB lineage: Bacteria > Acidobacteriota > Polarisedimenticolia > Gp22-AA2 > Gp22-AA2 > Gp22-AA3. The sequence continues at coordinate 952 of JBGPED010000164.1, forward strand.
GGGTGGCCGCGGCGTAGTCAGATCTTCGGCACGGGTCCGAACACGAGCACGGTGCCGTTCAGTCGCAGCGCCTCGATGAAGATGTTGTGTCCGCTCTTGTGCTTCGGGATGACGTACGTGTAGACGTGGCCGACCCCTGTGGTGCACTCCTCGCAAGGGATCAGGACCGGATTGAGCTGTGTGCGATGGCCCTGCTGATCGAGTGTTATGATGTTGAATCCCCTGAAGTCAACCTCGATGGCAATTCGCCAGATCACGACCCCCGAGCCCTTGCCATAGGGACTCGAGAAGCTGAGCGTCGCCTCGATCATGTTGCACTCGGCACAGGCGCAGATGTTCTGGTCGGGGTTTGGGACCGTCGGGCAGTTGTCGAAGCAGTCGGCGATCCCGTCGAGATCCGCGTCCAGTCCCTCGTCGACCCGCCCGTCGCAGTTGTCGTCTCGGCCGTTGCAGATCTCGACGGCGCCCGGGTAGATCGCCGGGTTGCCGTCGTCGCAGTCCCCCTGGCACGTGGTGAAGCCATCGCCGTCGGCGTCGACGCAATCGACGTCGACCAGGACGAATCCGGTGAGGATTCCCGTCTCGACACCGTTGAGGACCGTCGTGCTGCCGACGTAATGGCACGACCCGGGCGGGCCGGCATCGAGGTGGACGGTGGCGAGTCCGTTGGCGTCGGGGACCACGCCGGTGTTCGTCCATCCTTCCCGGCGCAGATCGGGGGGGCCGGTGCAGCTCTGTACCCTGGTGTAGACCGGACCGTACGACAGGACCGGCTTGAACTCGTCAGGGCAGGTCAGGCCGATCTGCACCGCCAGCGAGTCCTGGTCGCAATCGCTGCGCACCGGTGGCTGAGAGAAGTGGAGGGACGCGGTCCCGGTGGCGGTGCTTGCCAGGAGAACGGCCGTCTGGCCGCAGGGGATTGGAGAGATCGTCTCGGACACCGGGTCGAAGGGATGAGCCATCTCGACCACGTAGCCCAGCGCGGCATCGGAGGAGCGCAATGAGACGATCAGGCCCGTCCCGAAGATTGTCCCTCCGGTCCCCACGACGAGGACGATCCGCTGCGGCACCGAAGACAGGATGGGACAGCCCGCCATGCCCGGGGCAGACCAGTCGGCCGAGATGGCGACCTGGCCATCCCCCAGGATGCCGCCTCCCATGCCGCAACTCCCGGCGTTCTCCTCACAGGAGATCTTGACGTCCCCAGTGTTCACCCCGGCCGGGTCGTTCTGCTCGTAGGCGTAAGCCGCCGGGGCGGGCATATCACGACACAGGAAATACGAATCGGCGCCGTGGAACAGCAGCACGGAGGGATCGCAGGCGGCCGCGACCTCCGACCAGGCCACGCAGGCCACGGCCAGGACTCCGACAAGAAGGAGGGCATGACAGGCGCGCATGGGCGTTCCTCCAACGAGTTGGGTGGGCGTATCGGATTCTGAGGTCTAATTACACCCACCGGCGGCTCTCCGCAACTGGAAAATGGGCCGGCGGCTCGAATCAGAGGGGTGAGGGCCCGCGTGCGGCTGCGCTGGTTCTTCGTGTTCTTTCTCGTCTCGGGCTTCTGCGGCCTGGTGGACGAGGTGGTGTGGCTGCGCATCGCCATGACGCAGTTCGGCGTCGTCACGCCGCTCGTCTCGACCGTGCTGTCGGTGTTCATGGCCGGCCTCGCCCTGGGAAGCTGGCAGGGCGGGAGGCTGGCGAAGCGCGCGGAAGGCTGGCCCGCACTGTCGCCGCTGCGCCTCTACGCGGCGGCGGAGCTGTGCATCGCGGTGTCGGCGTTCGCCGTCCCGCCGCTCCTGCGTTTCGGGCGTGAACAGCTTATGAGCGGGAAGGCCGCCGCTACCTGGGGGTCGCTGCGGTACCACGTCGCCGCGGGCGCCTGCATCACGCCGGTCCTGCTGCCGTTCTGCCTGTGCATGGGGGCGACCTTCCCCCTGGCCATGGCCGCGCTGCGGAAGACCTCCGGCGAGCGCGGTTCGAGGACCTTCAGCCATCTTTACGTCGCGAACGTCCTCGGCGCGACCTGCGGTACGCTGGCGTCCGCCTTCCTCCTGGTCGAGCTTCTCGGTTTCCGGGGGACGCTGCGGGCCGCCGCCGCGCTCAACGTAGCGATCGCGGTCGGCGCGTTCATCCTGAGCTCGACCCGGATGTCTTCCGGCGAACCGTCCGGTGCGCCGGAGGACCCGGCGGCCCCCGCTCCCGCGCAAGGCGCGGGCGGCACAGCAGTTCTTACGATGCTGTTCACCACGGGCCTCGTGAGCATGGCGATGGAGGTCGTGTGGGTGCGTCAGTTCACCCCCTACCTCGGGACGGTCGTCTACGCCTTCGCGATCATCCTGGGCCTGTACCTCCTGGCGACGTTTCTCGGCTCGATGATGTACCGCCTGACCCCGGCTCCGGGGGGATCCGGAGACGGCGGGTGGACCCTACGGGCCGCCTGGATCGCCGCGGGGCTGTCGGGACTGCTGCCCCTCGTCGCGACCGACCCGCGATTGCCGCTGCCGATCATCGATCCTGCCACGCCGCAGCCGGCCGATCTGTTCATCGGCGGGATGCGGGTCGTACTCGGCCTGACCCTGTTCTGCGGTGTCGTCGGGTTCATCACGCCGAAGCTCGTCGACCGTTTCTCGTCGGGCGATCCGGAGAAGGCGGGACGAGCCTACGCCGTCAACGTCCTCGGGTGCATCCTCGGGCCGCTCGTCGCCTGCTTCGGCCTTTTGCCGGCGGTGGGGGAGCGCGTGGCGATCGCCGTGCTGTCCATGGCGCTCCTCGCCCTGGCGCCGCTCGCCGCCGTGCCGACCGCGCCGGCCCCGGACGGGCGCGGCCGCGGGTGGATCCCAGGCGCCGCGCTTGCCGCGGCCCTGGCCGCGGGGCTCGTCGTGGTGCTGGCGACGGAGGACTACACCGGTCTGTTCCCGTCCTACGAGGTGCGCCGCGATTACGAGGCGACCGTGATCGCCACGGACGCCCGCGGCCGCAAGGAGCTCCTGGTCAACGGCGTCGGGATCACGGCGCTGACGCCGATCACCAAGGTCATGGTGCACCTGCCGATGTCGTTCCTCGAGACGCCGCCGAAAAGCGCTCTTGTGATCTGCTTCGGGATGGGGACGAGCTTCCGCTCGGCGCTGTCGTGGGGAGTGCCGACCACCGCCGCCGAGCTGGTCCCGAGCGTCCCGCGTCTGTTCGGCTTCTACCACGCCGACGGGCCCGACCTGCTGCGATCCCCCCTGGCCCGCGTCGTCATTGACGACGGTCGGCGCTTCCTGGAGCGCACGCCGGATCAGTTCGATGTGATCACCATCGATCCCCCGCCCCCCGTCGAGGCGGCCGGCTCGAGCCTCCTGTACTCGCGCGAGTTCTACGCCCTGGCCCGCCGGCGGCTGCGGCCGGACGGCATCCTGCAGCAGTGGTTCCCCGGCGGCGAGCCGGCGATCCTGGTGTCGGTGACGCGCGCGATCACCGAGTCATTCCCGCACGTGCGTGTCTTCCCCTCGGTCGGCGGGTGGGGCTTCCATTTCCTCGCGAGCGACCAACCGATCCCCGACATTCCGGCGGCGGTCCTCGCCTCGCGGCTGCCGCCACGCGCCGGCGCCGACCTGGTCGAGTGGTTCGAGGGGGTCACGCCGGAACAGGTGTTCGAGAGGATCCTCGCCCTGGAGGTCAAGCCGGATCAGATCCTGGCGATCGCGCCGGGGGTTGCCGCGCTCACGGACGACCGCCCGTTCAACGAGTACTACCTGCTGCGCCGAACCTTGAACTAGATCCTCTGTGCCGGCCCATAGAACGACAGGTTCCCATTCATCCGCAGGAGCTCGAGGTAAATGCCCCGTCCATTCTTGTGCTTGGGGATGATGGTGGTATAGAAATGCCCCAGGCCGGTTACGCACTCCTCGCACGGGATGAGCGCCGTGTTGAGTTGCGTGCGGGTCCCTTTCTGGTCGATCTCGACGACGTTGAAACCAACGATATCGATTTCCCGTCCGACGAACCAGCTGACCACGCCCGAGCCGTGCCCCGCCGGGCTGTCGAAGCTGATCGTCAGAGAGGTCACGCCGCACGTCTGCTCGCAGACACAGGGATTCTGGTCCGGATTGGGGATGGTGGGACAGTTGTCGCACAGGTCGCCGATCGCGTCGAAATCGATGTCGGATTGGTTCGGGTTCGGGACGGTCGGGCAGTTGTCGCAGACGTCGCCGACCTTGTCGCCATCCGTATCGGTCTGATCAACGTTGGCGACGGTGGGGCAGTTGTCGCAGGCGTCGCCGACAGTGTCCGCGTCCGTGTCCCTCTGGTCCGGGTTGTAGACGTCGGGACAGTTGTCGCAGACACTGACGCCGTCGCCGTCGAAGTCGCTTCCCTCGTCGATCAGGCCGTCGCAGTCGTCGTCGAGGTGATTGCAGATCTCCTGGGCCCCGGGATGGATCGCCGGGTTCGTGTCGTCGCAGTCCCCGTTACACTCACTGAAGCCGTCCCCGTCATCGTCAACGCAGTCGACCCGGACGTCGACGAACCCGGTGACGATGGGAGTCTCAACGCCGTCGATCAACGCCGTGGCGCCGAAGTACCGGCACTCACCCGCGGGGGGGACGACGTACGCCAGCCTGGCACTCCCGAAGGCGTCCGGAGTCGCCCCGGTCTTCGTCCAGAACATCGTGCGGAAATCGACCGGGTCGGAGCACGGCTGCGCGAGCATGTACAGCAGGCCGAACGCGGGCCGCGGCCGGAAAGCGTCGGGGCAGGTCGTGCCGAGGTAGACGCCGACCGTCCCGTCGTCGCAGTCGGTGCGCACCGGCGGCAAACTGAACTGCAGAGTGAGGAAACTGCCGTCCCAGCCCGCCAGGCCGGCCGTGGTGCCGCAGGAAAGCGGCAAAATCGTCTGAGTGTCCGGAACGAAGGGGTGGGCCGCCTCGAGGGTGTACAGGAGATCGGGGGAAGCGCCGCTCATGGATACGATGAGCGCGGTGCCGGTCCGCGAGCCGCTCGCCGTCACGATGGTCAGGCGCTGCGGCGGGAAGCCATTGAGGACAGGGCACCCGTTCATCCCCACGAGGTACCAGTCCGTCTCGATCGTGGCCTGCCCATCACCCGGAACGCCGCTGGCGGAACCGAAGCAGAGAGCATTGTCCGGGGCCTCGCACAGGATGTCCACAGAGTCGGAATTCGTCTGCGCCGGATCATTCTGTTGGTAGGCATACGCCGTCACCCGGCCCGAGTCGGGGCAGACAAAGTACGAATCTAAATGGTGACCCACCGGCAGGGGGCCACACGCAGGGTAGGCCAGCGAGCAGACCCCACCCGCCATGATTAGACCGGCAGTGGCTTTGACCAGGAGAGACGCGCGCACAGGCGGCCTCCTTTCTTCGGGAGGTTAGGGAGACTGGGGCTTTCCCTCTCCATATACCTTGAGCCGAGGGTCCACGCAACCACGAAAAGACGGCTTGCGTCGGCCGCACGAATCTCGCGGCGCCGCCTCGTGGTAACATGCCGCCATCGGCCCATCCCGACGAAATCTCCGGGCTCGGTTCCCGGGGTCGTCGCAGTCTCTTGCGGAGAGGTGCTGGAGTGGCCGAACAGGGCTGCCTGTTAAGCGAGGCAGACGAACCGCTGAACGGTGTAACAGTCAAGGATTAGAGGGGATAGCAGGATCGGGGTGATTCCACAATGCGCTGTATGCGCTGCATGACGTTTCCCCGGACTGTTCCCCGAAGGCTTTAAGAAACAGGACACCGCCGACAGGAGGGCGGAATGCGACGCAAGGCCCCTGCTCGAAAGCCCGCAATAGCACCGCCTCCCGCCCTCCCGGCCGGCCTGGACGCGGCCGACGTCGCGGCCCTTCGGAATGACCTGGACTCATTCCGTCGCGAACACGCCGACGAGATCGGCCGAGTCGTCTCGGCCCTGCGCGTCCACTCGATTCTGGACGCGGTGGATTCCACGGACTACCGCCCTGGGGCCGCGCGCGCCGACGTCGAGGAAAAGATCGCGGAGGCCATCGTCGAGATGTTCCTGGGTTTAGAGGACGCGGAGGCCATCAGGAGCGAGCGCGACACCCTGCGCGCGAAAGTCGAGCGGCGGAGAGACGCGCACCGGCGCGCGGCCAGCGACCTCAAGAAAGCCGATCCGCGCCACGCCGCCGTCGAGGAAACGGTCGCTGCATCATTCGCTGAGATTGCGCGGAGCCTGACGTCTATCGGGGGCGGTCTCATGCGGCGCGGCGAGCGCCTGGACAGCCTGACGGTCAAGATCGTCGCCATCCTCGACCATGCGACCGTGTTCAAGCCGCACCACGTCCTGAAAGAGATCGTCCCCGCCATCCTGGCGGGGACCTGGGCGTCCTATCCGGACTATGCGCCACAGAAGCGGCGAGGCGAGGATCACCCCCTGGCCCGCTACAAGCGCGCCATCAAGCGGATCGTCGCCGGGCCGGTTGAACCGTTTTTCACGGCGCCCGAGAGGCGGGGCGGTTTCACCGCGGACGATCACCTGCTTCACCGTCGCGCCCTCCTATACGCCGGGGACCGACGTTTCCCCATGGCCATGTTCCTGCCGCACCGGCGCCGCCGGACGGTCGCCTACCGAAGCGCCCC
>JBGPED010000165.1:0-7534 GCA_041482595.1 Acidobacteriota bacterium
AACACGGACGACAGCAGCACGACCGCGAGCGCCGCGGCCCGTGCCCGCGGCTCGATCGGGCGCGACAACAAATAAATGGTCAGGGCCATGAGGACGGCAGTTTCCCCGAACGCCCAGAGGGCCGAGCGCAACAGCGCCCCGCGCACCATCGCCCCGCCGTCCGTCGCCAGGAAGGAGGCCGGGACATGGGCCAGCCGGATCAGCAGACCGTCGGAGAACCGCGCGGTGGCCGCACAGACACAGAAGACGAAGGACGATGCCGCGGCCGTCGTGATCCCGCGCAACGCCCGCCGTGACGGCGCCCTTGTGATCAGGCGTTCGAGCCCGTACCCCGCGAGGATCGCCACCGCGACCACGAACGGCAGAACGAAGCGCTCCGGATAGCGCACTTGTCTTACGGGAGAGAAGGCGCCGAACAGCCCCCTGTAGACCGCGCTGTTCCCCCCGAGGGCCAGCACCAGGGCCAGCGTCGCGATCCCCCCCAGGGCGCGCCGGCGCGCCATCTCCGCGCCGCGGTGCAAGGCGCCGATCACGGCGAGAGCGCACGGGATCGCCCCCAGGTAGACCGACAGGAGAAACGGAAAGCGCCCCTCGAACAGGAAGCCACCCCACCACGAAACCGGCGACAGCCGGCTCGGGTCGCCGAACGCCCGTGGAACCACCATCTCGAGAAGGCGCTCGGGCCTTAGGGACCACTTGAGCCCTTCCCCCTCCGCAAACCCCCCACCTCGTTCGGACAGGGGCAGAAGCGCGCTCGCGGGGATGATTTCGACCGCCGCCACGAGGGCCGCCGCCACGAGAACGACGCCGAACGCCACGCAGGCCGGGCGGTTGAGACGACGTCCGGAAGCGGGGGCCGGCTCCGTCGCCGCGAGGACGCACCCGACGAGGACAAGGGACACAAGTGCACCCGGCTCGGCGGCGATCAGGACCACCCCCGCGCACAGGGCGGCCCCCGCCAGCAGGAAGCGGCGGCCCGGCGCCAGCCCCCGGTGAAGGGCCCACAGGGCGATCGGCACCCAGGCCGCGGCCGAAAGGACGTTCTGCATGCTCGCGAGAGAAGCCGCGGGTCCCGACAGGGACAGGACGGCGGCGACGAGAAGCGCGGCTTCGCGTCCCATGAGGAGCGAGCGCGCCAGCCAATATCCTCCCCCCGCCAGGAGCGCGAACTGCAGGATGATCGAGGCGACGAACGCCGCGTCGAACGGCAGGATGAAGAACAGGAGCGAGATCGGGTGCAGCACCAGAGCGTTCGGGTTCGCCAGGAGCGGTGTCCCGCCGTCGTGGTAGGGGTCCCACAGCGGCAGGGCCCCGGACAGAAGCCTTGCGGTGACCTGGGCCCGCACCGGGTAGTGATTCTGGGAGATGTCGCGCAGGTAGAAGAGACGTCCCGCGAACGCCCCGTGGAAGGCGAGCAGGAGCAGGAGTCCCAGGACGACCGCAGGGAGCGTCTTCGGGAGCGTCCAGGCGCGCCCATCGCTTGCGGAGTGCATGGCCGGCACGCGTCTCCAGACGAGCTGTCGTGTGAGAAGGCGGAACCTTACCCGACGTTCGCCCGGGGCTCCTTGCGATCCGTCAGCCGGTACTTCTTGGCGAAGTAGCGGAAGGAGCGGAAACTCATCCCGAGAATCTCGGCCGCCTTGGTCTGGATCCCCTGGGCCCGCCGCAGCGCCTCCTCCATGTAATGCTCTCGCAGCCGCTCGAGCTGGCACTCCAGATCGATGCCACCGTCCGAAAGAACGATCGGGAGCTCCTGCACCGGCCGGCCGCCGCTCCGGACCTCGCGCGACAAACTGTCCGCGGTGATGGCGTCGGAGGCCTCGAGCGCCACGGCGCGCTCGATGACGTTTTCCAGCTCGCGCACGTTGCCAGGCCACTCGTGCTCCATCAGGCGCGCCATCGCCTCCTCGCTGATGCGCGTGATTTTCTTCCCCATGATGCGCCCGTACTTCACCAGGAAGTGCAGCGCCAGGTTCGGGATGTCCTCGGTCTTCTCGCGCAGGGCCGGCATGCGGATCTGGATCACGTTGATGCGGTAGTAGAGGTCCTCGCGGAAGCGTTTCTGCCGCACGAGCTGTTCGAGGTCCTGGTTGGTCGCCGCCAGGACGCGCACGTTCACCTCGATCTCGTCGGTCCCTCCGACGCGCCGGATGCGGCGCTCCTGCAGGACCCGCAGGAGCTTGATCTGCATCGCCGGGGTGGTGTCGCCGATCTCGTCCAGGAAGATGGTGCCGCCGTCGGCGACCTCGAACAGTCCCTTCTTGGCGGTGATCGCTCCCGTGAACGAGCCGCGCACGTGACCGAACAGCTCGCTCTCCAGGAGCTCGTCCGGCAAAGCACCGCAGTTGATCGACACGAAGGGGCGGTCCTTGCAGGGACTGCCGGCATGGATGGCCCGGGCGACGAGCTCCTTGCCGGTCCCCGATTCCCCCGAGATCAGGACGGTGCTGTTGGTCGGCGCGATCTTCGCGATGAGCTCCATGGCCTCGCGCATCCGGGGGCTGTCGCCCACCATCTCGTCGAAGCGCAGCTTCTCCTTGAGCTCCCGCTTCAGCGCGCGGTTCTCGTTCTCCAGGCGGCGCTTCTCCAGGGCGTTGCCGACGACCGTCTTCATCTCCTCGACGTCGAACGGCTTGATGATGTAGTCGTAGGCGCCGAGCTTGAGCGCCTCGATCGCGCTCTCCGTCGAGGCGTACGCGGTGATCATGATCACCGGTGTGTCGGGGTTGGCGGCCTTGGTCTGCTTCAGGATGTCGATCCCCGACTTCCCGGGCATGGAGATGTCGGTGATCACGAGGTCGAACTCCCCCTTGCCGACGATTTCCGAGGCCTTCTCCGCCGACTCCGACGCGACGACCGAGTACCCCTCCTTCTTGAGCATGATGGAGAGGAAATCGCGCATCCCCTTCTCGTCGTCGATGATCAGGACGCGGTCCATCGCCGCTCCTCGTGTTCCGCCCGGACGTCCGTCTGGCGCGGCAGGTGAACCGCGATCTCCGTGCCTTTCCCCCGGCGGCTCTTCACCCGGATACGCCCGCTGTGCTCCTCGATGATGCGATAGACGATCGCCAGGCCCAGCCCCGTGCCGCTGGCGAACGAACCATGGAACGGCTGGAAGTTCGAGGCGATGTCCTCCTCGGACATGCCGAACCCGGTGTCGGCGAAGGTCACGCTCACCTGTCCGTCACCCAGGTCGAGGGCGCTGATGGTCAATGTGCCCCCCTCGGGCATCGCCTTCAGGGCGTTCTTGGCCAGGTTCCAGAAGACCTGCTTCATCCTGTTGACGTCGAGGTCGACCCGGATCGTCTCCGGGCGGAAGCGCGTCTCGACCCGGTGGTGGGGCCGCCGCTCCTCGCTGTTCTCCAGGAGGCTGAGCGTTTCCCGCAGGACCGCCGCCAGGTCCGCCGGTTCCGGGTGGAAGCGTCCGGGCTTGGCGAACAGCAGGAAGTCCCGGATGATCTGGTCCAGGCGCTTCGACTCCTTGATCACGATGTCCATAAGCTCCGCCGCCTCTCCCTGCGGCTTCAGGTCATTCTTGAGGACTTGCACCGACCCGCTGATCGAGGCCAGGGGATTCCGCAACTCGTGCGCCACGCCGGCGGCCATCTCCCCCAGGGCCGCCATGCGCTTCTTCAGCGCGACCTCGTCCTCCAGGGCCCGGATCTCGGTGAGATCCTGGAAGATGAAGATCATGCCGAGAGGATCTCCGCCGCGATCCCGGAGCACCGAGACCGTGAACCCGAGGAACAGCCTGCGCCCGCGACCATCCTCGTAGTCCAGCTCGCTGCGGAAGCGCTTCTCGCTCTCGAGGGCCGCGCGCACGCGCGACAGGAAGTCCGGGGTCTGGCCCAGGACCTCCAGGATGTTGCGGCGGATGAGATCGGCGATCGGCCGGCCGGTGATCTCCGTGGCGCCCCGGTTGGCGAAGGTGATCGTCCCCTCCGCGTTGGTGGTCAGGAGCCCGGAGTTCATGCTCTCGATGATGTTGTCGTTGTAGTCCCGCAGTTGCGCCAGGTCGTCCCGGCGCATCTCCAGCTCCCGGCCGGTTCGTCTCAGGTTCTCGGTCAGGTAGGACGCCAGGTACGCCACGGCGAAGAACGACACGAGGTGCGCGACCAGGGAGTAGAGGATGCGCACGGCGGCGGTCCCGCCCTCCTCGCTCCCCGCCGGGTACGGCGGCAGGACGGCCTTCTGGATCAGAAGCACCATGCCGGCGTACATCAGCCAGGAGCACGCCGCCACCAGGAAGCCGCCGCGCCTCACGAGGAGAATGCTGCCGATGATGATCGTCAGCAGGTAAAGAAAGGAAAACGGGCTCTCCGCCCCGCCCGTCAGGTAGACGAACCCCGTCACAACCAGGAGGTCGCCGATGAGCTGGGCGTAGATCTGCGGCAGCACCGCGCGCAGCGTGCGCGACAGGATCGCGTAGGCGATCGTCATGGCATAGGTGACGACCGCCAGCACGTAGAACGGCTGGAGCGACAGGAGCGGCCGGTACATCAGCTCGATGACGAACGTCGAGACCATGAGGGTCGTGATGATCACGACCCGGAAGGTCATGAGCCAGTCGAGCTGCCTCCGGAGTTCCCGCTCCTGCGCTCCCATTCATGCGCCTAGGCGATCTTGCCGAGCAGGCTGAACATCGGCATGTACATGGAGATGACGATGCCGCCGATCATGATCCCGAGGAAGAGGATCATGAGGGGCTCGAGCAGGGCCATCAGGTTCTCGACCGCCTCGTCCACCTCGTCCTCGTAGAAGTCGGCGATCTTGGACAGCATGGCGTCGAGGGCCCCGGTCTGCTCGCCGACGCTGATCATCTGCACGACCATCGACGGGAAGACCCCCGTCTCCTCGAGCGGGCCGGCGATCGTCTTGCCCTCTTCGATGCTCTTGCGCGTCGCCATGATGGCGTCCTCGACGATGGCGTTGCCCGAGGTGCGCGCCGTGATCTCCAGGCCCTCCAGGATCGGCACGCCCGACTGGATGAGAGTGCCGAGCGTGCGGCAGAAGCGTGCGACGGAGATCTTGCGCATCAGGTCGCCGAGGACGGGGATCTTGAGGACGAAGGCGTCGATCTGTCGGCGCCCCTTGTAGGTCTTGTTGTAGCGGTTCAGGAAGAAGGCGATTGCCCCCATCGCCAGCACCAGGAGCGGCATGAAGCGACCCAGGAAGTTGCTGACCGCGATCGTGATCCGGGTCGGGAGAGGCAGGGTGGCGCCGAGACCCTGGAACAGCATCGCGAAGGTTGGGATGACCTTCCAGAGGATGATGACGACCACGCCGATGGCGATCGTGATGACCGCCACGGGATAGATCATGGCCGACCGGACGGCCGCCTTCAGCTTGACCGCCTTTTCGATGTATTGCGCCAGGCGCTGCAGGATGGTGTCCAGAATACCGCCCGACTCGCCGGCGGCGATCATGTTGCAGAACAGGTTGTTGAACACCTTGGGGTGCTTGCGCAGCGAATCGGCGAGGGTCGAGCCGGACTCGACGTCCTGGCGCACCTGGAACAGCACCTTCTGGAAGGCGCGGTTCTTCTGCTGGGATCCGAGGATCTCCAGGCACTGCACCAGCGGGAGACCGGCGTCGATCATGACCGAGAACTGCCGGGTGAAGATGGCGATCTCCTTCTGGCCGACGCCCCCTCCGAACTTCGGGACGGCGATCTCCTTCCCCTTCTCGGTCACCGCCGACACCATGATCTGCTGGCGGCGGAGGAGGGCGATCACCGCTTCCTTGTTCTCGGCGGCGACCGTGCCCTCCTGCATCTTCCCCATCCGGTTCTTGCCCTTCCAGGTGTAGTTCGGCATGTTGGCTCCTCGTGCGTCTCCCGGGACGTTACTTGCGGGCGGCCGACCGCACGGCGGCGTTGCTCGCCGCGGTCGGCTGGTTGATGAGCCCCGCGCCGCGGTTGATCATCTCCTGCAGCTCGTCCGGGTTGCTGCTGTGCGACAGGGCGGTGGTCAACGTGATCTGTTTCTTGAAATAGAGGCTGGCGAGTGACTGGTTGAACGTCTGCATCCCGAACTGGGACTGTCCAGTCTGCATCATCGAGTAGATCTGGTGGATCTTGTCCTCGCGGATGAGGTTCCTGATGGCGGAGTTGGGGACCAGGATCTCCATCGCCAGGCAGCGTCCTTTCCCGGATGCCTTCGGCAGGAGGGACTGGCAGAGGATCCCCTCGATCACGAAGGACAGCTGGGCGCGGATCTGCGACTGCTGGTGCGCCGGAAAGACGTCGATGATCCGGTTGATCGTCTGGGCCGCGGAGTTGGTGTGCAGGGTGCCGAAGGTCAGGTGGCCGGTCTCGGCGATGCGCAGGGCCGCCTCGATCGTCTCGAGGTCGCGCATCTCGCCGATGAGCACCACGTCGGGATCCTGGCGCAGCACCGACCTGAGCGCGTTGCTGAACGAGTGGGTGTCGGCGAACAATTCCCGCTGGTTGACGATGCAGCTCTTGTGGCCGTGCAGGTATTCGACCGGGTCCTCGATGGTGACGATGTGCCCCTTGTCCTCGTTGTTGATCTTGTCGATCATCGCGGCCAGGGTGGTCGACTTGCCGGAGCCGGTCGGACCGGTCACCAGGATCAGCCCGCGCGGCTTCTCGCACAGCGTGGCCACGACCTCGGGCAGCCCGAGCTCGGAGAAGTTCTTCACCTCCCAGGGAATGGTCCGGAAGGCGGCCGCCACGGCGCCTCGCTGGCTGAAGATGTTGGCGCGGAAGCGCGCCAGCCCCCTGACGCCGAAGGAGAAATCGAGCTCCAGGTTCTCCTCGAAGCGGTGCTTCTGGTTGTCGGTCAGCACGCTGTAGGCGAGCGCCTTGGTTTCGGGCGCCGTGAGCGGCGGGAGCTGCAGCGGTACCAGCTTGCCGTCGACGCGGATCTGCGGCGGAGAATTGGTCGTGACGTGCAGGTCCGTCCCTCCCTGCTCGACCAGCGTTTTCAGCAATTGATGCAGCGTGACCGCCATCTGTCCCTCCTCAAAGCACCGTCTCGCGCACGACTTCCTCCACGGTCGTCTGGCCCGCCTTGATCTTGCGGAGACCCGAGCCGCGGAGCGTGATCATTCCCTCTTCGATGGCCTTGTTCTTCAGCTCGATGGATGACGCGCCGGTCAGGATCATCTCGCGCATGGCGTCCGTGATCTCCATCACCTCGTACAGACCGACGCGTCCCTTGTAGCCGGTGTTGTTGCAGGTCGGGCAGCCCTTCCCCTTGTACAGCTTGACCTTGGGCGCCTCGTCGGCGCCGTAGCCGATGTCGACCAGCGCCTGCGTCGGCATGCTGACCTCTTCCTTGCAGTCCTTGCACAGCCGGCGCACGAGCCGCTGGGCGCAGATCAGGTGCACCGAGGTGGCGACCAGGTACGGCTCGATCCCCATGTTCATGAGACGGTTCACCGTGGACGGCGCGTCGTTCGTGTGCAGCGTGGACAGCACGAGGTGGCCGGTGAGGGCCGCCTTGACCGCGATCTCGGCCGTCTCGAAGTCGCGGATCTCGCCGACGAGGATGATGTTCGGGTCCTGCCT
>JBGPED010000166.1:0-7532 GCA_041482595.1 Acidobacteriota bacterium
CGCTCCCACGAGCGTGTGGAGCTCGTCGATGAACAGGATGTAGCGTCCCCCGCTCTGCTCGATCTCCCGCAGCAGCGCCTTCAGCCGGTCCTCGAACTCGCCACGGTACTTCGTTCCCGCCACCAGGGCGCCCAGATCCAGGGCGACGACCTGCTTGTTCTTGAGACCCTCGGGAACGTCTCCATCCACGATGCGGCGCGCCAACCCTTCGACGATGGCGGTCTTGCCCACGCCCGGGTCGCCGATGAGGACCGGATTGTTCTTGGTGCGGCGCGACAGGACCTGGACCACCCGGCGGATCTCCTCGTCCCGCCCGATGACCGGGTCGAGCTTGCCACGCCGGGCCATGTCGGTGAGGTTGCGGGCGTACTTCTCGATCGACTGGAAGGTGTCCTCGGGGTTCTGGGACGTCACCCGCTGGCTGCCCCGGATGGCGCGCAGAGCCTCCAGGATCTTACCGCCGGTCGCGCCCGCGTCCTGGAGAAGGGCCGCCGCCGTTCCGCCGCCCTCGACGAGGGCGAGAAGGAGATGCTCGACTGAGACGAAGTCGTCGTGGAACTCGTCGGCCTTCGCCTCGGCCTTCTCCACGACGGCGCGCAGGCGTTCGTCGATGCGCGGGGAGGATCCGCCCTGGACTTTCGGGCGGGATGCGAGAAAGTCGCGTACCCGCGCCTTCAGCCGCGGCACTTCGGCGCCGATTCGCTGCAGAAGGATCGGCGCAAGTCCGCCTTCCTGGTTCAAGAGCGCCTGAAGAAGGTGCTCCGGAGCAATGTCGGGATGGCCCAGCCCGGCTGCGGACTGCTGAGCCTCCTGCAGTGCCTCCTGGGAACGGACGGTCAACTTATCGAGATTCATGCTGAGCGACTGTCTCCCCGACTTGTTATTAATAAGATGCTCAGTATAAATATTGAGTGTGTCATTGTCAAACTATTTGATTCACTTAATATAATTTGTTATCAGTGATTTATACGTGACATTCAAGTTCTGGACCCGGAATCCGGCTTCGATCGGGCCGTCTGAACGTCCTGACCAGCCACGAATTCCTGGTCGTCCTCCGCCAGAAATTCCATGAACAGGTCCAGGCAGAGGCGTGTGTGGGTCAGGAACAGGTGGTGTCCGGTGCCCCGCACGGTGCGCAGGCGCATGTGGGGGTAGAGTTCCGGGAGCGGACGCACATGGTCCAGTGGCGCCACGGAGTCCTGCTCGCCGTGGATCAGGAGCGTGGGCAGGGGAGTGACCTGGGGCAGGATCCGATCGACCTGGTAGCTGAGAAGACAATGCTCCAGCGTCGACGTGAGCGACTTGAAGGTGAACTTGTGACTGTCGATGACCACCGACCAGGGAAAGCGCAGCATGTACCGCAGGGTGAGCTCCAGGCCGGTGCGTTTCATCTGGGAGATCGTTTCCCCCAGGGAGTGCTCGTTGAGGAGGCGTCGGTAATGCGGCGAGCCGCGCCAGAAGAGAGCGTGCGCGGTCGCGGGATCGCTGAAGCGCGGAAGGCTCAGCAAGATCATTCGTCGGACATGCGACCCGTGGAGCGCGGCGTACTCCAGGGCGATCAGGCCGCCGAGGGAGTGACCGACGATGGTCAGGGGGCGTCCGGCGAGATCCATCTCCTCCACGAAGCTGCGCACGCTGTCGCGGAACACCGGCAGGGTGTACTCCAGGTACGGCTTGGGAGACAGGCCGAACCCGAGCAGATCGGGGATGACCAGGTGGTAATCCTGCCCGAGCGGCCGGACCTTCTTCTGCCAGTACCGCCTGGAGCCCGTGATGCCGTGAAGGAACAGCAGGACGGGCCCGCGAGGATTTCCGGTCGAGACGTAATGGAGGGCGTTCGGCGGTCTCATGTCACGCAGCGCGCGTCGGCGCGTTCGACCGCGCGGGCACGCGATCATATCATGTCGAAGCGATCACGCCCCGCCTTGATCTCCCCAAGGGCCGTGGCCTATCATCAGCCGCCCGTCGAGCGAACCGTTCCGCGCAGGACCTCCCCCTCATACCCCCCGTGACGGCGGTCCGACGCACCCGGATCTTCGGCCACCGCCGCCGGAGGACGTGACAGGAAGGAGGACGTCATGCTGGAGTCCCTGCAGAAGACCGATCCCGAAGTGGCCATGGCGCTCGCCGCCGAGGTCGCCCGGCAGGACGGAACCCTGGTCCTGATCGCCTCCGAAAACTTCGCGTCGCGCGCCGTGCTGGAAGCCATGGGCTCCGTGTTCACGAACAAGTATGCCGAGGGGTATCCCGGGCGCCGCTACTACGGAGGATGCGAGCACTCCGACACGGTCGAGCGCCTGGCCATCGACAGGGCCAGGGCGATTTTCGGCGCGGAGCACGCCAACGTCCAGCCGCATTCGGGTTCGCAGGCGAACATGGCGGTCTACCTCGCGATGCTCAAGCCGGGCGACGTCATCCTGGGGATGGATCTCTCGCACGGCGGACACCTGACTCACGGCCATCCCCTGAACTTCTCGGGGCGATACTTCAAGATCGTCCCCTACGGTGTCAGCCGTGAGACGGAGCTTCTGGACTACGACCAGCTGGAGCGTCTGGCCCTGGAGCACCGGCCCCGCCTGATCGTCGCGGGGGCGAGCGCCTACGCGCGGATCATCGACTACCCCCGCATCCGCCGGATCGCCGACGAGGCGGGGTCCCTGCTGATGGCCGACATCGCGCACGTCGCGGGTCTGGTCGCGGGCGGGGTGCATCCGAATCCCGTGCCCTACGCCGATTTCGTGACCACCACGACCCACAAGACCCTGCGCGGCCCGCGCGGGGCGATCATCCTCTGCCGCGAGCGCTACGCGAAGGAGATCGACAGCGCCGTGTTCCCCGGGACACAGGGTGGGCCGCTCGTGCACATGATCGCGGCCAAGGCGGTGGCGTTCAAGGAGGCGATGACCGAGGAGTTCAAGCGTGATCAGAAACGGACCGTGGACAACGCCGTGAGACTGGCGGCGCTTCTCGCGGCCGGCGGTCTTCGGATCGTCTCGGGCGGGACCGACACCCACCTGTTCCTTCTGGATCTGCGGACGAGGAAACTGACGGGACGCGCGGTCGAGCAGAGACTGGAGAGGGTGGGCATCGCCCTCAACAAGAACACCATCCCGTTCGATCCGGAGAAGCCGATGATTGGCAGCGGCGTGCGGATCGGCACGCCCGCCGTGACCACCCGGGGGATGGGACCTGCCCAGATGGACGAGATCGCCCGCCTGATCCTCGAAGCGCTCGAGCGGGAACCGGACGGGCGCGCCATCGAGACCCTGCGCGGCCGCGTCGCGAGCCTCTGCAGCTCCTTCCCGATCTATGCGTGGCTGCCGCGCCCGGCCGCCGGGCGCGGCGCCGGCCAGGAGCGCCCGTCCTGACGTCCCGCCGTGCGATCCAGCCGCTCCCGGTCGTCCTCGATCAGACCGGCGTCCTGTGGATCGTCGTCGGCGGAGGGCGCGTGGCCGAGAGGAAGCTCAGGATTCTGCTGCGCACGGCCGCCGACGTCGTGGTCGTCGCTCCGCGTGTGACGGAGTCCATCCGGCGCCAGGCGCTCCTCGGCCGGGTGCGCTGGAAGCGGGCCGCGTACAGGCCCTCCCACCTGAGGG
Organism: Acidobacteriota bacterium; assembly: GCA_041482595.1. Classification (GTDB taxonomy): domain Bacteria; phylum Acidobacteriota; class Polarisedimenticolia; order Gp22-AA2; family Gp22-AA2; genus Gp22-AA3. Next base: position 3,597 of record JBGPED010000166.1, read on the forward strand.
GCGCGCGCTTCATCCTGGCAGCGACCTCCGACCCCGCCACGAACCGGGCCGTCGCTCGCGCGGCCCGTCGCATCGGGGCCTTCGTGGGCGTGGCCGACGACCCTTCCCTCTGCACCCTGTTCATGCCCGCGGTCCTGCGGCGCGGCGACCTGCTCGTCGCCGTCTCCACGGCAGGCAGGAGCCCGGGCCTGGCCCGGATGCTGCGCGACGATCTGGCCCGCCGCGTGGGACCCGAGTATGCCTCCCTGGTCCGGGAAGTCGGCTCGATCCGCGCGCGCCTGCGGCGGGACATCCGCGATCCCCGGGAGCGGGCCCGCGCCATCGCGGAGCTCCTCCGGGCGCCGTTCGCGGGGAGCTCGCGCGCCCGCAGGACACCGAAGAGGAGGCCGCGACATGGCGGATCGTCCTGATCCCGGGCGTGCCCTCTACCTCGTCGACGGAAGCAACAACCTGTACCGCGCCTTCTACGCCATTCGCGGTCTGAGCACCAGCAAGGGTCTCCCGACCAACGCCATCTTCGGCTTCACGTCGATGCTGCGCAAGCTCCTGCGCGAACACGCGCCGCGACACCTCGGAGTGGCCTTCGACCTCGCGGAGCCGACGTTCCGGCACAAGGCGTTCGCCGAGTACAAGGCGAACCGGCCCGAGACGCCTGCCGATCTGGTCGTGCAGATCCCCTACGTGAAGAAGGTCTGCCATGTCCTGGGGGTCCCCGTGCTGGAGTTCCCCGGGTTCGAAGCGGACGACGTCATCGCGACGCTCGCCGATCGCGGCCGCAAGGCCGGCTTGCAGGTCGTCATCGTGGCCACCGACAAGGACCTGCTGCAGCTCGTGGGAGACGGTGTCATGGTCTTCAATCCCGTGAGCGAGCAGTTTCTCGATCGCGAGGGTGTTGCGCGCGTCTTCGGGGTCCGCCCCGATCAGGTGCGGGACGTGCTGGCGCTTTGCGGCGACGCCTCCGACAACATCCCGGGCGTTCCCGGCATCGGGGAGAAGGGCGCCAAGGACCTGATCCGTCAGTACGGCGATCTCGAGTCGGTCCTGCTCGCGGCCTCGGCCATCCCCCGGAAGACGTACCGGGAAGGCCTGCTGGCGAACGCCGACGTGGCCCGCCTGAGCCGCGACCTGGCCACACTGCGCTATGACGTCCCGCTGTCGTTCGATCCCGACGGATTGAGGGTCGGCGCGGCCGATCAGGAGGCGGCCCGCCAGCTCTTCCAGGATCTCGAATTCGACGCGCTCGTGCGGGAGTTCGCGGCTCCCGTGGTGACGGCGGAGGTGCGTCACACGGTCGTCCGGGATGTCGCGGCCCTGGAGCGGGCGGTGGAGCGGCTGCGGGCGTCGGGGCGGTTCGCCTTCAACGTGGAGCGGGACCACGCCGAGCCGATGCGGGCCGGACTCGTCGGCGTCGCCCTGGCCGGGGCGGACGGTGAAAGCTTCTACGTGCCGGTGGCGCACCGCCACCTCGGCGCTCCACCCCAGCTCGACCGGGCGACCGTCCTTCATCGGTTGCGTCCCCTGTTCGAGGGGCAGGGTCCGCGGCGGGAGGCCCACAACGTCAAGAGCGATCTGATCCTGCTCCGGCGCTTCGGCTGGGATCCGCCGCCCGTCGAGTTCGACACCATGCTGTCCAGCTACCTCCTCGACGCCTCGCGGCGCAGCCACGCCCTCGAGGCGGTCGCGCGGGACGTCGCGGGGCTTGCGGTCCCGGCCTACGAGTCGGTGCTCGGCTCGGGCGCCAGGAGCGTCCCGCTCGCCGAAATCGAGGTGGAGCGGGCCGCGGCCCTCGTGTGCGCGCGCGTCTCCTCCGTGCTGGCCGTCCGCGACCGCCTGGAGGCGGGCATGAGGGACGACGGGCTTCTGCCCCTGTTCAACGACCTGGAGCTGCCCCTGGCGTACGTCCTGGCGGAGATGGAAGCCGCCGGCGTGCGCGTCGACACGGACTTCCTCGCCTCGCTGTCGCGCGAATGGGAAGCGCAGCTGGCCCGCCTGACGTCCGAGATCCACGCCCTCGCGGGGAGGGAGTTCAACATCAACTCGCCCCGGCAGCTGGGAGAGATCCTGTTCGACCGGCTGAAATTGACTCCCGGGCGCAGGACCCAGAGGACGCGGTCGTTCTCCACCAGCGTGGAGGTCCTCGAAGAGCTGGCTGAGGAGCACGAGCTGCCGCGCCGGATCCTGGAATACAGGAGCCTGCAGAAGCTCAAGTCGACCTATGTGGACAGCCTGCCCGGCCTGATCAACCGGGACACGGGCCGGGTCCATACCTCCTTCAACCAGGCGGTCGCCGCCACCGGCCGCCTGAGCAGCAGCGAGCCCAATCTTCAGAACATCCCGGTGCGGACGGAGCAGGGCCGGCAGATCCGCAGGGCCTTCGTCACGGATCGCGGTCATGTGCTCCTGTCGGCCGATTACTCGCAGATCGAGCTGCGTGTCCTCGCCCACCTGTGCGGCGATCCGGCCCTGGTGAACGCCTTCCGGACCGGCGAGGACATTCACCGCCGCACGGCGGCGGAAGTCTTCGGCATGATGCCCGATCTCGTGAGCGACGAGATGCGCCGGCGCGCCAAGGTCGTGAACTTCGGGATCATCTACGGCATGGGCGCCCAGCGTCTGGCGCGCGAGCAGGGGATACCGCTCAAGGAGGCGGAGGGCTTCATCGAGGCGTACTTCAAGCGCCTGCCCCGGGTGAAGGACTACATCGAGGCCACGATCGCGGCGGTGGAATCGGAGGGCCGCGTCAGGACCCTGCTCGGCCGCGTACGCCACTTCCCGGAGATCAAGGGCACGGATCGGAACGCCCGCCAGCAGGCGCTCCGCGCCGCCGTGAACACGACCATCCAGGGCACGGCCGCGGATCTCATCAAGCTCGCGATGGTGGCGCTTGCCCGCCGCCTCAAGGAGGCGGGGAGCGGCGCGCGCATGACGCTGCAGGTGCATGACGAGCTGGTTCTGGAAGTGCCGGAGACGGAGGTGCCCTCCGTGTCCCGGATGGTGCGCGAGGTGATGGAGGGTGTCCACCCGCTGCGCGTCCCTCTGGTGGCCGATCTCAAAATCGGGCCGAACTGGCTGGACATGACGAAGGTCGAATCCAAAGATTGAAATCGGCTTCGGTCGCGGCGTCGCGCCGCCACCGCGTTCATTGCGCCTCTCCTTTTCGTAACCTACATTGCCGTTGCGGCGGCGACGTGTCGCCGCCGAAACCCCCGGAACGGACACATGCCAGAGCCGACCCACATCCTGATTGTCGACGACGACCGGGCGATACGGGACCTGCTGAACGAGGGCCTGTCGGACAGCGGTTACCGCTGCGACACGGCCTGCGACGGCGTCGAAGGCCTCAGGAAGGTCCAGGCGAACGGCTTCGAGCTGGTGGTGAGCGACATCGACATGCCGGAAATGGACGGGGTTCATCTCCTTCAGGAGATCAAGAAGGTCCGCCCGGACACTGAGATCATCATGCTGACGGGTCTCGTGGACGTCGAGACCGCCATCCAGTCGATGCGTCTGGGGGCCTGCGACTACCTGACCAAGCCCTTCAATCTCGCCGAGGTCCGGATCACGGTGGAGAGGGCCCTGGAGAAGCAGCGCCTGCTGCGCGAGAACCGGGAGTATCAGAAGACGCTCGAGATCAAGGTCGCGGCACGGACGGCCGAGCTGGTCGGCAAGAACCGGGAGGTGGAGGAGCTGCTGTCGCGGCTGCAATCCTCCTACCAGACGACGCTGGAGGCCCTGGCGTCGGCCCTCGACACGCGCGACACGGAGACGCTGGGGCATTCCCTGCGCGTGGCCTCGTACACGGTGGCCGTGGCGCGCCGGATGGGTGTGGGGGAGCCGGACCTGACCGACATCTACCGCGGCGCCCTGCTGCACGACGTGGGGAAAATCGGCGTCCCGGACGCCGTCCTGCGCAAGCCCGGAAAGCTGACGCCCGAG
>JBGPED010000167.1:0-7522 GCA_041482595.1 Acidobacteriota bacterium
ATCTCCATCGGGTCGGGAGCCCTGTGCTCGGCCCAGAACGGCTTTTCCCCCTGGCGGGGCGGCGCCGGCGGCGCCTCCTGCAGGTGCCTCCCGCGCAGCATCGCCACGACCCGTTTCGAAGGTCTCCCCGCGGGAACGCCGGCGGACGGGAAGTCGGCGTCCCCGGGTGACGGGTGTCCCATGGCGCCGTAGATGATGTCCTCCTGCGTGACCACGCCGACCAGCCGGCCGTTCTCGTCGACCACGGGCGCGCCGTTGATGTTCCTCTCCTGGAGAAGATCGCACAGCGCCCCGACCTTCATGTCGGCCGGCACGGTGACCGGCGTGCGCGTCATGAGATCCCTGGCGCGCAGGACGCTGCCGCGCCCGGCGGGCGCGACCGGGGACGTCCGGGCGGCGGGCACCCGGCGGGGTCGCGGCCGGGCGGCGGGCTTCCGCCGTCGGGCGCTCCGGGACGTCGCCTTCCGGGATCTCCTGGGCATGGTCATTCGCCGTCCTTTCGAGAGGAGGCCCCCGCGTCCCCCGACGCCAGGAGGCGCTCGATGGCCGCCGCGTCCGCGGCGATCTCGACCACCCGGTTCGCGAGGCGCGGCTGGACACCGGGCAGGCGCCCCCCATGGTAATCGATCGTGGCCTGGCTGAACTTGCAGCCGTGGGCGGTGGCGACGATAACGACCCGCTCGTCCGGGGCGATGGTCCCCTGCTCCCGCGCCTTGAGGAACCCGGCCACCGCCGTCGCCGAGTTCGGGCAGATGTAGACGCCCGTGGCGTCGACGAGAGCCTTGGCGTCCATGATCTCCTGCTCGCTCGCGGAGATGAAGGCGCCTCCCGACTGGCGCACTGCGCTTACCGCCTTGTCGTACGACACGGGGTCGCCGATGCGGATGGCGGTCGCCACGGTGTCGGCCGCCTTCACGCGGACGCGCTCCTTGTACCCCTCGCGGTGCGCCCGCGCCAGGGGCGCAGCGGCGTCCGGTTGCGCTCCGAGCAGCCTCGGCACCCGGTCGATGACTCCGAGTGTTTTCAGATCGACGAACCCCTTGCCGATGGCCGAGATGTTCCCGGCGTTGCCGACCGGGACGACGACCCAGTCGGGCGGCTCCCAGTCGAGCTCCTGCACCATCTCGTAGGCGATCGTCTTCTGTCCCTCGATGCGCACCGGGTTGACCGAGTTCAGGAGATAGATCGGGCGCTTCCGGCAGACTTCGCGAAGCAGGCGGATGCAGTCGTCGAAATCCGCCGGCAGCGACACCGTCAGGCAGCCGGACGCGATCGGCTGCGACAGCTGTTCCACGCTGATCTTTCCCTTCGGCAGGACCACGACCCCGCGCATCCCGTCGACCTGCGCGGCGTAGGCCGCCATGGCCGCCGAGGTGTCGCCGGTCGAGGCGCAGGCGACCTGCCGCACGCCGAGGTGGAGCGCCCAGGACACCCCCGCACTCATGCCGCGGTCCTTGAACGACAGGGTGGGGTTCTCCCCTTCGTGCTTCAGGCGCACCTCGGCCGTGCGCGAGACCTCCTCGAGACGCTTCGAGCGATACAGGTTGGTGTTCCCTTCCGGCTTGCTGACGATCTGCGTCAGGGGAAGGTCCGGCAGCACGAGCTCGTGGTAGCGCCAGACGCCGCTCCGGTGAACGCCGGTCCTTGCGCCCAGGCGCGAGTCGAACAGCCGGCGCCAGCCGGCCCCGTCGCGGTCGTTCTTCAGGCGATCGAGATCGTGCGTCACCTCCAGGATGTCGGAGCAGGCGTCACACTCGTAGCGGATTTCTTCCAGAGGATAGACGCGGCCGCAGCCGATGCAGCGCAGCCCGGAGTACGGCCGCCGGGTCGAGGTCATCGTCAATCTAGCCGGCGCGCGCCGCGGTTGTCGGGCGGGCAGACGAAGTGCCGGCTCGGAAGTCCGTGGCGCTGGAAGGCGGCGTGCATCGCCAGGGCCACCTTCTCGGCCGCGTCGGGGGTCGCGACGGCGAACAGGGCCGGCCCGGCGCCCGAGATCGAGCAGCCGTGCGCCCCGGCCTCGAGCGCCGCGCGCTTCACATCGGCGAATCCCGGGATGAGCCTCGATCGCACCGGCTCGACGACCCGGTCGACCACGGCGCGGCCGAAGTCGGCGATCTTCCCCTGCGCCACGGCGGCGACGAGGGCCGCGGTGTTCGCCCAGTTGCTGGCGGCGTCCTTGAGGGCGATCATCTCGGGCAGGACCGAGCGGGCGAAGCGCGTCTCGATCTCCATTCCCGGCAGGACGACGACGAAGCGCATGGCGGACGGCAGCTCCAGCCTGATGACGTCCAGGGGCTCGTGGCTCCTCACGATGGTGAACCCGCCGAGGAGCGAGGCCGCCAGGTTGTCGGCGTGCCGGCCGCCGCTCGCCAGGACCTCCCCTTCGAGGGCCGCCTCGAGGAGCATGTTGCTGCCGAGCGCCGAGCCGAACAGGAGGTGCGCCGCGACCGCCCCGCCCACGGCGCTGGCGGCGCTCGAGCCGAGGCCGCTCCCCGGCGGCAGCCCCTTGTGGAGCTTCATCTCCATCCCGGCTTCCTTCGCCGCCTTCCCCTTGAGCTGCTTGAGGACAGTCTCGGCGGCGCGGCCGGCGCAGTTCTTGGCCGGATCGGTCGGGATGTGCTCCTTCTCGCCGGTCATCTCGATGATCTGCACGCCGGGCGTCTCGCTGCGGCGCGCCTCGATCGTGTCGCCCAGCCCCTCCAGCGCGACGCCCAGGGAGTCGAAGCCGGGCCCCAGGTTGGCGATCGAGGCCGGCGCGAACACCTTGACCCAGCCCGGCTGCAGCGGTTCGGTCACAGGAGCCCCTTCGCCTTCAGGACTTCGGCGTTCAGGATCGCGGCGCCGGCGGCGCCCCGGATCGTGTTGTGGACCAGTGCGACGTACTTCAGCCCGAGCACGGGGCATGGGCGCACGCGCCCCACGGTGACCGTCATCCCCTTGCCCGCCATCCGATCGTATTTCGGCTGCGGGCGGTCCGGCTCGTCGCGCACTTCGATGGGGCGCTCCGGCAGGCTCGGCAGGCCGAGCGACGCCAGGGGCGAGCGGAACTCACGCAGGACGCGCGTCGCCTCCTCGGGCGTCGTGCGCTGCTCCGTCTCGACCGAGACGGCCAGCGTATGACCGTCGGAGACGTGCACGCGGTGGCAGTGGGCGCTGACCCCGAAGACCGCCGGCGCCTTCGCCGTGCCGAGGATCTTGAGCGTCTCGGACTCCATCTTCTCCTCTTCGCTGCCGATGTACGGGATGATGTTGTCGAGGATGTCGACCGAGGCGACTCCCGGGTACCCGGCGCCCGAGATCGCCTGCAGCGTCGCCACCACCAGGCGCCTGACGCCGAAGGCGCGGTGGAGCGGTGCGATCGACAGCGCCAGGCCGACGGTCGAGCAGTTCGGGTTCGTGACGATGAACCCGCCGCCGCGCCACTTGCGCTTCTGGGCCTCGACGAGCTCGAGATGCTCGGCGTTGACCTCCGGCACCAGGAGCGGCACCTCGGGATCCATGCGGTGGTTCCTGGAATTGCTGACGACGGCGCAGCCGGCGCGCGCGAACTCCTCTTCGATCGCCCCGGCGACCGAGGCGTCGAGACCCGAGAAGGCGAGGCGCGCGTCGAGACCCGGGCGGCAGGGCACGACCTCCATGTCGCGCGCCCACTCCGGCATCGGCTCCTGCAGGAACCAGCGGGCCGCCTTGCCGTAGGCCTGACCGGCCGAGCGCTCCGAGGCGGCCAGGGCCGCCACCCTGAACCAGGGATGGCCGTCGAGGAGCTGGACGAACCTCTGCCCGACAGCCCCGGTCGCGCCGAGGACCACGACCGGTATCCGCCTGTCAGCCCCCACGCCCGCCTCCCGTCTCACGCCGTCCCGACGATCGCCCGCGCCACCTTGATGACGTCGGCGAACGCCCCGGCCGCCGTCACCTGGGGCCCAGCACCAGGCCCCGAGACGACCAGCGGGTTCTTCGCGTACCGTCCCGTCCGGAACACGAAAATGTTCTCCGGACCCGACAGACGGCCGAGCGCCGAATCGGCCGGGACCTCCCTGAGGGATGCCGCGCAGCCGCCGTCGATCGAGGCGACGTAGCGGAGACGCACCCCCCTCGCCGCCGCCGCTTTCCACCTTCGAGCCATCTCGGCGTCGAGCGCCGCCGACTTCGCCACGAACCTGGAGGCGTCGCCGCGCCGGTCGATGGGACAGAACGGCTCGAGCCGGACGTCCTCCGGCTCGAGGTCACAACCGGCCTCGCGCGCCAGGATCAGCGCCTTGCGGGCCACGTCCATCCCACCCAGGTCGTCCCGGGGATCCGGTTCCGTGTACCCCAATTCGCGGGCGCGCGCAAGGACTTCCGAGAACTTTTCTCCCGAATCGAGCCCGGCGCACAGGAAATTGAGCGTCCCCGAGAAGCACCCTTCGATCGACTCCAGCCGGTCGCCGCTGTCCAGGAGGTCCCGCAGCGTCCCGATCACGGGAAGACCCGCCCCGACCGAGACCTCGTACAGCCAGAAGCGCCGCTTCCTGCGCGCGGCCTCCTTGACGGCGCGGTACTCGCGGAGCGGTCCCGCCAGGGGCTTCTTGTTGCAGGAGACCACGTGCAGGCCGGCCGACAGGGCCTCGAGGTACGGCGCCGTCATCCCTTCTTCGGCGGTCGCGTCGATGAGCACCGCAGGGCCGGACAGGACTCCCAGCGCCTCTTTCAGGATCGTGCGTCCGTCGGGGCCGCCCGCCTCGACCCGCTCCTCCCAGCGGTCGAGGTCGATGCCGTGAGGCTCGAACGCCCCCGAGCGCCGCCCCGCGATCCCCGCGTACACCAGCTCGACGCCCAGCCGTGACGCGAGCGACTCACGCTGCTCCCGGACCTGCCCGATGAGCGCCTTGCCGACCGTCCCCTTGCCGAGCTGGACCAGAGACAGCCTCACCGCCATGCCTCAGCGGGCCCGGCCCGAGACCAGCCGGAGCGCCGGCCGCCGGGCGCGCCTGGCCGCGGCGCGGCCGACGTTCAGCCGGTCGTGGATCGCCCGCACGCCCTGTTTCATGTCGCGCCCCTTGATGATGGCGGTGATGTTGTACTCGGACGATCCCTGGGCGATCGCCACGACGTTCACGCCCGAGTCTCCCAGGGCGCTGAACACCCGGCCGGCGATGCCGTGCTGTCCCTTCATCCCGGCGCCGACCACCGCGATGGCGCACATGTCGCGCTCGACCGTGATGCGGGCCACCTGCTCGCCCAAAAGACCCCGGTCGCGGAAGTCCTTCTCCAGCGCCTTCAGCGTCTTCTCGAGCTCGTGCTGCATGATGGCGAACGAGATGTTGTACTCGGAGGACGACATCGAGATCATGTAGATGTTCGTGCCCGCGTTCGCCACGGGCGTCAGCAGCCTCAGGATCATGCCCGGCTGGCCGAAGATACCGGTCCCCTCGACCGTGACCAGCGCCATCCCGTCGATGCTGCTGACCAGGAGCGGGGCAGTGCCGCGGGCGACGGGCCGCGCCGTGATCACCGTGCCGGGGGCGTCCTGCTTGAAGGTGTTCTTGATCCGGATCGGGATGCGGCCGCGCCGCGCCGGCAGCATAGTCTTCGGATGGATGACCTCGGCGCCGTAATGCGCCATCTCCGCCGCTTCCTGGTAGGAGATCCGCGGCACGACGCGGGCGCTCCGGACCAGGTTCGGATCGGCGGTGCAGACGCCGTCCACTTCCTTCCAGATCCAGACCTCCTTCGCCCGCAGGGCCCCGCCCAGGATCGAGGCGGTGTAGTCCGAGCCGCTCCGCCCCAGGGTCGTCGTCGCGCCGCTGCGCGTGCGGCCGATGAAGCCGGTGACGACCGGAAGGCCGCCTTTCCTGACGACCGGCAGGACCCCCTTGCGCAGCCTGCGGTTGGTGGCGTCGAAGTCGACGACGGCGGCGCCGTGGCTCTCGTCGGTGACGATGTGGTCGCGCGCGTCCACGTACTGCGCCTTGAGACCGATCGCGCGCAGGTGATCCGTGACCAGGAGGGCCGAGAGCCTCTCACCGAAGGAGGAGATGAGGTCGAGCGACCTGCGGCTCAGCTCGCGCAGCAGGAGAACGCCGTGGCAGACCCCCTCCAGCTCGCTGAACAGCGCCTCGAACTCCCTCTCCAGGCGGCTCCCGGAGCCCTCGCTCAGGCCCAGGAGGCGCGCCTCGCGCCGGTGGCGCCGCTGCAGCCGGTCGAGCCGGGCGCTGACGTCGCGCGGCAGCCCCGCGACCGACGTCTCGGCCAGCGCGATCAGGTCGTCGGTGACGCCCGCCATCGCCGAGACCACGACCACGGGCTTCGAGCGCGCGAACCGCCTGACGATCGACCCGACCTGCCTGATCTGCGCGGCCCCCGCCAGTGAGGTGCCGCCGAATTTCATGACGATCATGGTCGCGATTCCGCCCCAAAAAAATCGAGGGGAGGATCGCTCCCTCCCCTTCAAGAGCCGCGCTTGGTCCGGAGCATTCTGGAGAAAAGAATTAGACCAGCGAAGCGCATTCCCTGTCAACGCCCGGATCGCCCATGTCCCGGCGCGTAAAACATCGAGACTGTGCCATCGGCGGCGAGAGCGGAGCGAGCGAGCGCGACGGCTGGCCGCGGCCCGTCAGGGCTGGTTATTGTTGTTGTTCCCCTGGTTCTGCTGGCCGTTAGGATTCTGATTGGGGTTATTGACCGGCGGCCAGATGTTCTGGCCTCCGCCCAGACGGAAGCCTCGTCCGCCCCCGCCGTACGGCCCGCCACGGTTCGGATCGCCGACGATCCCCTGGATCGGATATTTTCCCCCGTATCCCGGGCCGGAACCCATCGGTGCCGGGCGCGCCCCCGGCGTCCCGGGCGTCTGGATCTTCTCGCCGCGGTCGAAGACGTGGAACTGCCACTCGTCCACGTGCTCGTGTCCCTTGTAGATCTTGTAGGTGTCCTCGGCCGCCTTGCCGGTGGCGCGGCTGATCACCCCGATGATCGGCCAGCCGATCGGCGGCTCGCTGACCGATTCCTGGCCGTCCCCGACGCCTCCTTGCGGTGCCGTCGGGATGGGCGGAAGGCCACCCTGGATGGCGGCCGGCGGCATCGACCCCGCCGGCATCCCGCCGGTCCCGGGGACTCCGGATCCGTACGGGTTCTGCCCGATCGACGTCACCCCCGGCATCTGGCCCTGCCCCTGCGCCAGCGCCCCCGTCCCGGCGGTCTCCCAGCCGGAGCCCCACTCTGTCGCCGCCTTCTCCTGCGCCTTCTGGGCCGCCTTCGGGTCGTACCCCCCCTGTCCGCCCGGCATCAGGTACAGGAGCCCCCATTTGCCGTCCGGGAGGATCGGATCCTTGTAGAGCCGGCGGATGTACCGCAAGCGGCGCGGACCCGGCTTGAAGAGATCCTCCAGCGTGAGCGGGAACTGGCCGCCGTGCTCCTTGCGGTAGGCGATGATCCCGTCCACGTACTGGTTGGCGCGGAAGATCAACTCCTCCTCGTTCTCGCGCCTCCAGGTCGTGGACCAGGCCTGCACCGCGGCACCGAGTGCTATCGCGGCGATCGCGAG
>JBGPED010000168.1:0-7484 GCA_041482595.1 Acidobacteriota bacterium
AATCGATGTAGCGGGCGCCGGGCTCGGTGACGAGGGTCTCCTTGACCTCGACGGGGTCGGTGCGGCCGGCGGCGCGCTCGAGCGCGTCGTGCACCTTCTGTCGCGCCATCACGCTGTCCGGGCGGGTGGGGTCGTAGCGGTACTCGTACGAAGGACCCGGCACCACGATGAGGGCGACCTTGCCGAGGCGCAGGCGGTCGGCGGCCTCGGAGGGGGCGACGGTCTCGACGCGGAAGCCTCCGCGGGGCGTCAGCGCGGCGATCACTCTATCGGAGCCTTCGATTGCGACCACGCCGACGATGACCTGATCGGGCGGCTTGTTGCGGAAGGCCGCGCCCAGGCCGACGGCCAGGAGGATCGGGAAGATGAACACCCAGAACACGACCTCCGGCTCGCGCATCAGCTCGCGCAGCCGGGCGAGGACCAGGAGCAGGAACGGGTGACGTCTACTCATCGCGCAGGTGCCTGCCGGTGAGCGCCACGAAGACGTCCTCGAGGCTGGCGTGGCGGGTCGTGAGGCGCGACAGGGCGTGCCCCTCGCTCTTGAGCCTCTCGAGAACGGCCGGGATGGCGACGTGCGGCTCCTCGACGGTCAGGAGGATGCCGTCCGACTCGGTGCGGGCCGAGCGGACCGAGGGGAGGGCGAGGAGCGTCTGCGCGTCGAGGCGGGCCGCCTTGTCTCCGTTCACCGCGAACTCGACGACGTGCTCGCCCTTCAGAGACGCGATCAGCCCGGCGGGCGTGCCGAGGGCGATCACCCGGCCGTGGTCCACGACCGCCACCCGGTCGCACAGCCGCTCCGCCTCGTCCATGTAGTGGGTCGTGAGCAGGATGGTCCGGCCGCGGCGGCGCAGGTCGCGGACGATGTCCCAGATCTGGCGCCGCGATTGCGGGTCGAGACCGGTCGTCGGCTCGTCCAGGAACAGTAGATCCGGATCCCCCGTGAGAGCGCAGGCGACCGCGAGCCTCTGCCTCTGCCCGCCGGACAGCTTGACGACCCAGGACGAGCGCTTCTCGGTCAGCCCCACCTCGGCCATCACCTTCGCGGCCGGCCGGCCCTTCCTGTAGAACGAGGCGAACAGCTCCAGCGTCTCCTCGACGGTCAGCTTGTCGGCAAGCCTCGTCTCCTGGAGCGACACGCCGATCCGCTCGCGCAGCGCCCGGTCGTTCCGCCCCCAGCGCAGCCCCAGGACCTCCACGTCGCCGCTCGACGCCGCCAGGATCCCCTCGAGGATCTCGACGGTCGTCGTCTTCCCGGCCCCGTTCGGGCCGAGGATGCCGAAGCACTCGCCGGCGCCCACCTCCAGGTCGAGACCGCGGAGGGCCTCCACGGGAGGCTTCCCGTCGTACACCTTGCGCAGATCGCGGCAGCGGATGGCGATGTCCATGAGGTCAAGAATGATACCGCTCCCGGGACGCAGGGTACAATGGGCGCGATTTCAGCCGGGCCGCCGGACACTGGGGTCCGGACTTCATTGACTCCCGGGAGGGCCGTGCCCTAACGTGGCGCCAGGATGAAGACTCTCCTGGTCGAGGACAACGGCGGGGATGTCAATCTCTTCCAGTTTGCCCTGAAGGCTCTCCCCGGAACCCTCGAGGTATTCGTCGCCGACGATGGCGTGAAGGCGATGGAGTTCCTGCGCCGCGAGGGAAAGCACGCCAGCGCGCCGCGTCCCGATTTCGTCATTGTCGATCTGAAGCTCCCCCGCAAGAGCGGTCTCGAAGTGCTCTCCGACATGAAGCGCGACCCCGACCTGCGCCGCATCCCGGTCATCGTCCTGACCAGCAGCAAGGCCCCGGGGGACGTGGCGCGGGCGTACGACCTGCAGGCGACCGCGTACTTCGTCAAGCCGGTGACGGGTTTCGACGACGTGGTCGATGCCATCGTCCGGTTCATGAAGTCGGCCGAGCTCCCGGGCAACGGCGCGCACACGCCGGCGGCCGGACGGCAGGCCGGCGGCGAGCCCTCGGCGGTGTACCCGGTCCTGCCGCCGAGCGAGGGGAATTTCGAAGAATGGCCGCTCGAGAAGAAGCTGTCGGCGATCGTCGAGTCCTCGCCCAGCGCCATGATCATGGTGGATCAGGAGGGCCGGATCCTCCTGGTGAACGCCGAGATCGAGCGGCTGTTCGGCTACCGGCGCGAGGAGATCGTCGGCAAGTCCATCGAGATCCTCGTTCCCGGGCGATTCCGCGGCCAGCACCCGGGCCAGCGAGCCGGCCTCCTGGCGCGGCCTGAAAAGCGGCCGATGGGCGCGGGTCGCGATCTGGTCGGGCTGCGCAAGGACGGGACCGAAGTGCCGATCGAGATCGGCCTCACGCCGATCCGGACCGCGCAGGGGACCCTGGTCCTGAGCGCCATCGTGGACATCACCGAAAGGAAGCGCAACGAGGCGATCCTGGCGCAGCAGACGCGCGAGCTGGAGCGGTCGAACGCGGAGCTGGAACAGTTCGCGTACGTCGCCTCGCACGATCTGCAGGAGCCGCTGCGGACGGTGGCGAGCTATACCCAGCTCCTGGATCGTCGGTACGGCGACCGGCTCGAGCCCGAGGCGAAGACCTACATCGAGTTCGCGCGGGCGGGGGCCCTGCGGATGCAGAGCCTGATCGAGGCCCTCCTGGCCTACTCGCGCGCCGGCGCGCGCGCGCGAGAGATCGACCCCGCGGACTGCGGCGCCGCCCTGGACGCGGCGCTGGCCAATCTCAAGCTGAGCATCCAGGAATCGGGGGCGCAGATCGAGCGCGGCGAGCTGCCGACGATCGCGGGCGATTCGACGCAGCTGGTGGAGCTGTTCCAGAACCTGGTGGGGAACGCGCTGAAGTTCCGGGGGGCGGAGCGGCCGCGGGTGACGATCGCGGCGCGCCGGGCGGGATCGGAGTGGGTCGTCTCCGTCAAGGACAACGGGATCGGGATCGCGCCGGAATACTTCGACCGGATCTTCCAGGTGTTCCAGAGGCTGCACGGAATCGACGCGTACCCGGGGACGGGGATCGGGCTGGCGATCTGCAAGCGGATCGTCGAGCGGATGGGCGGCCGCATCTGGGTCGAGTCGGCGCCGGGGAAGGGCTCGACCTTCTTCTTCAGCGCTCCCGACGCGCCCGCCGCCGGCCGGCGTCCAGTTGACTCGAATCCGCCCGGCGTCTAGACTCACCGCCCCAAACATCCACCAACAGAGCGAGGCATGGACGATGATTTCCAGGATCCTCCTGCTCGCGGCCCTGGCCGCCGTCTTCCTGCCGGCCTGCGCCGGGAAGCCGCCTGTCTCAGTGTCCGCAGCCGAGGCGGCCTGCCAGGACACGCGGTTCTTCAAGGACCGGATCGACGTGATGCGCGCGAGGGGGGCGGCGACCACGCCGTCCGGCATCACGCTGACCGATCTCCTGGCACAGTACCGCGCGGCCAGGGCCAGGCTCGTGGCCGCGCTTCCGCCGGGTGAAGCGGGGATCCGCGGGAGCGAGGACGGCCGGGCGCTCGACGTCATGAGACGGACGCTTGCGAAGGACCTGGGGGAGGAAAGCGGGCCCGCGGCCACGGCGGCGCCGGGGCCGCCCGGGACGATCGACTGCGCCTACGACGCCGCCGTTCTCGCGCGGGGCCAGGACGGTATGCGGCTTCTCGGCGAGAAAATGTACGCCTGCTTCGGCAGGGCGGCGCACGACCTGCCGTTCGAGGGGACCACACTCGATCGGCTGACGGTCTTCAGCCTCCTGCCGGTCACGGACGACGCGGCGCGCCGCCGGCGCCTCTTCCTCGCCTTCGGGCCGGTCTGGAAGGCGATCAACGGCGACGGTGGCCCGGCGACGAGCCCGTACCGGCAGCTCGTGCGCCTGAGCGCCGCCAGGCTCGCCGCCGCACGGTCCTCGGTCGAGGCCGGCGCCGCGGACCTCGGGATCGAGGCGCGCGACGTCGAGGCGTGGCTCACCTCCGTCCTCGAGACCTGGCGCCGCATCTCACCCGACGGGACGATGGAGCCGTGGGACTTCGCGTACCGGGCTGGGAAGGCGAGCCGTGCCCTGCGCGCGGCCATCCCTCTCGAAAGCCTGCGGGCCGTCAACGACCGGTTCTACAAGGACCTCGGCGCCGACATCGGAGCGCTCGGGATTCACTACGATCTGGAGCCACGGGACGGCAAGGACCCGGTGGCGTTCACCACGTTCGGGGCGCGGCCGCGTCTCGTGGACGGGGCCTGGGTCCAGGGGGAGCCGTGGGTCTTCGCGTCCTACAAGGTCGGGAGTGTCGACAATCTCAACGAGCTCCTGCACGAGTCGGGGCACGCGGTGCACATCGCCGCCATCCGCGCCCGGCCGGCGTTCATGGAGTGGCCGGACAGCGATCTGTTCACCGAGGCGATCGCCGACATCGCGGCCCTCGAGATGTTCGAGCCGGAGTGGCAGCGCAGGTACCTCGGGACCGAGGTGCCGCTCCGCGACTCGATCCGGGCCAGGTACTCGGGGATCGTCATGGACACGGCCTGGGCCCTGTTCGAGATCCGCATGCACAAAGCACCGGACGCCGATCCGAACCGGGTCTGGACGGAGATCACCGAGCGCTACTTCCGTATCCGGCCCCACCCCGAGCTGTCCTGGTGGGCGCTGCGCGGCCAGCTCATCAACCTGCCCGGCTACATGCTGAACTACGCGATCGGGGCGATCCTGGTGGCCGACCTGCGGGCGCGCGCCAAAGAGCTGCACGGCCCGTACGCGGAGGGCGACCCGGCCTGGTACGCGTGGGTGTCGGAGCGTCTGTACCGCTTCGGCCTGGAGCGCCCGTCCCGGCAGGTTATCGAGGAATTCCTCGGCCGACCGATCTCACCGCGGGCGCTTCTCGACGACATGGCGCGGGCGCGGCCCGCCTCCTGACGGAGGCTACTTCTTCACGATGTCGAGGAGCTCCACCTCGAACACCAGCGTCGAGCCCGGCTTGATCTTCGGAGGGGAGCCGCGGTCGCCGTAGGCCAGATCGGGCGGGCAGACCAGGCGCGCCTTGCCGCCCACCTTCATCATCGACACACCCTGCGACCAGCACGGGATCACCTGGTTCAGCGGGAACACCGCCGGCTCGCCGCGGTCGATCGAGGAATCGAAGACCGTGCCGTCCATGAGCGTGCCTTTGTAGTGCACCTTCACGGTGTCGGTCGGGGCGGGTGACGCGCCCTTGCCCGGGACGATCTCCTGGTAGACGAATCCGGCCAGCGTCTTGACCGCCCCCTTCTCGAGGGCCGCCTTCGACAGGAACTCGGCGCCGGCGGCCTTCTCGGTGGCGGCGCCGGCGGTGGCGCGCGCCTGGGCCATCGCGCCCAGCTTCGGCCCGTACACCGCCAGGTCCACCTGCCGCGTGTGCTTGAGAACGCCGTCGGTGAGCCCGGCCTTGACGAGCTCCAGGTCGCTCTCGCTCAGGTTGAATGTCGCCAGGTTGTCGCTCATCACCAGGCCGAGCGCGTACAGGGTCTTCTGATCGTCCGTCTTGAGATCCGTAGCACCGGTCTGCGATTTCGTGCCGCACGCGAGACCCGCGACGGACAGGACAACAGCCAGGACGAGGGGCTTGTTCATGAGAGCCGCTCCACCAATGGGGTTCACTGCGCCGTCCCGAGAGTCCGCGGGTCTGGAGCCTTCGAGGCGGGCGTATATTAGCGCGAATCCGCCGCCGCGCGACAGGCGAATCGGCCCCCCCTCACGCTCCCGCCAGGGGAGTGAATCATAGCGTCATTGGATCAAATTCTTGCCCGCCGCCGGGCAACAGGGTATAAGGGGCGCTGCCGGCCTTTCCGGCACGAGCAAGGTCAATGTCGCCGATCCCGGTCGCCCCTCCCGATCCCACCGTGCAGGCTTATTTGAGGCTCTCCACCTGCAACATCTCCGACGCCCTCGATCGCCTGCAGCTCAAGGGCGCCCTGCGCGGCATCCTGCCGCTCTGGCCGGGCTGCCGCAAGATCGCCGGCAGGGCGATGACCCTCCGGCTGATCCCGTCGGGGCCGATCTCGGCGGTGCACGGGACGCTGCGGGCGATCACGGAGTCGAAGCCGGGCGACATCGTGCTGGTGGACCACGCGGGGAGCATGGACGTCAACTCGTGGGGCGGGATCGCGGCGTTCACCGCGGCGCAGCGCGGGCTGGCCGGGGTCGTCATCGACGGCGTGACCCGGGACGTCGACGAGATGAAGTCTCTCGGGTTCTCGGCGTACGGCCGGGGGATCGTCCCGCAGTCGATCCGCGGCCGCGCCGCCTTCGGCGGGCACGGAATCGAGGTGCAGTGCGCCGGCGTGCGCGTGCGGGCGGGCGACCTGGTGGTCGCCGACGACAACGGGGTCGTCCTGGTGCCGCAGGAGCGGCTGGACGAAGTCCTGAAAACCGCTCAGGACTGCCTGGCCGACGAGGAGAAAATCCGGGACTGGATCGCCTCGGGGATCGACCCGGTCGAGGCGCACGAGCGCGTGCACTACGACCCCGCGGCTGAGCCCGGTCCGGGGCCAGAACGCTGACGCCGGGCCCCGGCATGGAGGCGGACACCTCCCTGACTCGCCTGCGGCACGCGCTGCAGGCGCTGGCCCTGCCGGCCGAGAGGCAGCTCCCGCTGCTGCCGGGATTCGTGCAGGAAGTGGACGATCTGGTCCTGTCGTTCGAGCACTGGCTGGGGATCGTCCAGGCGGACAAGGGAGTGCGCCTGACGAAGACGCAGCGACAGGCGCTCGCTGCGGTCGAGCGGCTTCTGGACGAGATGTCCGGCCAGAGGAACGCGCATCTCTGGACGCGGGCGTCGCTCAAGGACGGCGAGCCGTGGGTGCTTTTGCGTCAGGCCGCGCACCAGGCACTCGCGGCGTTCGGCTGGGACCTCGACACGCCGCCGGGCCGGCTGTTCGAGTACATCGAGTGGTGACGCCGCAAGAAAAGAGGGCCGGCGGACGATCCGCCGGCCCCACCCCCTGCCGGGGTACCCAAAGCTCTTCGCGGAAACCTATTTCGTCGAGGTGACCTCGCCGCCGGCGTGCTCGAGCATGTGCTGGCCGATCGACCTGGCGATGACGTCGGCCGGCCAGGAGGCGAGGGTCAACGAGACCTGCCGCTCGCTGCCGTTGCGCTTGACGGTGTAAGACACGGTCTGTCCCGGCTTCCAGTCCTTGCGCGCCTTCATCAGGGCCTCGTCGTTCTCCTTCTTGAGGGCAACGCCGTTCAGCGCCACCAGGATGTCTCCGGCCGTAATACCCGCCGCCTCGGCCGGGCTGCCCGGAATGACCTTGGTGACCGCGTACCCTTCGGGGTTGTCGGTATCGAGCTCGACGCCGACCCAGCCGCTGCTCTTCATGCTGGAGGCCATGTGATCGAGACAATCCTGGGTGCTCATCGTGCACTTGCCGTGCTCACCGGCGAACACGGGCAGGAACGCCAGAACCGCGACCGCGACGAGAATGAGCCAGATATGACGGTGCATGGGACGGACCTCCATGGGGAAGGGGGGTTCTTTCCGGAAGTTGAAACTGGACTGCCCG
>JBGPED010000169.1:0-7467 GCA_041482595.1 Acidobacteriota bacterium
CCCGCGCTTCATCCGGGGCCTCTCGGAAGGACGGATCCGGCCCCGCGAAGTCGCCGACGACGGCACTCTCGGCAGCGAGGCGGCGGTCGTGACCCTGCGTGGGGCCGACGGCGAGGAGCCGCTGGCCCGTCTCGCCTGCGTCCCTGGCGAGATCTATCCGGAGCTCGTCCTGGGCGGCATCCAGGAACCGCAGGATCCGGGGGCCGACTTCCCCGGGACGCCGGCCGAACGGCCGCTCGGACCGATGCTCGGCTCCCGCCACCGGCTCATCGTCAGCCTGTGCAACGACGAGCTGGGGTACATCATCCCGATGTCGGAATGGGACGAGAAGCCGCCGTTCGCCTACGGCCGGGACTCCCCGCAGTACGGGGAGATGAACTCGGCCGGCCCGAGGGTCGCGCCGCTGGTGCTGAGGACCTTCGAGGACCTGCTCAGCCGGCCGTGATCGGGGCGATGGTTCCGGCGGCGGGTGGATCGGGTGCCCCGGTCCCGTTTCGTCGTATCATCGGCACGCTCCGTGGAGCCGCTGCATGGGCCGAAAGCCGAAGAGCTCCGGTGCGCCGCTCGCGGGTCGCGGTTCCGCGGCCCCGGCGGAAGGCTGGGATCCGGCGCTGGTCGAGACCCTCTACGATCTTCTCTACAGGTCCGAGCTCGGCGGCCAGGGCCTCGGAAAGGCGCTCCTCGATCTCGAGCGGAAGTTCGACGGCGCCGTCTATTCCGAGCTCATCCACCTCCTGTCCCATCTTCGCTTCGAGCCGGACGAGGCGAAGCGCTGCTGGGAGCAGATCGTCGCCCACCGGGACCTGATGCAGACGAAGCTCAATGCGCCGGTCGACCTGCGCGTCGCCCTGGTCAGCTACTTCCTCGAGGTGAATCGCAAGCTCAAGAACCCGAAGATCATCGAGCTCAAGGTGTTCGAGCAGACGCAGGCCTCCGCCTACCGCGACGACCTCACCGGTCTGTGGAACTTCCGCTACTTCCGCGAATTCCTGGCCAGGGAGATCGACAGGGGGAAACGGCACAGTCCGCCGCTGTCGATGGTGATGGTCGACATCGACGATTTCAAGCGGTACAACGACCGCCACGGTCACGAGGCCGGCAACCGGGCCCTCGCGGCGATCGCGCGCTTGCTCACCGAGTCGCTGCGCAGCATCGACGTGGCCGCCCGCTACGGCGGCGAGGAGTTCGCCCTCGTCCTGCCGGACACCACCAAGGCGGGGGCGCAGCTCGTCGCGGAGCGCGCGCGTGAGAAGGTCGAGGCGCACTCGTTCACGGAGCAGGGCGGCCTGCCGGGCGGACACCTCACGGTGAGCATGGGGGTCGCGACGTTCCCCGCCGACGCCTCGGAGGCGGGGGCGTTGGTGCGCTGCGCCGACAGCGCGATGTATGCCGCGAAGACGCGCGGCAAGAACCAGATCCACCTCTACGGCGAAAACCGGCGGTCGTACCGCCGCATCGATGCCTCGCTCGACGGCACCTTCTGCATGCTGGCGGCGGAATACCACCCCCTCACGACGCTCAACGTCAGCGAGGGAGGGCTGCTGTTCGTCGCCCGCCGCTCCCTCCCGGTCGGGTCCCTGATCGACATCACCCTGAACCTCCCGGGCTCCGATCGCAGGATCGCCGCCACCGGGCGCGTCATCCGCGTCGAGGAGAAGGGAGGCGGCCGGTTCGAGGCCGCCTTGCGTGTCATCGACATGTCCGTGCGCGACCGGGCCCTGCTCGCGAAGTACCTGGGCGAGGCCGGACCGGGCCCGGATGCCGTCTAGGAGCGTGTCCGCGTAATAGCATGGGGCGCGCACATGGGGGTTGCGTGTCCCAGGGGCGGCGGGTGGAGGCAAAGATGCCGGTTGCATCGTTGACGACGAGCAACGAAGCATGGGGCCGCAATCCCCATGTGCGCGGCCCATGCTATTACTCGGACACGCTCCTAGACCTGCCATGCTGGACAGACTGCGGGACCTGTCGGAAGCTCCTGCGGACCCCATCGCGAGACACGGTCCGGCCGCCGCCGCGGTCGTGGCCGCCATCGCCGCGCTGCCGGGCCTGCGGCTGCCGTTCCTGGCGGACGACTGGGCTGACCTGGCGATGGCCGCCGGCGTGCCGACGGCGCGCACGCCGTTCGGATACTTCCGTCCGCTGTGCATGGCGACCTACTCGATCGAGCGACGGGCGTGGGGGATGTCCCCGTCGCTGTTCCACCTGACCAACCTGATCCTGATCGCCGCCGTGGCGGCGCTGGTCGTCGTCGCCATCCGCGGTTACACCGGCGACGCCTTCCTGGCGGGCGCGGCAGGCGTGCTGTTTGCGCTGCACCCTTACCATGTCGAGAACGCCGCGTGGATCGCTGCGCGGGCCGATCCCCTGTTCAGTCTCTTCTTCATCATGGCCGCGATCTCCTACGACCGGTGGCGAGCCGCGGCGGTGGGCCTGCCGATCGCGGCGCTCTTTCTCTTCGAAGCGGCCCTCCTCGCCAAGGAGGCCGCCGTGACGCTGCCCCTGTTCCTGCTCGCCCTCGGGTCGTGCGATCGAAGCCGCCGGCCGGCCGCAGCCGAGTGGCTGCGCGGCTACCTGCCGCTCCTGGGCGTGGCGGCGGCGCACTTCCTTCTCCTGCGACCGTGGGGCATGGGTGGGCCGGGGATGACGCTGGCGATCGGTCCTCTCACGAGCCGCCTCAAGAACCTCCTCGCCTTCGGTGTCGCCTCGGTCGTTCCGGCGCACACCGAAGCGATCGAAGGGCGGCCGCTCGTGTTCGGAACGATGGCGCTTTTGGGCGCCGGCGCGCTCCTCGTCGCGGCGCACCGTCGCTCGGGTCGTGTGCCGCCTCACGTCTGGGCCGCCGTTCCCGTATTCGTCGTGTTGGTTGGGCCGAACGTGATCTCCTTCCAGGAGCGCTACCTGCTCCTGCCCTCCGCCGCCTCGACCCTGGCGATCGCCGCGCTGCTGAGGGCAGCCGGGCGCCGGATCGGCGGCGTGGCCGCGGGCCTGCTCGTCACCGGCTGGTGCGTGTCGCTGGGGGCGCACTGGATCGGCTGGGGCGACGCAGGGCGCGCCAGCCGGCGCCTCATCGGCGACCTGGTCGAGGCGAGCCGCCAGCGGGAGATCGAGGACATCGTGGTGGCCAACATGCCGCACCGCGTCCACGGCGCGCCCGTCAACGGGAATTTCAGCGCGGCGGTGGTCCTGTCAGGAGGACACCCCGTGACGGTGCGGGTCGCCGCCTCCATCGATTATCCGACGCTGCGGGCGGACGCCCTGGACGACCCGCCCGCATCGGCCGTGCGGGTCGACTCGCGCTCGGCGGAGGTCCGGCTGCGCATACCCGGGAAGACGTTCTCGCGCTATGTGTGGCCGGTGCGGCCGGAGGGGAGCGTCCGCATCGACCGGGACTGGGCGACGCTCCTCTTCGAGGAGCACGGCACGGTGCGCGTCGTGATCCCGCAAGTGGCAGCGGTCAACCGCGCCGCGTTCGTCTGGCGCAGGGGAAGGCTTGAACGGCTCTTCTAGCCCGCGAGACGGCGGCCCGCCTGGCCGCTATCCGCGGCGACCGGGAAGCTGCAGGAGGGCGCGGACCTTCTCCTGGAACGAGGGGTCGTCCCACGGCTGGGCGCCGTAGAGGGTCTTCAGCACCTCGCCGTCGCGGGCGACGACGAACGTGCGCGGCACGGAATAGCTGAGGTCCAGGAGATCGGCGAGGCCCCCCTTCGGGGCGCGGTAGCTCGCGAAGGCGGGATCGAGCTTCGAGCCGTAGGCCCGGATGCGGTCTGCGGCCGCCGAGTCCTCGACCGAAACGAGGACGAGCTTCCCGCCCGATCCCTCGAGGGAGCGCCGGTACTTCAGGAGTTCCGGCAGCTCGCTCTGGCAGGGAACGCACCAGGTGGCCCACAGGTGGATGAGGGACGGGCGGTCGGTCAGCGACTGCACGGACACGCTCGTCCCGTCGGGTGCCAGGACCGAGAACGCCGCGCGCGCCGGAAACTGCGGCCCGGCGGGCCGGCACTGACCGCCCGCCGCTGCGAGACGGGGGAGCGTCGCGTCCATCACCGCCGCCAGGTTCTCGTGCGTGTAGTACCACGCTTCCAGGATCTGCCCGCCCGGAGACAGCAGGAAAGTCGTCGGCGTCGACACGACCCTGTACAGATCGTCGGCGTAGCCGCTCGAGTCGTCGAGCACGGGCCAGGTGATGCCGTTCGTGCGGATGTAGGCCTCGGTGATGAGGCGGTGCGAGAAGCCGTCCGGGCGGTCGGGCTTGATGAACGACACGGAGACGACGTTGACGGCGCCCGGGTGGCTCCTGACGTACGCGGCGAGCTGCGGGATCTCCTTCTGGCAGTGCTTGCAGGTGGAGGACCAGAACACCAGGAGCGTCGGCCGGCCGTTCGGGGAGCGACCGGTGAAAGTCACGTCCCGGTGGCTCATCACGTCGACGAGGGTGAACACCGGCGCGCAGCGGCCGAACATCTCGTTCGCGGGATAGTACGGCGGGACCCCCTTGATCGGCGCCGCCGGCGTTCCCTGCGCGACGCGGGCGATGATCTGCTCCGAGGTCAGCCTCTCGGGCGACAGCGACACCATCTGCTCCAGTCCCTTGATCTTCGTGATGACGAGGTGCCCCGTGGCGTCGATCAGCGCCAGGTCCGGGACGTCCGTCACGTCGAGCTGTTTCGAGAGGGTGAACCCCTCGTCCATCAGGAGCGGCAGATCGGGCGGCCGATCGAGCATGCAGAACCTCTCCCACAGCATCTCCGGACGCTGATCGTCCCGCTTGCCTGCGACGGCGAACAGCTCGTACCGGGGCGCCCGCTCCTTCAGGAAGCGTGACAGGTCGACCAGCGCCGACTCGGACACGGGGTAGCCGGGCGCCCAGAACAGCAGGGCGACCGGCCGGCCCTTGCCGATGCGCGCCTGCAAATCGAACGCCTTCACATCGACGCCTCCCGGGTGGCCCTGGATCTGCTTGAGCGTCGCCGGGAGGACGAAGGCCGCCCCCGGCACGAGCTGGCCCGTTGCGGCCGGTGCCTCGGTGGCGGCCTCTGGCGTGGCGGCAGGGCTCGCCGGGGCGGTCGGCTGGACTGCGGTTGGCGGCACGGACTCCGCCTCCGCCGTGGCACGCGCCTGCGCGGTGACGCGCGTCAGGCCGGCGCGGTAGCCGAGGTCGGCGAGGATCGTGAGGACGAGGAGACCGGCGAAGGCCATAGCACTCCAGCGCACCTCGGGCACGAAGCGCCGCAGGTCGTCGAGCGCCCCGCGCAGGAGATGCCCGGGATTGCGCCACGCCGCGAGCGCCGCGAGAACGGGGATGCAGGCGTTGATGCAGTACAGCCGGAAGCACCAGACGCACAGGAAGCCGATCTTGACCGTCGAGACGTAATAGAGACAACCGGAATAGAGAACGGTCAGGAGTCCGATGGCGAACACGTAGGACAGGACGCGCGGGCGCTTCCGCGCCGCGGCCACGAGCCCGAGCAGGAGAAGGTAGGTCGGGACGCCGAGGGCGGAGATCGGAATGCCCGCGATGTCGGAGTACGCGCTGGTGTTGACCGCCTCGCAGTTGGTCGTCTCGTCCTGGGGGCAGTTGGCGAGCCCGACGGACACATCGCCGTAGAGGGCGTTCTCGTGGAAGCGGGTCAGGTACAGGCCGATCGCCGTGCCCGCGATCAGGAGCGCGGCCAGAAGCGCCAGCGGCCAGGCGTGCCTCGGCCCGGCGGGCCGCCCTGGAGCAGAGTTGTGTCCGATCATCGTGATCCCGGGCAGAGATGATATCCGCGCTTCTGGCCGGAGGCAAAGGTCCGCGCGGCCGCCGGGGTCAGTCCTCCTCGCGGAGTCGATAGCCCACGCCGGGTTCCGTGATCAGATAGCGCGGGCGCGCGGGGATGTCCTCGAGCTTGTGTCGCAGACCGTGCATCTGGACTCTCAAGTAGTGCGTGTTCCCGGCGGAGCCGGGTCCCCACACCTCGACCAGGAGCTGGCGGTGCGTCACCACCTTGCCGGCGTGGCGGACGAGGACGGCCAGAAGCTTGAACTCGGTGGGGGTCAGCCGGACCTCTCGGCCGACGACGCGCACGATGTGCCCGGCCAGGTCGACGCTGAGATCGCCGGCCGTGAATTCGGCGAGCGCGGCCGTGCCGGCTCCGGCGGTGGCTTTGTGGCGGAGCGCCACTCGCAGCCGGGCCAGAAGCTCCTCGACCCCGAACGGCTTGGTCAGATAGTCATCGGCCCCGGCGTCGAGGGCGGCGACCTTGTCGCGCTCGAGCCCCCGCGCGGAGAGCACGATGATGGGGATCGACGACCATTCCCGGAGCCGCTTTATGAACTCGATCCCGTCGAGATCGGGGAGGCCGAGATCGAGCAGGACCACGTCGGGCGTGCGCGTGGCCGCCTGGGCGAGGCCATCGCCTCCCGTGCCGGCTTCGAACAGGCGGATGCTGTGGGCCGGCAGCGTGGCGCGGAGGTACCGGCGGATTTGCGGGTCGTCCTCGACGAGGAGGACGGTCGGCGCGGGGCCGCTCACGCCTCGCCCCCGGGTTCGCGCTGTGCCACGGGCAGTGCCGGCGGTTCACCCTCGATCGGCAGCGTGAACCGAAACGCCGCGCCGCCACTCACCCGGTTCTCCGCCCAGATCCGGCCGCCGTGTGCCTCCACTACGGCGCGGGCGACGGCGAGACCCAGTCCGACGCCGTGCCGCGCTCGTGCGGCCTCGCCACGGAAGAACTTGTCAAAGATCACCCCTTCCTCTCCGGGCTTAATACCGGGTCCGCGATCCAGCACCTCCACCATCACCTCCCCGGGGCGCGCCGAGGCGTGAAGCTCGATCGGAGTGCCAGGAGGTGTGTAGCGCAACGCGTTCTCGAGCAGGTTCACCAGGACGCGCTCGATCAGCACTTCGTCGATGGCGACCAACGGCAGGTCCTCCGGGACGCGGAGCACCACCTCTCGGCCCTGGATCGACGACTCGAGCTGGTGCAGCGCGGAGCCGAAGACCTCCTCGAGCGGCTGCCACTCGCGGCTGAGACTCATGGTCTTGGACTGGAGCCGGCCCATCTCGAGAAGATTGTTGGCAAGGCGGTTCATCTTCTGGGCTTCCTCGTGGATCGTGAGGACCAGCTCGCGCCGCGCCGAGGCGTCCAGACGGTCTTCGCTCGACGCCAGGCTGCTCGCCGCGCCCGAGATGGCCGCGAGAGGGGTCCTGAGGTCGTGGGAGACCGCGGCAAGAATGGCGTTGCGCAGTTTTTCGCCCTCGGCCGCGAGCCGTTGCCGGTGAGCGTCCCGCGCCAGGAGAGCCCGCTCGAGCGCCAGCGCCGCCTGGTTCGCGAAGGCCTCGAGCAGGTGCATCTGGTCGGTGCCGGCCTGAGGGCGTCCTGGATCGACGGCGATGGCCAGGACTCCGACCGGACCGCGGCTTCCCACCAGAGGCAGATGGAGGGCCTGCGCCCCGGCCAGCGTCGCAGTGTCCCGGCCTGCCGGCTC
>JBGPED010000170.1:0-7454 GCA_041482595.1 Acidobacteriota bacterium
GGCTCGAACCAATTCTGCACCGCATCGTCGAATACCTGAGAGACAACGCCGCACGCGCTCACCCGCAACGCGACCGCCGGAGCGGCCGCATGCGCTTCGGCCTGGAGTACGTCGGTGTCAAGGCTTAAGTACCAAGCTATGTGGACTTGCTACTTGTTTTTTCTTTGTTGTCCAGGGGCGAATGTACTGCATACCATCGCGTCCCGGTGTTCCAGCACTCGATATTGACGTGGCGAGCGGAAATAATGGAGGAAACTCGCAATGTAAGAACAACCCCAGCTGTCAGGATCAGCCTGATCGGGGACCGATACCTGAAGGCTGGTGGGTGTGGACTCAAGGGCCCAGCACCAAGCCGAATGGTAGGGTCCTACGTCCTGAACCAGGGACGAACACATTCAACCGTGACCGCTACCTCTTCAGATCGCATAGTTGCAAGAATGCGTTCGGCCCTTCAGTCAAGGTTCCATTCTGTTCGGAGGGATGCATCACTGGCTCTGAAGATGATATCCGGCGGTTGAATGATCTGATTGATGCTGAACCTGGTAGCCGACTCTATGTCGCCCCATGGTGACTACAGTCATGCGCGATGCCACGAATACCAGAGACAAATGACGCGAGTGTGCAAATCACCGCCAGAGGGTCGCGAATGAAATCCATAGAAGCTGTTCTCTTGTGTGGATTATGGCTGCCTATTCTTGGATGCGGAGCGAAACCGCAGGACTCGAGAACGACAAATGTGCCCACACCGTCAGAAGCAGTCCCTGACGTGGCTGTACCAGAAAGGGTCGCCGCTCTGGTGCGCCCACTGCTCGATCTCAACCAGAAGTCGACGGAACAATGCGGCGCACCCGGAACCCCTTCAAGGTGTATGAATGGCGACGCTTATGTTCAAGAGCAGCAGCGAAGAATGGAGTTCGGAAAGGGGCTTGATGACCTGATGCAGCGAGGAGATCCCGCTGGGGATGAAGCCTTGGTGGTCCTAATGTGTTTCTACGTTGGGGAATCTCAAGAGGAAACAGACGCGGTAATTGGCCGTGGTCATCGAATGCTCATCTACCTTGATAAATATCAGCACGCGCGCCCGCTGATTCCGGAACGGAATTACCCAGCATCAATGTCTAATGATCCTTCGGTTAAAGGAGATAATTTCGAGGGAGCGAGAAGAGCCATCGAAAAGGGATGGCACAGCACTTCGGATAATCCTGAGGGATAGGGGTAATACGGACAGGCATCAGTTGAGCCTAAGGCGCTGGGCTGCACTGGTGTGTCGAGAAAGTGTCTGACATCCATCCGCAGCTGTCAGCCTGCCTGACCGATTGATCACCGCCGCAATCCACCATCACGG
This sequence comes from Acidobacteriota bacterium, assembly GCA_041482595.1. Lineage (GTDB taxonomy): Bacteria > Acidobacteriota > Polarisedimenticolia > Gp22-AA2 > Gp22-AA2 > Gp22-AA3. The sequence continues at coordinate 1,346 of JBGPED010000170.1, forward strand.
CTCCAATCCCGCCGCCACCCCTTTCTTGACAGATGGAACCGGGGGGCGTAAATAGAGGACTCCACCAACAAGGGGGCGACGCTCAGACCCCCGCATAATGAGGGGGTTGCGTGAAAGGGCCGTCGAGGGGGGCGGATTCCGCCGTAGGTATCAAGCGCGGGGGTTCTCTTATATCTTCCATCATCAATCTTCCTGTGAAGCCCCGTTCGGTCATCGCTCGCCCAGGACCCGATGAGTTGCGCGCCCTGACCGAGCGGATGCTCAACTGCCTCAAGACGGGCTACGGCAACGTCAACGTCCAGACCCGGGTGGTTGCCCGCAGCAAGGCGTCCACCTTCATCGTCACGGACGATCCCACCCCGCACCGGGGCCACCCGACGATCGGGGTCGACGAGGCGGCCCGGATGGCCCGCGCGCAGGACGATTACATACGCGGGCGGGACATGGTTGTCCTCGACGGCTACATCGGCAACGACCAGCGCCTTCGCACACCCGCCCGCCTGATCATCGAGAACCGGAACGCCAACATCGCCGCCATGCAGCAGATCCTGTACTACCCGCTCGAGAGCGGGGACGTGGGCGGCTTCGAGCCGCTGGTGACGGTGATCTACACGCCGAACCTGGAGGCGAAGGGGTATCCGAACGACCGGCTGATCGCGGTCGACCTGGAGCGCCGGATCACGCGCGTGTTCAACTCGGACTACTTCGGGGAGTCGAAGAAGAGCGGCCTGAGGATGTGGAACAAACTGGTCTACGACCGGGGCGGCCTGGCGATGCACGCCGGTTGCAAGATCATCCCGGTGGAGGGGCGCAACCGCGCCGTCCTCATCATCGGCCTGTCGGGAACCGGCAAGACGACGACCACCTTCTCCAAGCAGAACGACTCGAAGCCGGTGCAGGATGATTTCCTGGCGGTCATGCCGGACGGCAGCATCCATGCCACCGAGAACGGCTGCTTCGCGAAGACCTTCGGCCTGGCCGAGGAGACCGAGCCGGCAATCTACCGGGCCGTCCTGAAGCCGACCTCGTATCTCGAAAACGTCTCCCAGAAGAATGGCACGCTCGACTTCTTCGACACGAGCCACACGCAGAACGGTCGCGCCGTGTTCAAGATGGCCGACATCGAGGGGGCCGGGGACGCGCGCGCCATCAAGAAGGCCGACATCCTCCTGATCCTGAACCGCAACGAGGACGTCATCCCGGCCGTGGCGCGCCTGTCGGGGCCGCAGGCGGCCGCTTACTTCATGCTGGGCGAGACCAAGGGGACGAGCGCCGGCGGCGTCGAGGAGGCCGGGCGGTTCCTGCGCATTCCGGGCACCAACCCGTTCTTCCCGCTCGACCACAGCCTGCAGGGGAACCGCATCCTGGACATCATGAAGGCGAACCCGATGGAGGTCTATCTCCTGAACACCGGGAGGATCGGCGGCGGCGAGGGCGACGCGCGCAGTCTTAAAGTCAAGATCCGCCACAGCAGCGCCATCGTCCAGGGGATCGCCGAGGGGACGATCCGGTGGGACCGCGATCCCGACTTCGGCTACGAGGTCGCGTCGCGCGTCCCGGGCATCGACGGCGACGACGAGCGCCTGCTCCGCCCGCGCGAGCTGTACGCGCAGCAGGGCCGTCTCGACGAGTACCGGCGCATCGTCGAGCGCCTGCGCGGCGAGCGCCGCGAGTACATGAAGTCGTTCCCTCGTCTCGACCGCGACATCGTCGAATCCGTGTCCTGAGCGCACTTGAGGCGATCGCCCGGGGGAAGTCGTTTGACTCTCGCGGGCGAATCACTTAGGATCTCGCGCGTTTATCCAACCCCATGACGCGTGGGAGAAAGGTGAATCACACCATGACACATTCGAGGAATCTCGTGGCCGGCTGCGCGGCCGTTCTCATCGTCCTGTTCGCGGTGGCGTGCGCCGGTCAGCCGACGCAGGATCAGACCACGGCACCGGAGCAGACGTCGCAGGCCCCGGCCCAGCAGGCCGCACCCGCCGACCAGGGCGCGGCCCCGGCCGCCGCACCCGCCGAGGGCGCCGCAGCCCCGGCCGAGGGCACGGCACCGGCGCAGCAGCAGCCTCCGGCCCAGGGCGACCAGCCGCACAACTAGTTCCCGCGGCCGGCGCGCGTCGCATCACCGGGACGCGGCGCCAGAGTCAAGATGAAGGGGGATAAGGGTTTCACCTTGTCCCCCTTTTTCATTTCGGAGTCCCAATCTCGACCGGGCCGGGGTATCCTGAAAGAGCATGCCGCTCACGGTCCTCACGGTCGGACATTCCAACCGTTCGTTGGACGCCTTCCTGGCGCTCCTGAAGGCCCACGGGGTCGAGTGCCTGGCCGACGTCCGGACGATCCCGCGCTCGCGCCACAACCCGCAGTTCAACGCCGAGGCCCTGGAGAAATCGCTCCCGATGGCCGGCATCGTCTACACCCGCCTGCCCCGGCTGGGCGGGCTGCGCAAGCCGCGCAAGGACTCGCGCAACCTCGCCTGGCGCAACGACTCGTTCCGTGGCTACGCCGACTACATGGAGACGGCCGAGTTCGAGAAGGGGATCGCCGAGCTCCTGGTCCTGGCCCGCGACCGGCGCACGGCGATCCTGTGCGCCGAGGCGCTCTACTACCGCTGCCACCGGTCGCTCATCTCCGACGCGCTGGTGTGTCGCGGCGTCGAGACGGTGCACCTGATGGACGACAGGAAGACCGCCGAGCACCGGCTGACGCCGTTCGTGAAGATCGAGGACGGCAGGCCGACCTACCCGGCGGAGCAGGCGTCGCTTCCGGAGCCGGGCGCGGACTCCGAGGAATGAGCTCCGCGATCGGTCGGACGGCGTGGATCCCCGGCGTGCGCGGCGTCCTGTTCGACGTCGACGGGACGCTCCTCGTCAACGATCGGCCGATCCCCGGGGCGCCGGAAACGCTCGACCGGTTGCGCGCCCGGGAAATCTTCTTCCGCCTGACCACCAACACCTCTCGACGCCCGAGGTCGGCGATCGCATCCGTACTGCGGGGCTGTGGCTTCGCGGTCGAGAACCGGGAAATCCTCGCCCCGTGTGTCCTGGCGCGTCGGCTCATCCTCGGGTCCGGCCGGACGCGCGCCGCGTTCCTGCTCCCGGAAGCGGCGCGCGAGGATTTCGAGGGCGTGGTCGAGGACGAAACGCGCCCCGACTGGGTCGTCGTGGGGGACATCGGCCGCGACTTCACCTGGGAGCGGCTGAACCAGGCGTACCACTGGATCCAGGGTGGGGCGCGGCTCCTGGCCCTTCACAAGAACCGCGTCTGGGACAACGGCGTCGACGGTGTCGTTCTCGACGCGGGACCGTTCGTGGTGGCGTTGGAGCACGCGACCGGCAGCGTCGCCGAGCTGGTGGGAAAGCCAGCCCGTCCTTTCTTCGATCTCGCCCTCGCCGATCTGGGCCTGCCGGCGGGCGAGGTGATGGTGGTCGGCGACGACCTCGAGGCCGATTGTCGCGGCGGTGCTGCGGCCGGCTGCCGCACGGCGCTGGTGCTCAGCGGCAAGACGGGCCGCGCGGACGCCGACCGCGCGCAGACCCGCCCCGACCTGGTTCTCGACTCCGTCGCAGACCTCCGGGGATGATCGGCATGACAGGCTCCTAGAGCAGATCCAGCACGCAAAGATGGTCGTAGAAGGCGTCGAAGTTCTGCTGGCCCGCGTCGGGGAACAGGTTCATGAGCTGGCCGTAGACATGGTGCAGCTTCTGGCTCGAGGACTTGAGGTACAGGCCGCGCGAACGGTAGACCTCGCGGTTGTCCTTGCCGGCGGCGCTGACGGTGAGCGCCTCGTTCCACGTCTCGAAGAAGGCGCGCTGGTCGCGAATGGCCTCGACCAGGGACCGCTGAACCTCGCGCAGACGCTGGGGGGCCGGCAGACCGTCGAGGATGGTGATCAGTGAGTCGACGCGGCTCCGGTACTCCTGCACCGACTTCCCCTTGCGTCCCTCGGACTGGAACCAGATCCAGGCCTGCATCTTCTCGACGATCGCGAGATCGACGAGCTCGAACAGACGCGACAGGTAGGCCGCCTCCTCCCGGCTGAACCCCCTGGACGTTGGGTCGAGGCTGGCGTGGCGGTGCTGCAGCTCCTGGTAAGCCTCCTCGACGGTCATCGCGGTGACGGGTGTCGAGGCAAGGGCGGTCACGCAGGCAACAGCCACGAGCCCGGCCAGTCGATTAATCGAGGTCCGCATCGGGGTCCTCCTCGGCAGGGCCTTCCCGAGGCCCGTTCGGTCGGCTCCGGTCCGGGGGATGGTCGCGCTCTTCGTGGAGGCTGCCGTAGATCGCCTCCCTGTACGACCGCTCCTTCTCGATATCTCCGAGAAGGTAATGAACGTCCGACAGCTTCAGCATCAGGGCGGCGCCGGGCCGGCCGCGGCCGGCGCTTTCCTGGTAGCGCGCCAGCGCGCGCGCATAGTCCTTCTCGAGAAAGGCGGCGTCGCCGATCCGCTCGACCCATGGGGCGGCGGGCAGGTTCATGCCCCCGAGGCGTGACACCATGCGCGCGGCGTAGCGCCCGGCGTCGGAATACGATTTCCGGGCGAGGAGGACGTAGTAGTACTCCTCCGGCAGGAGCGCCGCGTCGAGGCAGGACCGCCAGTCGGCCGGGAAGCGCGTTCTCACCATGTCGACGACCGGCAGGTCGAGGTCTTTCGACAGGGCCACCATGGCGCACTCGAGACGCGGGTCGTCGGCGACGCGCGAGGCCGAGGCGCGCAGCGGCCGCTCGGCTGAATCGAGGTCGGCGCGCGCCAGGCCGATCATCGCCAGAAGCAGCGGCAGCCGCGGGTCGTCCTTCCAGGCGGCGTGCAGGCCGGCGAGCCGGACGTCGACCTCGTTCCAGCGGCCCAGCGCCGCGAGGGACAGGACGACCGACGTCTCGTAGAGGGTTCCCGCGGGGAGCAGCTCTTTTGCCTTCGCGAAGCGCTCGAGCGCCGTGTCGGAGTCGCCGCGCTGCAGCGCCGCGCAGCCCCCCTTCCACAGCAGGACAGCCTGCAGGGCGCGCACCGAGGAGGGCGACCCCTTGTCGGAAATCCGCACGGGCCTCCCGTCGATCAGGTCCTCCAGGGCCGGCAGGAGGCCGTCGCGCTTCAGGTCCTCGATCGTGTCCCCGGTGAGACCGAAATCGGCCAGATCGATCGTCGGCAGGCAGACCGGCTTCGAGCGCAGGAGCGCCTGGGCGTCATTCCAGGTGTCGAAGAACAGCTTGCGGCGGCCCGGGGCGGCAAACGGGCCGTGGGGGATCGGCCGGTCGACGGACAGCAGGATATCGTCCACGTAGTAGTCGACGTTGGACGTGTCGTGGCCGTTGTCGCCGATGAACGAGAACTTGTCCACGGCCGACCCCGGCTCGTGGAAGGCGTTCGGCTGCGCCTTCAAGGCCACGACCGGGTCGCTCTGCCCTTCCTCGCGGATCGCCAGGTCGTACGTCCCGGCCGCGACGTCGTACGCCAGGTCGACGAGATACCAGGCGAAGGGGCGCACCTGGATGAGCCGCATCGGGATGCTGTCCGAGTACTGGCAGAGCCACCCGCCGCGCGTCTGCAGCCAGAACGCGACCCCGCCCTTTTTCATCGAGAACCATTCGGGACCGGCGAGGGCGATGTTGAGCTGCTCGTTCGGGTCGGCCACCAGAAGGGCGAAGTGGGCATACAGCGTCCCCGAGTCACGCAGCGGGAAATATCCCTGCAGCTCGGGAAAGTTGCCGTCGTCCGCCACGTCCCGGATCTCGACGGAGCGGTAGCCGCTGTAGCGGAAGGCACTCGACAGGTGGACCCGTCCCTTCGCCTTCTCGAACACGGCGAAGGTGTCGGGACCGGTGGCCAGGTTGTCGTCGTCGAAGCCGTAGCTGACCAGGATGCCGGACGGGGGAGCGGCAGCCAGCCCCAGGACGGCGGCCAGAAGGCCCGCCGCTAGGAGCCTGTCCGAGTAATGGCATGGGCCGCGCACATGGGGCTTGCGAGTCCCAGGCGAGGCGCGAGGAGGAAACGATGCTGGTTGCATCATTGACGACGAGCAACGAAGCATGGGGCCGCAATCCCCATGTGCCCTGCGGGTTCGTGGCGGCGCGGGGCCGTCTGCGTCGTTGCCGCTCCTCCGCGATGAC
>JBGPED010000171.1:0-7392 GCA_041482595.1 Acidobacteriota bacterium
CCGCTCGATCTCGAGCGCGACTTCTCCCTGACGCACGGCAACATCTTCCAGGGGGACATGACGCTCGATCAGCTGTTCTTCATGCGCCCGGTCCCGGGCTACGCCGACTACCGCACTCCCGTGCGCGGTCTCTACCTGTGCGGCGCCTGCACGCATCCGGGCGGCGGCGTCATGGGGGCGGCGGGACGCAACGCGGCGGGGGAGATCCTGCGCGATCGGCGGCGCGGCCGCCTGCGCTGAGCCGGGGCGCGACGCGCTAGCGCGGCATCGCGAACTTGAGCTCGGGCGGGGCCTTCTCCGCGGCGGCGACCTTGTACATCTCCCGCTCGCGCATGTTGAGCGTCGCGGCGAAGAAGACGTACGGGATCTGCTGGATGCGGGTGTTGTTGATGGTGACGGAGTCGTTGTAGAACTCGCGCCGGTCGGCGATCTCGTTCTCGAGCGCGGTGATGCGCCCCTGCAGCTGCGCGAAATTCTGGTTCGCCTTCAGATCGGGGTAGCTCTCGGCCACGGCGAACAGCGACTTGAGCGCGCCCGCCATCATCGAGCTCGCCGCCCCCTTCTCCGCCGGTCCCTGCGCGTGCAGGTACTTCGTGCGCGCCTCGATCACCTTCTGCAGGGTGTCGCGCTCGTACTGCATGTACCCCTCGCACACCTGCACGAGCTTCGGGATCTCGTCGTAGCGCTGCTTCTCCAGGACGTCGATGTTGGCCCATGACTTGTCCACGTTCACCTTGACCTGGACGAGCTGGTTGTAGATGCCGACGAGGTAAGAGACGGCGATCACGACCACGAGGGCGAACACGATCAGGACGACGATTCCCATTGGCACCTCCTTGCGGGCCGGTGTCGAGCGGCACACGCGTCCCGATCGGTCAATATAGGCGCGCGATCCGAATGCGCAAGCCCGCGGCGGAGGGGCGGCCGCGGGGGCGGCGCGAGTGACCCGGGGGATTCCGGCGCGTCAGGCTTCAGGGCCGGGGACCCGTTTCAGAATGGTCCTTCGGCCCCACAGTTGGCGTTGTAGGCGGTCACGTCGTAGTACCAGGTGCCGCTCGGCGACACGGCGCCCGATGTGTCCACCCATTGCAGGTTGGGCGTCGCGGCGTCCATGTCCACGACGTTCGTGGCCACGATCGGCCAGGTCGATTTCGCCGGCGCCGGGCTCGAGGAGCGGCGGACGTTGTAGCCGGTCCTCTGGAACGCCTGGTTCGGGTCCTGGTAATCGAGGATCGGGAAGCTCTTCCCGTCCGTGCTCAGGCGGACGTTGTAGATGTAGACCGGCTCGTCCGGCGGCACGCACGGGCCGATCCGGAGCATGCCGGCGCTCCAGGAGATCCCGTCCACCGCCTGGAACGGCGGACCGATGAGGGCGGTCAGCCAGGTGAACGGATCGACGTCGCTGTCGAGGGTGTCGTCCACCCCCTGGTCCTGCAGGGTGTACTGGTACCCGCTGGGCAGCGTGGGTGCAATCCGGTGCGCGGCCGCGTCGAGGATCTCGAAGCGGTAGTTCCCCGCATTGTCGGTGAAGGTCGCGCCAGTGAAGACGCCCCCGGAGTTCTGCAGATAAACCAAAAGTCGCGCCAGGGGAGGCTCGCCGGCATCGCGCAGGCCATCGCCATCGAAGTCCTCCCAGACCACACCACCGATGAACGCGCTCAGGGCGACATCGGTCTCCATGGCGCCGTTGAGCGGTCTCGAGAACCAGCGGCTCGCCTGCACGAAGGGGGAGGTGTTCGTCTTGTAGAGGAACCGTACGCGCCAGTGGTAGGCGCCCGGCTCGAGTCCGCTCATCGACGCGCTCAGCCCGGCCCCGGCCGTTCCGCTGTCGGTCCAGGCGGCGCTGCGCTGCGTGCCCGTGCCGTCGAAGAATCGGCCGCGCGCCTTGACTTCCCACTCGAGCTTCACCGCCGCCCGGCCGAGCGGCCCGTGCCCGAGCGCCGCCATCCGGAAGGCGCCCGGAGAATGCGACCGCAGACCCAGGACGATCGGAGCGGCGTCGTCTGCGCGCCGCTGTTGCGGGCGGACGCTTACGCCCCGGCCGCCGTTGCCATAGTAGAGGAGTGCTAACCCCTCGTCCGTCTGGCCGTTATCGAAATAAGGCGCCCCGACGATGACGTCGGAGTAGCCGTCGCCGTTCACGTCCCCTGCGCCGGCCACCGAGTAGCCGAGATCGGCGAAGGCCTGGTCGCTCTCGGCCGTCCAGGCGGCCAGGATGCCGAGGCCGGCGGCTGATCCGAGGAACAGCGACGCCCGACCTTCGTCCGTCTGGCCGTTGTCGTAGTAGGGCGCCCCGACGATGACGTCCGAGAACCCGTCCCCGTTCACGTCACCCGCCGTCGCGACCGACCAGCCGAAGTAGGCGGCGGTCTGACCTCCCCGGACCGTCCAGACGGGTGAGGTCGACGGTCCGGCGGACGATCCGAGATAGACCATGGCCGCGCCGGCCCCGATTTGAAAGGGGGCCTCCAGGGCGGGGGCGCCGACGATGATGTCGCTGTAGCCGTCGCCGTTCACATCCCCCGCCGTCGACACCGACCAGCCGTAGTCTTCAATGTTCTGGACTCCGGTCACCGTCCAGACGGGCACTGGCGCGAGCCCGCCGACCGACCCGAGATAGAGGGAGGCGGCGCCCGCGGAAAAGAGGATGAACGTGTCCTGGGTGGGGGCGCCGACGATGACGTCGGCATAGCCGTCGCCGTTCACGTCACCGGCCGTAGCCAAGGTATTTCCGAAGCGGGCGCCTCCCACGTTGCTCTCCGCGTTCCAGGCCGGGGTCAGCGCGGGCCCGGCGGCCGACCCGAGGTAGAGGAAGGCGCGCCCCTCGTCAGACTGGCCGTTGTCGTACAGGGGTGCGCCGACGAGGACGTCGGAGTACCCGTCGCCGTTCACATCTCCCGCCGTGGCCACGGCGGTTCCGAACCACGCCCCCGCCTGATCGCTCTCGGCGGTCCAGGCAGGGGTCAGTCCGAGGCCGCCGGTCGATCCGAAGTAGACGAAGGCCCGCCCCTCGTCCAGCTGGCCATTGTCGTAGGCGTAGGCACCGATGATGACGTCGGAGTAGCCGTCGCCGTTGACGTCTCCCGCGGTCGCGACGGAGAAGCCGAAGGAGGCCGAAGGCTGATCGCCCTCGGCCGTCCAGGCCGGTGTCGTCGCCAGGCCGCCGGCCCCTCCGAGATAGACCAGGACGCGCCCTTCATCGGTCTGGCCGTTGTCGTAGGACGGAACCCCGACGATGACGTCGGAGTAGCCGTCGCCGTTGACGTCGCCCGCGCCGGCCAGGGAGGAGCCGAGGTTGGCCGAGGCCTGGTCGCTCTCCGCCGTCCAGGACGAGGTCGTGGCAAGGCCGCCCGCCCCGCCCAGGTACACGAACGCTCCGCCCGCATCGGTCAGGACAGGGGTGTCGAGAGCGTATGCCCCGACGATGACGTCGGAGTAGCCGTCGCCATTCACGTCACCCGCCGTGGCCACCGAACCACCGAAGTAAGCGTACGGCTGGTCGCTCTCGGCCGTCCATGCGGGAGTGAGGGCGAGCCCGCCGGCCGATCCGAGATAGACGAACGCCCGGCCTTCATTAGCCTGGCCGTTGCTGTACCAGAAGGCGCCGACAATGACGTCGGAGTAGCCGTCGCCGTTCACGTCCCCCGCCGTGGCCGCGGAATTGAGGTAGGCATAAAACTGGTCGCTCTCGGCCGTCCAGGCGGGGGTGAGGGCGAGGCCGCCGGCCGATCCGAGATAGACGAACGCCCGGCCCTCATCGGTCTGTCCGTTGTCGTAGAAGTAGGCGACGATGATGACGTCCGAGTAGCCGTCGCCATTGACATCGCCGGCCGTCGCCACGGAGTTGCCGAAGTAGGCGCTCGCCTGGTCGCTCTCGGCCATCCAGGCGGGTGTCGTCGCAAGACCGGACGCCGACCCCAGGTAGAGATAGGCGCGCCCCTCGTCGGTCTGCCCGTTGTCGTAGTAGGGCGCACCCACGATGACGTCGGAGTAACCGTCGCCGTTCACGTCCCCGGCGGTCGCCAGTGAAAAGCCGAAGACGGCGCTGACCTGGTCGCCACTGGCCGTCCATGCCGGCGTCGTCGCGAGACCGGACGCCGACCCCAGGTAGAGATAGGCGCGCCCGGCATCGCCCTGCACGCTATCGTAGTAGGGCGCCGCCACGAGGACATCGGAGTAACCGTCGCCGTTCACGTCCCCCGCCGTCGCCACCAGGTCGCCGAAACTGGCGTAGGCCTGGTTCCCCTCCGCCGTCCAGGCGGGCGTCAGGCCAAGGCCGGAGGGCGAGCCGAGGTACAGAAACGCGCCCCCCTCGTTGGTTTCTCCGTTGTCGTACCCCGATGACCCGACGAGAACGTCGGAATAGCCGTCGCCGTTCACGTCTCCCGCCGTCGCCACGTTGTAGCCGAAATTGGCCAGGGCCTGGTTGATCTCGGCGGTCCAGGCGGGCGTGAAGGAGAGGCCGCTCGCGGACCCGAGATAGACGAACGCCCGCCCCTCGTCGGTCTCGCCGTTGTCGTAATTCTCCGCGCCGATGATGACGTCGGAGTAGCCGTCGCCGTTGACATCGCCGGCCGTCGCCACCGCGTTGCCGAACAAGGCGAAGGCCTGGTTGCTGTCGGCCGCCCACGCAGGGGTCGTCGCCAGGGGATCGACCGTGATCGGATAGACGGCGTCCCTATCGTCCACCACGATCCGGATTCCCTGCACCGCCTCGTCCGCGACCCCCTCCATCCAGGCCGGAAGCGTCCGGCCGGTGGCGTCCCTGACCGCCAGCTGGGCGTAGCGCACGACGCGCTGGCCCCCGGGCACGGCGAAGTCGATCGCCTGGCCGTCGGCCGCCACCAGGGGCAGCAAGGACCCGGAGAGGGCCAGGTCCAGGTGCAGGAGATTTTCCGGGCGCGCGTCCAGGGCTCCGCCATCCGGCGTCTGCATGCGGGCGACCGCCGGCCGTCCGGGGAGGGCCACCCGTCCGTGGCTCGGTTCCATCCCGCCATGGCGCGCCGCTTCCTCTGGCGCTGCCCGGAGCTCGAACCCCTGCTCGAGGCCGCGCGGGCCGTTTATGTACCATTCCTCGATCTGCCCGCGGTGGTACTCGACCCGGTTCTTCGACGGAACCGGGCTCGTTCCGGGGACGGACCACAGGGCGTCGCCCCGTCCGTAGCCGATTAGCGTGAGTCTCCAGGTCCACGACGGCGTCTCCTCGGTCCGCGGAATGACTCGGATCCCCTCGTCGGCGAAGTAGGTCCGGAACCCGTGCGCCCGGTTCGGGGCCTGCCAGGCGGGCGCCAGCCCCTCGATGGGAGCCTGCGTCTGCCAGGACACCTCGTACTCCCGGGCGGCGATGTCCTCCTGGACGGAGGCCTGCCAGTTGCTCGAGGCTCCTCCGCCCGGAGCGGCGGTCGCCGGTCCGGAACCGGCCGCGCGGACGGCCGGCGTGACACAGACCGCCACCGTCAGCGCCAGCGCCAGCGCCGGCAGGGATCGGCGCCCCAAACTTGAACAGCCTGTCCGGCGTGCGTTTCCGCCGGAGCCCGGGATGTGTGCTCGCATCTTCGAATCCTCCTGAATTGCCCTCTAGTACGGTCGTTGCGGGCCGCTGTCAATGAAGAACGGCCGACGAATTGGCGAAGCGTCGTCTCTATAAACGCAAAACAGGGCGAAACTGCGACATTGGCGGGTCGCGGGAGCCCCCGGGGTCGGCCCCGACACCCCCCCCCTGCGTCCACCCCCTTGAATTGACCGGGGAAAGGGGCTAGCCTGCGGGCAAACGGGCTCGGGACGCCGTATTCAAACGACCATGGGTTCCACGGGAGAGATCACCGAAAGGCTCTTAGCCCTGCGCGCAGGCGACAGGGAGGCCCTCAACCAGCTCGTTCCGATGGTCTACGAGCGGTTGCGGGCGATGGCGCACGCCCGGCTGGCGGGGCGCCGTCCCGGCGCGTCGCTCGACACCACGGCCCTGGTGCACGAGGCGTACCTGAAGCTGGTGGACCAGTCGCGGGTCGAATGGCGCGACCGGACGCACTTCTTCGCCGTGGCGGCCACGGCGATGCGGCAGATCGTGGTCGACCACGCCCGCCGGCACTCCGCCCGGAAGCGCGGCGGCGGGGTCCGCCCGGCGATCCTTGACGACGTCGATCCGGGCGTGGGGGCAAGGGCCGAGGAGATCCTGGCCCTGGACCAGGCGCTCGCCCTGCTCGGCGCGCTCAGCGAGCGGATGGTGAAGATGGTCGAGCTGCGCTTCTTCGCGGGACTGTCGATCGAGGAGACGGCCGAGATCCTGGGGCTCGATCCGCGCACGGTGAACCGCGACTGGCGCGCCGCGCGCGCCCTCCTCTATCGCGCGCTGACCGGCGCGGAGGCGACGTGACGCCGCTCCCGGCGCCCGACCGCTGGCGCCTCATCGCGCCGCTCCTGGAGGAGGCGCTCGATCTCCCCCCGGAGCGTCGCGGCCCATTCCTCGATCGGGTCTGCGCCGGAGATCCCGCTTTGCGACGGGAGATCGAGGACCTCCTGAGCGCGGACTCGGAAGCGGGCGATTTCCTCGGGGTCCCCGTCGATCTCCCCGCCGCCCCGGCGGACGAGGAAGACTCCGTCCCCGGCACCGGACCTGTCGCCGGCACGACGATCGGTCCCTACCGCGTGGTGCGCGAGATCAGCCGCGGCGGCATGGGGGTCGTCTACGAGGCCGAGCAGAAGCGGCCGCGGCGCCCGGTCGCGCTCAAGGTGATCCTGGGAGGACGGCATGTCGACGCCGAGGCGGTCCGCATGTTCCAGCGCGAGACCGACAGCCTGGCGCGCCTCAAGCACCCGTCCATCGCGGCGATCTACGAATCGGGATCCACGGACGAGGGTCAGCACTTCTTCGCCATGGAGCTGGTGCAGGGCCGGTCGCTGTCCGATTTCCTGGGCGAGAGCGGCCCCGCGCGATCGCGCTCCGACGTGCGCCTCCGCCTCGCCCTGTTCCGGAAGATCTGCGCGGCCGTGGCCTATGCCCACCAGCGCGGCGTCATCCACCTCGACTTGAAGCCATCGAACATCCTCGTCCTCGAGGCGCAGGACGGCGCCGTCCCCGACATCAAGGTCCTCGACTTCGGTCTCGCCCGGATCACCGACCCCGACGCGGAGGGCGCGACCGCGGTCACGGCGTTCGGCCGCATCCAGGGGACGCTCCCATACATGAGCCCCGAGCAGATTCGCGGCCGGCGGGACGAGGTGGACGTGCGCTCCGACGTCTACGCTCTGGGCGTCATCCTGTACCGGATGCTGTCCGGCCGGCTGCCGTACGAGCTGGAGGGCGTGCAGATCACCGAGGCTGCCCGGATCGTCTGCGAGCAGGTACCGCGCCCGCTCGGGTCCGCCGCGGGCGGGCGGGCGCGATTCGATCAC
>JBGPED010000172.1:0-7386 GCA_041482595.1 Acidobacteriota bacterium
TCACCGACCAGAACAACGCGGGCATCTTCAATGTCACGATCAACTACGTCGAATCGTGCACGGGCGCGACCGCCCCGGCGGTCGGAAACGTCACCTCCACGACCGGCGACTTCCGGGCGACGGCGAACGCGGGAGTGTACGACCTGGAGTTCGTTCCTCCCGCCGGAAGCATGTTCTACGCCTGGCGCATCCGCAACTTCGATCTGACCGCGAGCAAGATCCTGGCCACCGTGACGCTCGGCTTCGGCGTCATCGTCTCGGGGCAGGTGCAGGACTCGGGCGGCCTCGGCGTGCCGAACGTCTCGGTCCACTTCTTCCCGCCCGGGAGCAGCGAGCGCACCTACACCGTGCGCGACCTGACCGATTCGTCGGGGAACTTCAGCACTGTCGTGCGGGCCGGGACCTACGACGTCAAGTACGGCCCGCCGCTCGGGACGCGCCTCCTGGGGCTGGTCCGCCCTTCCGTAGCGATTCCGGGGAACACGACTCTCTCCGCCGCGACGCTGCAGACGGGCGTCCTGGTCAGCGGCGGCCTGGTCGATTCGACTCCGCAGGCTCATCCCGTGGTGAACGCCAACATCGACGCCACGGACGCCATCACGGGCCAGAAACTCTTCGTGTCCCACGACCGCACGAGCGCCACCGGGGCGTTCACCCTGGCGGTGCCCCCCGGGACCTACCTGTTCGCCTACAAGCCGGAGAAGTGCAATTTCCTTCTCGGCCAGGAGTCCGCGGCGATCTCGATCGCCGCCGACACGACTCTACCGGCCGTCCAACTGCTCCCCGGAGTGCTCGTCACGGGAACAGTGACCGACCGGCGCGGCGTTCCGGTCTTTGACGTGAACACCAATTACTTCTCCCAGACGACCGGGCTGCAGGTTTTCACCTTCGACGATCACACCGACGCGACCGGCACCTACAGTGCGGTGATCCCCGCGCAGGACACCTACAACGTCGAGTACGCGCCGCCGCAGTTCGTGCGGCTGGCGGGACTGAAGCAGACCTTCTCGGTGAACAACAACAGCACCCAGACGTTTTCAACGGTGCAGCTCCCCGACGCCTTCCTGGTGAGCGGTCACACCCGCCTGGCGGGCGGCGCTCCGATCGCCGCGATCGACCTGGACTTCTTCGTCGCCGGGATCACCACCGTCAAGCTGTACACGCCGAACGACAAGAGCGATGCCTCGGGATCGTTCACCGTGGCCGTTGAGCCCGGCACCTACGACATCCGCTTCCAGCCGCCGTCCACGACGACCCTGGCGGCGAAGCGCCTTCTCGGCGTCGCGGTCGCCGGCGACGTCTCCCTCGGAGACGTGATCATTGTCCAGGGATATCCGGTCAGCGGGAACGCATCGTTCGTCGATCCGGCGCTCGGGACCGGGCCGGTGGACGGGGCCGACCTCGACTTCTTCAACGCCTATACCGGCGAGAAGGCGGAGACACCGCACGACAACACCGACTGCGCGGGGAACTACAGCGTGATCGTGCCGGCGGGGTTGTACAACGTCGTCTTCGTGCCGCCGTCGTGCAACACCATCTCGTCCTGCGCGGTCCCGGCGCCGTGCGCCCTGGAGACCGCGAGGATTTCGAGCGTGGCGATCACGTCGGCCAGAAGCGGTCTGAGCGCCGTGCTGCGCGGCGCCAGTCACGTCTCGGGGACGGTGCGCAACGCCTTCAGCCAGCCGGTCGCGGCGGTCGATCTGAACTTCTACGTGGCCGGCACCGGCGTCCGCCAGGTCGTGTCGCGCGACAACACCGACGTGAACGGCCTATTCGGCGTGTTCGTGCCACCCGGTTCCTACGACGTCGTGTTCACCCCGCCGCCTGGCTCGGGCCTCGCGGCGCTGCGCCTCGCCGGCGTGAACGCCGGCGCCGATATCGACCTCGGCAGTCTGGTGCTCGCCTCCGCGCTGGCCGCGTCGGTCACCTCGATCGCCCCCTCGTCGTCGCCGAGCAGCGGTGGCATGGGGATCCTGATCCAGGGGGCCAACTTCGAGCTGGGCGCGACCGGCACCCTGGGCGGCCTGAGCCTGTCGAACGTCCAGCTTCTCGGTCCCACCCAGATCAGCGCGGTGGTTCCCGCCTGGCCGATCGGCGCATCGTCGGCCGTCGTCGACCTGGCGGTCACGAACGTCGGCGAGCCGCCGGCGTTCCTGCCGCAGTCGTTCACCTATACGCCGGCCCCTTCCCCGATCGATCTTTCGGTCGCCCGCACCGCCCCGAACATCGTCCTGTCGTGGCCGGCCACCGGCCAGGCGGTGTACACGGTGTTCCGCAGCACCTCGCCTGCCCTGTTCGGTCAGCGGCAAATCATCGCGACCGGCACCGCGAGCGGTGCTGCGACCGAGACGTTCATCGATTACGGCGCCGATGCCGACGGCGTCACCTACTTCTACCGCGTGGAGTGATCATGCCGGTATCCGATGCACGCCCGCAACACCGCACCGCTGGCGCCGCCTGGGCCGTCCTGGCCGTCCTCACCCTCGCCCGGGTCGGTCCGATCGCGGCGGCGGAGGCGGACCCCGCCGCTGCGCCGAAGGTCCGCAGGGAATGGAGCCTCAGGCTCGGGCTCGATGAACGCTACGACGACAACATCATCCAGCTCTCGGACCGCGACATCAAACGCCTGAAGAAACCCCGCCCCACCGACGCCGCCGCCAACCGGTTCTCGATCGACCGCGCCGACGATTTAATCACCATCCCGCGCGTGGCACCGGGCTACGAGGCCGACTGGTGGCGCGGCCACCCGACCTCCTTCGGCCTGGACGCGTCCGCCTACATGTACCTGCGCAACTCCGTCAAGGACTATCAATCGTACCGGCTGACGGCCGCGCAGGTCCTGCGTGGCGGGAAGTCCCTGTCGACCAGCCTCGGGGTCACCTACGCTCTGCTGCCGCGTTATTACCTGCGCAATCTGGTCAGCGACCGCCACCTCGAGGAGCTGGGGTTCATCCCGAGCCCCATCCCACGACTCGAGGTGACCTACCGCAAGCAGTCCCCGCAGCTTGAGGCGGAGCAGGAGATCGTCAAGGATGTCCTCGCGTTCCGCGCCTTCTGGGGGCGCGAGCACCGCGACTACAACCGCAACTTCGACGAGCGCGACGGCCAGATGCCTTATCGCGAGGCCGGCCTGTCCTGGACTCCCTTCCGCGACACCCGCCTGCGATTGCGGGTCGCGTACCGCCGCGAGGACCTGCACGCCGGCGGTGACCTGGCCGACACACCGTCCTTCATCGAGGAGGACATCTCGAGCCGGCGGGACATCTGGGATGCGGACCTGCGGCTGCGCTGGGGATCGAAAGGAAGGAAGAAGTCGCTGACGCTCGACTTCGAGAACGAACGTCGCGACTACAGCACGACCAACGTGTTCGATGCCTTCCACTTCGGGCGCCAGGACACGCGGCACTACCTGACGCTCTACTTCCGGGCCGATCTGAAGAAGGGCTGGTTCTTCTCCGCGGGAGCTGAGCGGGACAGCAACCGGTCCACCTTTCCGGCGGCGGTCAGCACCGCGGTGCCACCCGACGACATCACCGACTACACAGAGAAACTCGTGCAGGCCGGGTTCGGGTACGAGTTCGGGCAGGTTCTCGGACGGGGACGTCCCACGCGGCCGTCGCCCGAGTAGGCCGGCGCCCTTCGGAGGCGTCCTTCAGGCGTGCCGCAGCTGGCGGACGATCTCGCGGAGTGACGGCCGCTTGCCGTACATCAGAAGGCCGAGCCGGAAGAGCGCGGCCGCGCCGCGGATGCTGATGTAGACGCCCGCCGCGAGGCACAGCAACGCCACCACGGCGTCCCAGGCCGGGACCTTGCCGGTGCCGAGGCGGATCATCATCGTGATCGGCCCCGTCAGCGGGAACCAGCCGAGGGCGCGCGCCATCCAGGTGTTCGGGTCGTCCACGATCAGCATCCACGTGACGGCCGGAGGGATCACCAGGCACAGCGTCCAGATCACGGAAAACTGCTGGCTCTCGCGGGCGTTCGTGCCCAGGGCACCGGTGCCGGTCATCAGGCTGCCCACCATCATGTACCCGCCGATGAAGAACAGCAGGCAGAACAGGAACAGCTTCCAGTTCAGGTAGGCGAGCGCCGCGGCCGCGATGAGGCTCGAGGCGAAGCCGGCCACCGTCACCCACACTCCGAGCTGGAGCAGCCCCGCGGCCCCGAGCCCGAGAAGTTTTCCGAACAGCAGGTCCTGCGGCGTCACCGACGACAGGATCACCTCGATGACGCGGTTCTCCTTCTCCTCCACCACGCCCTGCAGGAGGTACCCCGCTGTCGTGAGAAGAGACATGAGCAGAAGCATCGCGAAGACACCCGGGATGACCATGCGCGCGATGCGCTCGCCCGCCCTGTACGGCTCCACACCACCGTCCGCGCGCACCAGGAACGATGACGACGCCGACGAGTCAATCGGCTGCTCGAGACGCGTCCCGACGTCCTCGGGCACGCGCCCCGCCACCAGGGACTGGCGAAGGATTCTGGCGAGGGCCCGGTCGGCCCGCTCCGAGCCTCTCGTCATCGGCGCGGCCTCCGTCTGGTACGTCTCGACGGCGCCGCTCCCGAGGTAGTCGACGGGCAGCACGAAGACGCGCTGAACGATCCCTTCCCGCAGCTGTCGAAGCGCCTCGTCCTTCGAGGCCATCTTGACGAACGCCAGGGGCCGATCGAGGTCCTCGAGGAGGGCCGTGACGACGTTGCCGCGCGAAGCACCAGGCGCCAGGCGCCGCACCAGCTCCTTCGCCTCGCGTCCCGCGCCGTCGTGCTCCTTCGCGACCGCGTCGATCACCTCCGGGCGGACGACGCGTGCGAGGTCCACGATGCCGACCGGCTTGACCGATGTCCCGGACTGGCTCATGAAATAGGCCGGCAGGAGGCCGACGATCGCGATATAGGCGCTCAGGAAGAACGGCATGCCGAGGGTGACGATGAGGTACGAGCGTCGCCTCACCGTCGAGAGGAACTCCCGGCCCGCGACGACACCGACCTTGCTCATGCCGGTTCGACCGGGTGGGACGGTACGAGAACCGGCGGTGGCGCCGGAGCCCCGCCGCGGGACCGGACGGTGCGCACGAAGATCTCCTCCACCGGCGTGCGCAGCGCCTCGAAATGATCGACCGCGATCCGCCTCTCCTGCAGGAGCGCCATCAGGTCGCGCGGTCGCGCCCCGTCCCGCAGGACGACGCGATGCAGCGCCCCCTGCCGCTCGACGCGCGCCACGATCGGCAGCGCCCCGAGGTCGGCGTCGGCATCGACGAGCACGATCGACTCGCCGTGGCTGCGCCTGATCTCATCCAGGTCGCCGTAGAGGACCAGCCGCCCGTGATCGATCATCGCCACGCGGTCGCACAGCTCCTCGACCATCGGCATCTGGTGCGTCGACAGGATCACCAGGCTCCCCCGGTCGCGTCTCTCCCTGAGCAGGTCCTTGACGAGGACCGTGTTCAGCGGATCGAGCCCCGTGAACGGCTCGTCCATCACCAGGATCGCGGGATCGTGCAGGAGCGCCCCGGCAATCTGCACCTTCTGCTGCATCCCCTTCGAAAGAGAGTCCGCCCGGCGGCCGGCCACTTCGGGCAGGCCGACCCTGGCGAGCCATTCGAGCGAGCGGGCGCGGGCGGCGCTCCTGTCGAGCCCCTTCAGCATGCCGAAGTAGACCAGGATGTCGAGGACCTTCTCCTTGCGGTACAGTCCCCGCTCCTCCGGCAGGTAGCCGATGCGCTCGCGATCGAGGCGGCCGAGCGGGCGGCCGTCCAGGAGGATCTCCCCCGCGTCCGGCGCAATGATGTCGATCAGCATGCGGATGAGGGTGGTCTTCCCCGCCCCGTTCGGGCCGAGCAGCCCGAACACCTCTCCCGGGCGGACTTCGAACGTGACGTCGTCGACCGCCACGGTCGAGGCGTAGGTCTTGCGCAGGCGGGAGAAGAGCAGCGTCGGCATGAACCCTGCATTATACAGGGCCGCCGCCAACCGGCCGCCGGCC
Organism: Acidobacteriota bacterium; assembly: GCA_041482595.1. Classification (GTDB taxonomy): domain Bacteria; phylum Acidobacteriota; class Polarisedimenticolia; order Gp22-AA2; family Gp22-AA2; genus Gp22-AA3. Next base: position 5,984 of record JBGPED010000172.1, read on the forward strand.
CTGACTTGCCCCCGGCCGCTCCGAGTCCTATTAATAATGATGCGGGCCGGGCCCCGGACCGCGCTTGCGAAGGGGGGCCGGTTCCTGCGACAATATGGTGCGTAAAGAAAACAGCGTTGCACTATCCGAAACGAAGCACGGGGCCGGCAGAATGACCGATTCCACGCGACACGCGACCACGACCATGAGGCCGGCCACACCGGCTCACCAGCCGTTCGAGTACCCGATCCGGCGCCCGTTCGTCGAGCCGGACTGGCGGCGCATCCCGGGCTACCGCGACACCACGCAGGCCGAGTGGGAGAGCGCCCTCTGGCAGCGCAAGAACACAGTCAAGAACCTGAAGGAGCTCCGTGAGGCCCTCGGGCCGCTGCTGCCCGACTCCCTGACCGCGGGCATCGAGCGCGACCAGAAGGAGCGCGCCACCATGTCGCTCCTGGTTCCGCCGCAGATGCTCAACACGATGCACGTCGAGGACCTGTGGAACGACCCGGTGCGCCGCTACATGCTGCCGGCGTTCGAGGACCGCGACCCGGACTGGCCCAGCCATCCGAAGGCGCAGCGCGACAGTCTGCACGAGGCCGACATGTGGGTGGTCGAGGGGCTGACGCACCGCTACCCGACCAAGGTGCTGGCCGAGGTCCTGGCCACCTGTCCCCAGTACTGCGGCCATTGCACGCGCATGGATCTCGTCGGCAACGACGTGCCGCAGGTGAAGAAGCACCGCTTCACCCTCCAGCAGAAGGATCGCTACACGCAGATCCTCGATCACCTGCGCAAGACGCCGCAGGTGCGCGACGTCGTGGTGTCGGGCGGCGACATCGCCAACCTGCCGATCGCCGTGCTCGAGAACTTCGTGTCGCGTCTCATGGACATCGAGAACATCCGCGACATCCGCCTGGCGACCAAGGGACTGATCGCCCTGCCGCAGCACTTCCTGCAGGACGACGTCCTGCGCGGTCTCGAGCGGCTGGCGAAGAAGGCGCGCGAGCGCGGCGTCGACATCGCGGTGCACACGCACGTGAACCACGCCGAGTCGCTCACGCCCCTCGTGGCGAAGGCGGTCGTGCACCTACTCGACATGGGGTTCCGCGACGTGCGCAACCAGGGCGTGCTGATGCGCGGCGTGAACGCCAGCGCCAATGCGCTCCTGGAGCTGTGCTTCACGCTGCTGGACCACGCCCGGATCACGCCGTACTATTTCTACATGTGTGACATGATCCCGAACAGCGAGCACTGGCGGCTGGCGGTGCACGAGGCGCAGCAGCTGCAGCACGACATCATGGGGTATCTCCCCGGCTTCGCCACGCCGCGCATCGTCTGCGACGTGCCGTTCGTCGGCAAGCGCTGGGTGCACCAGCTCAAGGACTACGACCGCGAGAAGGGGATCAGTTACTGGACGATGA
>JBGPED010000173.1:0-7386 GCA_041482595.1 Acidobacteriota bacterium
GAGGCGATCAAGCGCGAGCCGTACGACGTCGCCATCGTCGACGTGCGCATGCCCGGCCTCGACGGCTTCGAGGTGACGCGCGCCATCCGCGCGCTGCGCCCCCGCACCGAGGTGGTCCTGGTCACGGGCTCGGTGACCGACCTGGACGACAAGATGGTGCGGGCCATCGAAGAGCGGGCGTTCTATTTCATCACCAAGCCGTTCTCCAAGGCGGTCTTGACCTCGCTCGTCTCGTGGTGTCTCGAGATGCAGCGTCTCGCGGAGGAGCGCGACGATCTCATCCGCCGGCTGACGGAGGACCTCGAGCGGGCGCGCCGCTTCCAGCGGGCCCTCCTGCCGCAGGGACTGCCGAAGAATTTCGGAACGGTGCGGGCCGCCTCGGCCTGGGTGTCGACCGAGAGCGTGGGTGGAGACCTGTACGACATCGTCCCCCTCGCCGGCGACCGCCTGTTCCTGATCGTCGCCGACGTCGCCGGTCACGGTGTCGCGGCGGCTCTCCTGGTCGGCATGATCAAGACGGCCATCGGCCGCGGTCTCCAGGACTTGATGGGGCAGGGCCGGATCGATCTGATCCCCGCGGCGCGCGCCGTCCTCGACATCCTGGCACCGCTCAACATCAGCCGGGTGGTGACCGCCTTCTTCGGGATCCTGGACGTGCCCGGCCGGGCGCTGCACTACCTCAACGCCGGCCACCCTCCGGCGGCGCTCTGGAAGCCCGGCGCGGCACCGCGTCTCCTGTCCGCGACGACGCCTCTTCTGTCGTACGGGATCGACCTCGGGCCGCAGCCGAACGCGACGGTCCCGTTCGTGCCGGGCGACCGCCTGGCGATTTATTCCGACGGGCTGTACGAAGTGCGCGATCCGTCCGGGAACGAGTTCGGGCGGGACCGGCTGCTCCGGGTCCTCACCGAGGGGCGCGGATCGATCGAGCAGATCGTCGAATCGGCGATGGAGCAGACCAGGCAGCACGCCGGCGGACGGCCGCCCGAGGATGACCTGACGATCCTGGTCGTCGAGTCCGGTGCCGCGGGCCTTACTCTCCCGAAAGAGTGATCTCTTTCAGGTCGCCCGTCCTGGGATTGCCGCGCAGGACGCGATGGTTGTTGGTGTCGGCGATGAAGACCGTGTCGCCGTCCACGGCCAGGCCGCCCGGCTCGTGGAGGGTTCCCGGGTCGCCGTCGCCGAAGAGCGTCTTGGTCTCCATCGAGCCGAAGGCGATGCCCTTGATCTTGTTGTTGTACGAGTCGGCGACGTAGATCGTCCCCGCGCCGACCGCGACGTCGAGCGGGTGCTGCAGCCGCACCTTGTCGGGCGGCCCTTCCTCGTCCCCGAAATCGAACAGGCCGCGCCCCACGATCGTCTTCACGGTCGAGTCCTCCAGGTCGATGACGCGGACGCTGCTGATCTCGCTGTCGGCGATCAGGATGTAGCGCCCCGCCAGGGCCAGACCGCTCGGCTGCGCCAGCGCCGCCTCGGCCACGGGGCCGTCGACGTGATCCTCCCGCCCGCTGCCGGCCCACGGCCCGATGAGATGCTTGTCGGTGTCGTACACCCAGATCTGGTGGCTGCCGGCCATGGCGATCAGGAGCTGCCGGCCGATCCGCAGCAGCGCCCAGGGCGAGCGCAGCGCCACGCTCCTCGGCACGGCCGGATCGAAGGGGCCCGGCTCCTTGCCTTTCTCGCCCGTCCCCGCCAGCGTGGTCACCTCGAGGGTGGAGAGGTCGACGCCGCGCAGCAGGTGGTTGCCGGTGTCCGCGACGTACAGGTGCTGTTCGTCCGAGGTCATCCCCTGAGGGTTGTGGAATGACGCCTCGCTCGCGGGGCCGTCGTGCGCCCCGGCGCCCCCCTCGCCGACGATCGCCTGCACGCGCCCCTCGAGGTCGGCGACGACGAGGCGGTTGTGACCGCTGTCGGAGATGAACAGGCGGTCCTTCGCCACGTGCACCTTGCCCGGGAAGCGCAGGAAGGTCCGATCCGTGTCGGGGTCGGGTGCTGTGTCCGGCCGCCCCTCGACGAGGATCCCCTTCCGCCGCCCCTCCTCCAGGAGCGCGCCGATCTTCGAAACCAGGTCCTCCTCCTCGATCTCGCCCGACAGGGTCTCCGCGACGTACCCGGCGGGATCGACCAGGACGAGCGTCGGCCAGGTGTGCACGGCGAAGCGCTCCCAGATGTCGTGATCCGGATCGAGCACGACCGGATGGACGATGCCGTAGCGCTGCACGGCGCGGCGGATGTTCTGCGGGTCCTTCTCCGAGATGAACTTCGCGGAGTGGACGCCGATGACGACGACGGGATCTTTCGCGAAGCGCTCCTCGACGCGCTTCAGGACCGGCAGGACGTGCATGCAGTTGATGCAGCAGTATGTCCAGAAGTCGAGGATCCCCACGCGGCCGCGCAGGTCTTCGGCCACGCTCAGCGGCCGGCGCGTGTTGATCCAGGTGAATCCCGGAAGAAACTCCGGGCAGTGCACGCGGGGTGTCGGCATCTTGGGAATCTATACCCGTGGGGACCGAAAGGGAAGGGAGTCTGCGGCCGGGAGCGCTGGAAATCTGGCGGTGTCAGCGCAGGGCCTGCTTGATCTCCGCCGCCAGCCATTCCGCCTCGCGCTTGTCGCGCAGCATGGCGGAAATCGTCAGGGGGCGGCCGGTCGCGCGCGCGATCTTCAAATCGTAATAGGGCGTCATCCCGATTTGCATGCCGACTTTCGGCGCGATGTCGCCGATCTCCCGCGAGGGCGCCGCGAGGGACCACGACAGGCCGAGAAGGCGGCAGGTGACCGCCAGGCCCGCCGGGCCGGCGACGACGCTCGTGCGCAGGAAGCCGGTGTGAAGCGTGATCAGCACCATCAGAAGCGTGAACGGCACGAGGACGACCCCGATCACGCTCGTGACGAAGATCCCGAACGGGTTACCGCGCAGACCGCTCCGCACCAGGAAGAAGAACAAAGCGGCTCCGCCGCAGAAGATGAAAGAAAACAGGGCGATCACGAGCGTGGCCCGGATATTCCGTCCGGCCGGCAGCACGAAACGCGTCCCGCCCGCCGGGTCGGGCTCGACGACGATGCGCGACGTCTCCGGCCTCGAGGGCGCGGGGACGGGCGCGGTCTGCGGTTCGAGCGCCGGCGTCTTGCCGGGCAATGTCGCGGCGACGGGGACCTCGAACTGCTCGTCGTAATCGACGCCGGCGAGGCGGGCGCTCGCCTCCAGGCGCCACACGATGCGATCGTTCGGATTGTCGCTTCTGGTCGGCGGCGCCTCGAACGGCAGCCGGAACGACACCGGGACGATCTCGCCGTCGGGACCCGGCTCCAGGCCCTCGCGCGCCACCGTCTGCTCCTCCTGCCACACGACCTTCTCCCAGGTCGAGCGGTCCCGCCCCGAGCCGGTGACGATCCGGTTGATGCAGGTGAGGGTCAGATGGACGGTGCTGTCCTCCGGCAGGCGGGTCGCCGCGATCCGGGCGCGCAGCGGCCCGCCGAGCGTCGCCGTCGCGGTCTCCATCTCGAGCCAGGACACGCCGAAGCGCCAGAAGCGCAGCGTCAGGTGGACCGCCCAGATCAGGAGCCCCGCCCCGACGAACGGAAAGATCAGCGCGACCCAGGCGACCGCCTTCCCCTGCTCGATCGCCGGCACGGCGCCCAGGAAGGTCGCCGGTGCCGACACCAGGTTCCAGAAGATCGCGAACGCCCAGGCGACCCGGAGACGGGATTGAGAACGGATCCGCATGGGGGAAAGGTAGGTTTTGGAATGTGCTGCGGCAAGCGCTGCGCGGAGGGAAGAACAGGGCCGGCGGTGCCGCCGGCCCGTCACCGGAACTCTGTCAGCAGTTGCTCGTGATGCAGGTGAGAGTGTGGTGGTTCGGCACGCACGAGGTCCTGTTGTTCGACACGCACACATAGCCCCCGCGCGGACTCGCCTGGCAGATTTGATTCGAGCATTTGGCCGCATAGGCCGGCTGGATGACCAGGGGAGACAGAGCGGAAATGTAGGGTGTGCTCACTGATGATCCGGACGAAAGCGCGAGTGCGACGATCCCGAAGACGACCAGAAAGCTGACGAAGCGGAGCGTGTACTTCGAGGGTCTGCTCATCCGGGTATCCTCCTGTCTCGGCATTTGGAAAGTGCGCCGGGCAATCCGAGAACTACCCGGCGCGACCGGCGGCACCACCGGCCATCGAGCATCCGTTTCCCGCCGACAGTCTTCTACCACCGACACGGGCGAGGCGCAACTACGGGTTCCATTATGCAAAAAGACAAATGGACGGCCCAGATCAAAAGCCAAGCCGGTACTACAAAGCTGAACGGGGCCGGCGGTGCCACCGGCCGCCAGACAGGACAGTCCAGCATGGCCGCCCTCACACCTGCCGAGCCCGAGGCAGATGGATCTGGGACAGATCTCGGCCTTGAAGAGAGGCGCTGGGCATGCCGTGTGCGGCTCGGCTCGGTCGGCGGCACCACCGGCAAGATTCCTGTCCCGGCAAAACAGGGGTCAGAGATTGCATCCCTTGTATCACCGGGATAACGGAGGCCCCTCCTGGCTTGCAGGCGGCCCACACCGATGTGTCAAGGGTCCAAGGCCAGAAAACGCCTTGATATATAACATAATGTGTTATATATTCTCGATGTGATGGAAGGCGCGGTCCTCAGGGTGGCTCGAGAAAAAGCGGGGTGGACACAAGTGAATCTCGCCAAGAGACTCCGCGTTACGCAAGCCTACCTCTCGCTCATGGAGTCCGGGAAGCGACGCGTGCCGCCACGTCTCGCCCGTCTCCTGACGCGTCTGCTCAATCTGCCTCCTACGATGCTTCCGGTCGCGACAACGTCCGCGTCGAAGGATCGACCCACGAACGATTGGTTCGAGGTGCAGCTTGCACGCCTGAGCTACCCAGGTTACGCCTACCGAAAGCGTCCGGGAGCTGCGCGCAATCCAGCGGAGGTTCTTTTGGCGGGACTGGCATTCGATGACCTGGAGCCTCGGCTGGTAGAGGCGCTCCCCTGGCTGCTGCTCCACCATGAGGGGCTCGACGCAGGACGGCTCGCCGCCGACGCAAAGGCGCGGGATCTTCAGAATCGACTCGGTTTCATGGTGGCCCTCGCGCGGCAGGTGGCGGAGCGCAAGAAGGAATTCGAGAAGCGCTTGCCGGAGCTGCGCCGGTTCGAGGAGGCCCTCGAACCCAGTCGTCTCGCTCGGGAGGAGACCTTCGGTCAGGGACACCCTCATAGACGACTGCGAGAATGGTTGAGAAGAGAGCGGTCGGACGCTGCGAGGCACTGGAACCTCCTTTCGGACCTGAAGGCCGAGCATCTGCCCTATGCCGGGTAAGCTCCCGACTCATTGGCTTGGATTTCTCCGGGACGTCGATCGCGCCCTGAACGGACCCGTCGAAGTCCACTGTCTTGGAGGTTTCGTCCTTGCGGTCCTTTGGGAACTTCCGAGGCCAACGGGAGATCTCGACTTCGTCGAGATCGAGCCTTCGGATGCGGGGCAGGATCTCCTGCGTATCGCGGGTGAAGGCAGCGAGATCGCCCGGAGGCACAGCCTCTACTTTCACCGCGTCACGATCGCCGAGTTCCCGGAGGGGTACGCCTCAAGGCTCATCGACATTGCTCCGCCAGCCATCAGGCGTCTTCGGCTTCGTGGCTTCGAGATCCACGATCTCGTGCTCGCGAAGCTTGGCCGAAACAGCGCACGCGATCGTTCGGATGTTGAATTCCTCGTTCGGAAGGGACTCGTCGACCAGCACGTGCTTCAGGAAAGATACGAGGCTGAGCTCCGCCCCTAGGTGCTCAACGACGATCGCCACACAGCAACGCTTCGGCTGTGGTTGGACGAGTTCTTCGGCGGGAAAGGTGGAACAGCGAACTGACGGGAACAATTGGAATCCCGGTATCCGTGTCGGTGTCCATGCTCCTCTATGGATGATGCCCGTTGCGGGAACGTCTGCAAGTAGCCGATAATTCAATCACGCGCCCGTAGCTCAGCTGGATAGAGCACCGGACTTCGAATCCGGTGGTCGGGGGTTCGAGCCCCTCCGGGCGCGCCATTTCGTCTCCCGATCCCACGCGTCCTGCCGCCGCCCGCGGCTCTGAGACTGGACACTCGCAAGACCCGGAATTATGTTCGGGGGCAGGAGGTGGACGATGACCAAGAAGACGCACCGGAAACTGGCGACGCGATTGAAAAGAGCGCGGCGGGAACGCGCACAGGCAGAAAAGAGAGCCAAGCGGGCCGTGGCAGCGTACAAGAAGCTGCTCAGGACCTACCGCGCGGCGTAGGCATTCTCCCGGCGCCGGCCGGGATACATACCAGGTTCGAATCCGCCCGGGCGGGCCGGCTTACTGGCGGCCCGCCGCGGGCGTCGCCTTGTCTGCCAGACTGAAATCCCCGTGCACCGGCTGGCCGCCGAGGAGCGTCAGGATGACCTTCGTGTCGGAGATCGCCTCCGGCTTGATCGTGAACAGGTTGTGGTCGAGCACCACGAGGTCGGCGAGCTTGCCCGCCTGGATCGAGCCGGTCTTGTCATCCTGAAAGTTGACGTAGGCGGCGTTGATGGTGAAGGCGGCGAGCGCTTCGGGGAGGTCGATGCGCTCCTCGGGGATGAACGGCTCCTTGGTCTCGCCCTGCGGGCCCATGCGGGTGACGGCGACTTCGAGCTCCTCGAGCGGATTGGGAGAGGAGACGGACCAGTCGCTGCCGAAGGCGATGACGGCGCCGCTCCGGTAGAGGCTGCCGATCGGGTAGATCCAGCGGGCGCGCTCGGGTTCGAGGAACGGCAGCGTGAGCTTCACCATGTAGTCGTCGGCGAAGGCCCATAGCGGCTGGAAGTTCGCCACGACGCCGAGGGCGCGGAAGCGCGAGATGTCGGCCGGGTTGAAGATCTCGAGGTGCGAGATGTGGTGGCGGCTGTCGCGCGGGCCGTTGGCGCGGCGGGCCGCCTCGAGGGCGTCGAGGCAGTGCCTTATCGCGGCGTCGCCGATGGCGTGGAAGTGGACCTGGAACCCTTCCTTGTCGAGACGCGTGACGTACTTCTTCAGGGCCTCCGGCTCGACCATCTCCAGGCCGCGCGCGCCGGGCTTTCCCTTGTAGGGCTCGAGCATGGCGGCGGTCTGGACCTCCATGACGCCGTCCTGCATGATCTTGATGGTCGTGGCGCGCACGCGCCCGCGGGTGTACTTCCGGCGGGCCTCGAGAAAACCGGCGATCTGCTCCTCCCCCTTGTCGCGCTCCCACCAGAGCGCCGCCACCACGCGCATGGTCAGCTCCCCTTTCTCGTCGAGGGCGCGGTACGCCCGGAGCGAGTCCTCGTCGACGCTCGCGTCCTGGAACGACGTGATGCCGAGCCCGTTGAGCATCTTCACGGCGTCGCGCAGCCCCTCCAGGCGCTCC
>JBGPED010000174.1:0-7355 GCA_041482595.1 Acidobacteriota bacterium
CGATGGGGCGAAGAGGGTCCAACTGACCCTCGGTGGGCTCCGCTCAGCAGAACCAGGGCTCGGTCAGCCGCGGCGGCCGCCCCTTGTCGTGGACGATCGGCGAGTGGGTCGGGCGGGGACGGGCCGCGGCGCGCGCGACGATGCGATCGAAGATGATCCGCGGGTCCTCGCCGTCGAGCGCCGCCTTCTCGACGAGGCCGCTCAGGTCCCGGTGCAGGCGATCCATGCGCGGGTCGGGATGGCTCCATTCGTAGGTGAACCGCCCGGGGTCGAGGGCACCTAGGTGCGGCCGGATCTCGGGGTGATCCAGGAGGAGCGACCCGGGCGGCAGGAGGAGCCGGATGACGAGCTGCACCGGGTCGAGGTGATCGATGAGATCGTGCCGCTCGATGAACGCCAGAAGCTCGCGATACGCGGGCAGGCCGGTCCATGGAGTGAACGGCACGAGGCTCGGGCGCAGGGTGATACCGGCGCGGCGCGTCAGGTCGATCACCGCCTCGACGTCGGCGCGCGTGTGCCCCTTGTCCAGGATGGCCAGGACGCGGTCGTCGATCGACTCGACCGCCGACACGACGAACAGGCAGCCGAGGCGGGCCAACTCCGGTAGCAGGTCGCGGTGCTTCAGGAGGTGCTCGATCTTGGCCGTGAAGTCGAAGGTCAGCGTTGGGAACTCGGCGCGCGCCGCCCGCAGGATCGCGAGGGAGTGGCCGGGGCCGTTCAGGAAGTCGGGATCGCCGAAGGTGACGTGCGTGGCGTCAATCGCGACCTGGTTGCGGATGTCGGCCAGCACCACCTCGCGCGGCACCACGAAGAAGCGGCCGCCGTACACCGGCGGGATCGGGCAGTGGCGGCAGAAGTGCAGGCAGCCGCGGCTCGCCTCGGTCTGGCCCGCGAGACGGGTCTCGCCGTCATGCACGAGGCGTGCGTAGCGATCCAAGGGCGGCAGGGACGCGCGCCGCGGCACGGCAAACTCGATGCGGCGCAGCCACGGAACCACCGGGATGCCCGCGGGGGAAGCGCGCGGCGCGACGTTGACCCCTTCGATTCCCACCCCCGACCCTCCCCGGTCCAGGTCGGCCGCCAGGCGCACCAGCGGCTCCTCGCACTCGCCACCGATGATGAAGTCGGCGCCACGCTCGAACAGCGCCGCCGCGTTGAGGGTCGCGTACAGCCCGTACAGGCCGATGCGGCAGTCCGGGTTGATCGACCGGATGCGCTCGACCGCCTTCACTCCCAGGCGCAGCGCCGTGTGCATCGGGACGGCGACGGCGGCGAGCCGGGCGGCGCGGATCGTCGCGGGGTCGAGCCGCTCCACCGCGAGGTCGATGGCGGCCGGGGAGAAGCCCGCCTGTTGCAGAAGCGCCAGGGGCGACGCCAGGGACAGCGGCTGGTGCCCCAGCTCGTAGGTGGAGATCAGGACGACGGCGCCGGAGGCGCGCAGCACGGGCGATCTACTTGGCGGGCTGGTAGTAGGGGTTGTTGCCACCGGCGTGGTCGGTCTGGTCGATGACGCCGACGAGCTGCGGAATCTCTTCCTTGAGCGTCGTCTCGATCCCCTGCTTCAGGGTGACGTTGACCATGCCGCAGCCCTGGCAGCCGCCGCCGAGCTTCAGGTAGGCGATGTTCTCCTTGACGTCCAGGAGCTCGACCCAGCCGCCGTGCGACGCCACCGCCGGGTTGATCATCTCATCCAGGATCTTCTGGATGCGGCTCTTGACTTCCTCGTCGCCGATGGATTCCATTAGGGGTCTCCTGCCGGGGATAACATGGCCCCATTATAGGGCCAATTCAAGGTCGGAACGGGATCCGGGCCGCGACAGGTCGGGATCGCCGAAGGAGGGGGTCGCCGTGCTCACGTTCACCTTCCGCGACCCCGACGACCCGCACCTGTTCCACTGAGCCGGAGGCCGGCCGCGGCGCGGGAAATTCCCGCCCGGGTCGTCACGCGACCGCGTTCTACTCTAGAATGTCCGCCGGATGCGGATTCGAACGGAGGTCGTGCTCATCCTCTGCCTGGCGGTGGCGCACCTCGCCGCATCGCCGCAGCCCGCGCCGACGGCGAGCCCGGCGCCGTCGCCCTCGCCGGCCCCGAAGACGTCCGAGCCGGACCGGGTCGTGGTGCAGCACATCCTGGTGTCGTTCGGAGACAAGATCCCGGGCAAGAAGATCGCGCGGACGGAGGACGAGGCGCGCGCGCTGGCCGGGCAGCTCCTGGAGCGGGCGCGCAAGGGGGAGGACTTCGACGCGCTGGTGAAGCAGTACACCGACGACCAGCACCCGGGGATCTACGCGATGTTCAACCGGGGGATGCGTCCCCAGGGCCGCGACGAGTACTCGCGGCAGGGGATGGTGGCCTGCTTCGGCGACCTGTCGTTCTCGCTGGTGCCGGGAGAGATCGGCCTGTGCGAGCTCGACGCCACGCGCAGCCCGTATGGCTGGCACATCATCAAGAGGCTCAAGTGAGATACGCGCCCTGGGCGGCGGGCCTCCTCGTCCTGATCGTGGCGATCGTCGCGGTGGCGGCCGTCGTCCTGTCGCAGGGCCCGCTGCGGACGGCCCATCCGTCCGAGCTGTGGGGGGAGTGGACGCGGCCCCTGGGCAGAACCGCTCCCTCTGCGGGGACGGCGCCGCCCGGGACGTCTCCCGCGAATCCCCCCGGGTCGCCGGCGCAGACCGTGTACGTCGTCGAGCAGGAGTCGCCGATCGTCGCGCCCGACGAGACGCTGAACGAGGCGCTGGGGATCGAGACGCCGCGCGGCAAGTTCCGGGCGGTCCTGCCGAGAGGGACGCCGGTCCGCTACGCGCGGTCGGTCACGTTCGGCACGGGCGCCGACGACCAGAAGGAGATCCGGCTGCACATCCTGCGCGGGCGCTCCGAGACGGTCGCGGAGAACCGCTCGCTCGGCTGGGTGCGCGTCCCGAATCTTCCTCCCGGCCCGCGCGGGGCGACGCGGGTCGCCGTCACCTTCCAGGTCGTCGATCGCGCCATTGTCCTGGTGGCGCAGAACGTCGCGGACGGCCGGGCGCTGGCGATCGAGAGGTCCGAAGCGCCGCCGGGGTTCGGACCGTAGGGCATGAAGGCGGGCGGGAGCGGGCCGGAGATCATCTATTTCAGCGTGGATGTCGAGGCGTCCGGGCCGGTCCCGGGTCTCTACAACCTCGTGTCGATCGGCGCCGTGCCGGTGGCCCGGGCAGGCGGTTCCCACCGTCCCGGGAAGGAGCGCTTCTACGTCGAGCTGAAACCGATCGGAGGCGCCTTCGAGAAGGAGGCGATGGCGGTCCACGGCATTTCGCGCAAGCACCTGGAAGAGCAGGGCACGGAGGCGTCGAAGGCGATGCGCGACCTGCGCGATTTCGTCGAGACGCGTTGCGGTCCCGACCAGGCGCGCGCCGTCTTCGTCGGGCACAACGCCGCCTTCGACTGGTCCTACATCAGCTACTACTTCACGCTGTTCAAGATTCCCAACCCGTTCGGCTACAAGGCGCTCGACATCAAGTCCCTGGCCATGGGCCGCCTGCGGATCGGCTGGTTCGAGACGAGCAAGGAGAACCTCGAGGTGCTTCTGCCGTCCGTTCCGCGGCAGGATCTGAAGCAGGCGCACCGCGCGGACTACGACGCGCTGTACCAGGCCCACATCCTGTGCGCGCTCCTGGACCTCCGCTGAACAGAGGGGGGCTGTAGAATACGCCGGTGGATGCGCTGCCGAACGTCGGGGAGTTCGTCGTCTGGTTCGTTGTGTTCCTGTTCACGCTGACGGTGCACGAGGCCTGCCACGGTCTCGTCGCCTGGCTGGGCGGCGACAGCACGGCCTACCACGGCGGGCAGGTGACGCTCAACCCGTGGCCGCACATCCGGCGCGAGCCGGTGGGCACCATGGTCGTTCCGCTCCTGACCTTCATCACGTCCGGCTGGATGATGGGCTGGGCCTCGACTCCGTACGACCCGGAGTGGGGGCGGAAGCACCCGAAGCGCCTGGCAGCGATGTCCGCCGCGGGGCCGGCTGGAAATCTGATGATCGCGGTGCTCTCCTTTTCCGCGCTGAAGGCGCTGCTGGCGTCCGGGGCGCTCGTTCCGCCCCAGAAAATCAACTTCCACCGGCTGGTCGAGCCGAGAGTCGGAACGCCGGAGGAATCGATCCTCTACCCGCTGGCGTTCCTCCTCTCGGTGGCGCTGAGCCTGAACGTCCTGCTCTTCCTGTTCAACCTCCTGCCGCTGCCGCCACTGGACGGCGCCGGCATCCTGCAGGGCCTGATGCCCGGGACGTTCGGAGGTTTCATCGAAGGCCTGCGGCGCAACCCGATAATGTCCCTGGTCGGGCTGATGATCGCCTGGCAGGTGCTGGATGTCCTCTACCTCCCGGCGTTCGAAGTTCTGTACCGTCTCCTGCACCCGGGGGTGACCTATGGCTAGAGGTCTGACCGGGCCGAGGGCCGCGCTCGCGGCCGCCTGCGCCCTCGCGCTCCTGGCCGCAGGCCCCATCCAGGCGCAATCGAAGAAGACGCCTCCTTCCGGCGGCTGGCGGACGCCGGCGGAGACGAGTGATTACAGGACGACGCCGCGCGACGCGGAGACGATCGCCTACGCGCGGCGCCTGCAGGCCGCATCACCGCGGCAGGTCCGCCTGGAGACGTTCGGCAAGAGCGGCGAGGGGCGGGATCTGTTCATCCTCGTGGTCTCGAAGGACGGCGTGTTCGAACCGGCGGCGATCCACAGGGCGGGACGCCCGATCGTCCTGGTGCAGAACGCCATTCACGCCGGCGAGATGGACGGCAAGGACGCCTCGCTCGCCCTCCTGCGCGACATCGTCATCACCAAAGAGAAGGCGGCGCTCATCGACCGCGCCGTCCTGGTCGTCATCCCGATCTACAACGTGGACGGCCACGAGCGGTTCGGACCGTACAACCGCATCAACCAGAACGGACCGCGGGAGACCGGCTGGCGGACGCAGGCGCGCAACCTGAACCTGAACCGCGACTACATGAAGGCCGACGCGCCTGAGACGCGCGCCTTCCTGCGCCTGTGGACCAGGTGGCTGCCCGACCTGTTCGTCGACACGCACGTGACCGACGGCGCCGACTTTCAGTACGACACGACGTACGGCCTGGACACCGGCCCGGACGTTTTCCCGGCCCTCGCGGCATGGAAGCGGGACGCCCTGGGCCCGTATCTCGAGAAGGTCGTGGGCGCGGCCGGCCACGTCATCTCCCCGTACATCAATCTGAAGAACGACACCGACCCGTCGCAGGGGACGACGACGGCACAGGATCCGCCGCGCTTCTCGACGGGATACATCAATCTCCAGAACCGCCCCGCCGTGCTGCTCGAGACGCACATGCTGAAGGACTACCGGACACGCGTCCTGGGCTCGTACGAGTTCCTGCGCGCGCTCCTCGAGATCGTCAACCGGGACGCCCGGACGATCATCGAGATGAACCGCGCGGCGGACGCCGCGACCATCGCCGCCGGAAAGAAGTTCGACCCGGCGGCGCGCGTCCCGCTCCGCCTCCAGTCGGACGGGAGGACCGAGCCGTTCACGTTCCGCGGCTTCAAGTTCCAAGTCACCCAGAGCGACATCTCGGGCGCGAGGCGCATCGTGTACACGCGGGAGCCGGTCGAGATGACGGTGCCGCGCGAAATCGGACTTAGGATAATTGTGGACACGGCGCCGCCCCGGGCGTACATCGTCCCGGCGCAGTGGACGGCGGTGATCGACGTGCTGCGGGCGCACGGCCTGCGGCTCGTGACGACGACGCGCGCCTGGGAAGGGGAGGTCGAGACCTACCGCTGCGAAGGTGCTACCTGGAACGAGAGATCGTTCGAGGGGCATCAGGTGCTGTTCAGCCCGGGCGAGGGGAGCGCGCGCCCGGGCGCGACACCGGGCGACTGCGTCCTGGTGCGCGAGCGGCTGTCCTTCCCGGCCGGTTCGGCGGTCGTGCCGCTCGATCAGAGGGCCGCACGCGTGGCGATCCATCTGCTCGAGCCGCAGGCGCCCGACTCGCTCCTGGCGTGGGGCTTCTTCAACGCGATCTTCGAGCGCAAGGAGTACGCCGAGCCGTACGTGATGGAGAGCGTGGCGCGCGACATGCTGGCGAAGGACCCGAAGCTCCGGGAGGAGTTCGAGCGGCGCGTCGCCGAGGACAAGGACTTCGCCGCCAGTCCCGAGGCGCGTCTCGACTTCTTCTACCGGCGCTCGCCGTGGTGGGACGCGCGTCTCGGGCTCTACCCGGTGGGGCGGCTCGCGAGTCTTGAGGGGTTGCCACAGGGGAGGGACATTCCATGACGCCACAGACCGACGCGTTGACCGAGAGATCCATCGAGCAGCTGGTCGACCGGTTGCGCGGCATTCCGGACGCCGTGATCACGCGCGACCGGGTGCTGCGGGAGATCGGCCGGACCGTGCTCGACCCCCGTTCACTCTGGCCCTACCTGTTCTTCCGGCGCAGTCACTACACGCGCAACCTGATCTTCCGCAACGACCTGTTCGAGATCGTGGCGATCGGCTGGGAGCCGGGGCAGGCCTCGGCGATCCACAATCACCGCGGCCAGGAGTGCTGGATGGGCGTGCCGATCGGCCGCATCGAGGTGCGCAACTACCGGCTCCTCGACAAGGACGAGACGGCGCGCACCTGCCGGCTGCAGCCGTCCGACCGCTACGAGATGGATCCGCTCCATCCGGCCGCGGTCGAGCCCGCCGAGCCGATCCACTCGGTCCACAATCTGCCGGAGTACGGCGGCCGCGCCCTGCCGATCCACGTCTACTCGCGGCCGTTCGACTCGTGCGAGATCTACCAGCCGGAGCAGGGGCGCTACTACGACGTGCCCCTGGGGTACACCACCCGGTTCGGCGTCCTCTGCCCCGGCGAGCTGGCAGAGGCGGGGCTCGCGACGTCCTAGCCCCGGCCTCCGGGCGTCAGTTGCACTTCTTCAGGCACCCGGTCCTCACCTCGTCGACGCACGTCGAGTCCCAGGTGGAAGAGCAGCAGACCGGGTCGGCGCCGCACACGGTCGCGACACAGCTCGGGTTCACCGGCGGCGAGTCACAGCCGGCCGGCAGCGCGCCACCCGTGATGCACTGCGGGTGCGGGCAGGCTCCGGCGCTGGCCGAGCACTGCAGGCTGCCGCAGATACTGAGAACCTGGCCGACGCAGGTGCTGGTCCACTGGGTCGTGCAGCAGGAGGGGTTCGAGGCGCAGATGCTGCCGACGCACGGATCGCAGCCGGACGACAGCGGCCCGCCGACCACGCACTTCTCGTGGGCGCAGGTGGGGCAGACCCCGAAGCTGTCCAGGACCCTCGGCCCGGACGTCGCGTCGCCCACCGTCCCCTCCCCGAAGCTGTTCACGCCCGCGATCAG
>JBGPED010000175.1:0-7336 GCA_041482595.1 Acidobacteriota bacterium
CGTCTGCGTCGTTGCCGCTCCTCCGCGATGACTCACATCGCGGTCGTCGCGGCGCCTCGCAGCCGACCCCGCGGCGCCGCGAACGCGACCCATGCCATTACTCGGACAGGCTCCTAGAGGTGCGAGCGGTAGGCGTCGAGCCATCGCGTCCATTCCCGAAGCGCCGCCTCGCGCGCCTGCGACGGCGCCGAGGGATCGAAGTTCTTCGTCTGCCCGGTCTGGATGCGCAGCGCCTGCAGGGCGATCTGCCGCACCTGCAGCTTCTCATCGCGCAGGGCGTCGACCAGGCGCTCGTACAGGCGGAGCTTCTGGTCCTCGGTGAGGTGGATTTGATCGTTCGCCAGGGCACAGGCCGCCTTGTCGCGGAACAGCGGGTTGTCGTCGTTGCGCATGTTGTCGACGAGGGTCTCGACGACGTCGGAATCGTTGCTCACGCGCCCAAGGGCCCACTGAACTTGAAGCCGGAGGTCGGTGTTCTCCGTGTGCACGTCGCGCATCAGGACGCGCTTCGCCTCTTCGGACTTCCAGCCGAGCGTGTAGAAGGTCCAGGCGATCGACGTGCGCTGCGTCTCGTCCGAGCGCTCGTAGAGAGAGGCGAGCGCCGGCAGGGCGCCGGGGCCGAGCGCCCGGATCGCCTCGATGTCCGGATGGGGAGCGATGAGCGCGGCGACCTGGCGCTCATCGGCGGGCCGCGCCGCTCCGGCCAGAAGAATCGAGCCGGCGACGACGGAACAGAAACGCCTCATTCAGACCCTCCTGGGCCATCCTTGCGAATCTAAGGTCCGGGCCGGGGAGCACGCAAGGCTAAAGCCCGCCCTGGGCGGGGGTTACAGGAACGTCACCGGAAGATGATCCGGATCATGGGCGGCGCCGGAGGGTGGGCCGATGATGAATGCCGCGGGAGAGCGCCGGCCGGTCGCTTTTTCACGGAATCTCAATGGACTTTGAGATAGACTGAACCGCCGTGAAGCCTCCACCCCCAGGAGGAGAGATGAGCTCATTCCGACCGAGGCCCGCCGAGGAATTCCCCTTCAAGGACATCACGTATCGGAAGAAGGACTGGGTCGCGACCGTCGCCATCAACCGGCCGCAGGCCCACAACGCCTATTCCACCCGGGCTCTCGAGGAGATGGTGCAGGCGTTCCAGGACGCCTCGTGGGACGACGGAGTGGCCGTGCTGGTCCTCACCGGTGCCGGCGACCAGGCGTTCTGCACGGGCGGCGACGTCAAGGAATACGCGACGGAATACACGCGCCGGCCGCGCGACTACTGGAAGTGGATGGGGCTCTTCCAGGCGGCCATCGACCTGCTGCGCAACCTGGGAAAGCCGGTGATCGCCCGGCTGAACGGCATCGTCGTGGGCGGGGGGAACGAGTTCAACCTGGCGTGCGACCTCGCCGTGATGGCGGAGCACGCCTACATCCGGCAGGTCGGCACCCGCGTGGGGAGCGTCGCCTGCGGCGGCGCCACGCAGTGGCTGCCGATCACCGTGGGCGATCGGCGCGCCCGGGAGATGCTCTTCCTCTGCGAGGAGATCGACGCGGCACGGTGCCTGGAGTGGGGCCTGGTCAACCGCGTGGTCCCTTCGGTCCGGGGGAGCTCGGGCGACTTCCTGCATCCCCAGGATTTGGCGGCCGTGAAGCAGGCGCTCAAGTCGGGGGCGACCATCGACCTCGGCCCGCTCGATGCCGCCGTCGCCGAGATCGCGTCGAAGCTGGTCGAGAAGTTCGCCGAGTGTACCCGCTACACCAAGCAGCAGGTCAACTTCTGGAAGGACCTCGCCTGGCACCAGACGATCGGCCACGCGCGGGACTGGCTGTCCCTGCACTACACCTCCTGGGAGCCGAACGAGGGGATGAACGCCTTCGTCGAGAAACGCTCTCCCGACTATGCCGGTCTGCGGCGGCGCGCCGCCGAGGGGGGATCGAGCGAGTTCCCGTGGGGGCCGTACGCGAGGCGCTGCGGCGAGTGCGGCGCGAAGCTCCTGCCCGAGGGGTTCGTCTTCTGCGGCGCCTGCGGCCGGAAGCTGTCGTGACGCGCCTCGCCCTGGTCACCGGAGCGTTCGGCGGGATCGGCGCGGCCGTGGCGGAGGCGCTCGCCAGAGCGGGAGCCGACGTCGCCCTGCTCGACAGCCGGCCGGCCGGGGAGGGGGCGCGGGCCGCGGCCGCCGTCGAGGGGACCGGGCGGCGCGCGCGTCTCGTCTCGACCGACGTGAGCGACGAGCGCGCCGTGCAGGCGGCGTTCGAGGAGGTCGGCCGGACCCTCGGCGAGCCGGACATCCTGGTGAACAACGCCGGCATCACCGACGACGCCATGATCTGGAAGATGACGCCCGAGGCCTGGAGGCGCGTGATCGACGTCAACCTGACCGGCGGCTTCCTGGTCCTGCGGGCCGCGGTCCCCGCGATGCGGCGGCGCGGCTGGGGGCGGATCGTCCAGGTCGCCTCGATCAACGGCGAGCGCGGCAAGGCGGGCCAGGCGAACTATGCCGCCAGCAAGGCCGGTCTCATCGCTCTCACGAAGACCGCCGCCCGCGAGCTGGGCCCCAAGGGAATCACCGTGAACGCCGTGGCTCCGGGGTTCATCGAGTCGCCGATGACCGCGCGGCTGCCGGAGGAGGTGAGGCGGCGGGCGGTGGAGGAATCGGCGCTCGGCCGCGTGGGCACTCCCGGCCAGGTCGCGTCCCTGGTGGCGTTCCTCTGCTCGGAAGCGGCGGGGCACATCACGGGCCAGGTGATCCGCGTGGATGGAGGACAGTACCTGTGAGCCTCGATAAGCCGCCCGGCTGCCGGCAGGGGCCGGAAGGTGCCGTCGACACGCGACCGTCCCGGCCGGGATTCCGGCTGGAGGTGCGCGACCGGGTGGCCACCCTCACCCTCGACCGTCCCCCGCTCAACGTCCTGGACATCAGGACGCTCCGGGACATGACCGCGGCCCTCCGGCGGACCCTCGAGCGGGACGAGACCGGTGTCGTGGTCGTGGCGGGCGCCGGCAAGGCGTTCAGCGCCGGCGTGGACGTGGGGGAGCACCGCCCCGAGACCGTCCACGAGATGATCCACGCCTTCCACGACTTCTGCCGGGCGATCCTCGACTCTCCGGTGCCGACGATCGCCCGCGTGCACGGAGCGGCGCTGGGCGGGGGCTGCGAGATCGTTCTCTGCTGCGATCAGGCGGTGGCCGCGGCCTCTGCGCGGCTCGGACAGCCCGAGGTGACCCTGGGCGTGTTTCCCCCGGTCGCGGCCGTCCTTCTCGCGCGACGGGCGGGGATCGGGGCCGCTGCCCGGGCCGTGCTCTGGGGAGAAGTGCTCGACGCCGACGCCGCGCTTCGTGCGGGCCTGGTCGGCGACGTGGTGCCGGACGCCGGCCTGGACGAGAGGATCGCGTCCTTGGCCGGGCGCGCGGCCCGGCTCTCTTCGTCCACCCTTCGTCTGGCGCGCCGGGCGCTGCGCCGCGGTGCTTTGGGCTCCGTGGAAGACGCTCTGCGGGCCGTGGAGCGGATCTACCTGGAGGACTTGATGAAGACGGAGGACGCGCAGGAGGGTCTGGCCGCCTTCCTGGAAAAACGCCCTCCTGCCTGGAGGCATCGGTGAAGGCCGCCGTCTATCACGGACCCGGCCGCCCCCTGACGATCGAGGAGCGGCCCACGCCCCGGCCGGGGCCCGGCGAGATCCTGGTGCGCGTGGCCGCCTGCGGCGTCTGCCACACCGACCTGCACTATCTGGACCACGGCGTCAAGACGTTCCGCGATCCTCCCCTCATCCTGGGGCACGAGCCGTCGGGCACGGTCGTGGAAGGCGGGCCCGGCACATCGCTGTTCCGCTCCGGCGAGCGCGTCCTGCTGCCGGCCGTCCTGACCTGCGGGCGCTGCCGGTTGTGCAGGCTGGGACGGGAGAACATCTGCGAGTCGATGCGCATGTTCGGCAACCACCTCGACGGTGCCTACGCCGAGTTCGTGGTGGCGCCCGAGAAGGACGTCTTCCGTTTGCCGGAGGAGATTCCGCTCGAGGAGGGCAGCATCATCGCCGACGCCCTCTCGACTCCGTTCCACGCCGTCGTGCGCCGGGCGCAGGTGCGGCCGGGCGAGACGGTCGTCGTCTACGGCTGCGGCGGCGTCGGGATGAACGTCGTGCAGGTGGCGGCGGTCGCGGGAGGCCGGGTGATCGCGGTCGATCTTTCCGAAGAGAAGCTGGAGCGCGCCCGGCAGCTGGGGGCCTCGGAGACGGTCCACCCGCCCTCGGCCGGTGACGCCCCGAAGGCGGTGCGCCGGCTGACCGAGGGAGGAGCCGACGCGGCCCTCGAGGCGATCGGCAACGCCGCGACGATCCGCCAGGCCTTCGACTCGCTGCGCGCCGGCGGCCGGCTGGTCGTGGTGGGGTACACCGCCGAGGAGGTGCCGATCCCGGCGGCGCGCGTGATGTTCCGGGAGATCGCCGTCCTGGGCTCGCTCGGCTGCCGTCCGGTGGACTACCCGCCGCTCATCCAGATGGTGCGGGACGGCCGCTTGAAGGTGAAGGAGCTGGTGACGCACCGCTTTGCGCTTTCGCGGATCGGTGAGGCGTTCGATCTCCTGCGCCTGGGCGCGTCGCTGCGGTCGATCGTCCTGCCCGGCATGCGGGATTGAGAGGGCCGCCGATGGAGATCCGGAACAGGGCGCGCATCCTCGAGGAGATGGTCCGCGACCCGGACCTGGCCGCCGTCGCCGACTGGAAGCGGGGTCATGCGGGTGCTTTGGCCGTCGGCTATTTCCCCGTGTACGTTCCCGCCGAGCTGATCCACGCGTACGGCATGCTCCCGGTCGGCGTGTTCGGCGCGGGCGGCGCCGTGGACATCGACCACGCCGACTCGCGCATGCAGTCGTTCATCTGCTCCATCTCCCGATCCACGCTCGAGCTGGGTCTCACGAAGCGCCTCGACGTCCTCGACGGGATGATCTTCGGGAGCATCTGCGACGTGGCGCGGAACCTGTCCGGCATCTGGAGTCGCAACTTTCCGGGCATGATGTCTGAGTACATCCACTATCCGCAGAATCCGGAGTCGGCCCACGCCCAGGCTTACTACCGCGGCGAGCTGCAGCGCCTGCGCGACCGGCTGGGTGCCCTGGCCGGCCGGCCGGTGTCGGACGACGCCCTGCGCGCGAGCCTCCGGGCCCACAACCGCAACCGCGGTCTCGTCGCCGAGATGCACCGGCTGCGGCGCGAGGAGCCCTGGCGCCTGACCCGACGCGAGGCCTACGCGTTCGAGCGCGCCGGCCACGTCCTGCCGGTCGAGGAACATTCGGATCTCCTGGAGCGGACGCTCGCCATCCTGAGGACGCGCGAGGGGCGGCGCCGCGACTCTGTGCGGGTGGTCCTCGAGGGTTCGTTCTGCGAGCAGCCGCCGCCCGAGCTGCTGGACGTGATCGAGGAGGCCGGCTGCTACGTGGTCGATGACGACCTGCTCCTCGGCATGCGCTGGTTCGAAAGACCCGTGCCCGAGGAGGGCGACCCGCTCGCGGCCCTCGCCCGCGCGTACCTCGAGCCGGGCGTGACCACCTCGATCCGGCACGACGGGCGGCGCAAGGGCGAGGCGCTGCTCCAGCGCGTGGCCGCTGCGAGGGCCGAAGGGGTGATCTTCTCCGCCGCCAAATTCTGCGAGCCGGCCCTGCTCGATTGCCCCTTGATGCGCGCCGCCCTGGAGCGGGCCTCCATCCCGAGTCTCGCCTTCGAGTTCGAGGAGAAGATGGGGACCTTCGAGAGCATCAAGACGCAGGTCGAGACGTTCGTCGAGTCGATCCTGTTCTTCGGACCGGAGGAGCGGGTCGCGGGAGGGGCGCCGTGACGGAGCGCTACGAGCACCAGGGGAAGGGGCGCGACCTCCAGAAGCAGCTGCTTCTCGACTGGTACAGGAGGCTCGAGACGGCGCCGGCGGAGGGGCGCAAGGTGGCGTACCTGTTCGTCCCGGGAAACGTCGCCGAGCTTTTGCGGGCCTTCGACTTCGAGGTCTGCTACCCGGAGATCAACGCCCTGCAGTGCGGCATCAAGAAGGTCTCCTCGGGATTCATCATGGGCGCCGAGGACATGGGGTACTCCTCCGACGTCTGCGGCTACGTGAAGAACGACATCGGGCTGTGGAAGCAGGGAAACAGCGGCCCCGGCGGGCAGCTGCCGAAGCCCGACCTCCTGCTGTGCACCTACTGCGGCTGCACGACCTTCATCAAGTGGTTCGAGGCCCTGTCCGAGTACTACGACGTGCCGCTGGTGATGCTCGACGTCCCTTACCTCCGCGAGGGGAAACCCTCGGAGGGCGACCTGAGCTACCTGGTCGGCCAGCTCCGGGAGCTGGCGGTGACCTGCGAGCGGATCAGCGGGCGGCGCTTCGACGAGACGCGCCTGTCCGAGATCGTCGCCCTGTCGGCGGAAGCCGAGGACCTGTGGGTGGACATCCTCCAGTCGGCGCGGCACCGGCCGTCTCCTTTCGACGCCTACTTCGAGGCGGTGTTCTTCATGGCGCCGATCTACGCCCTGCGCGGCACGCGGGAGTGCGTCGAGTACTACCGGGCCGCGAAGCAGGAGATCGACGAGCGCGTGGCGCACGGAGTTGGCCCGGCCGGACAGGAGCGCTTCCGGATGGTGGTCGAGGGGCCGCCGCCGTGGCCCTCCTTCCGGGCCTTCTGGGAGCTGTTCAAGGAATGGGGGGCGGTCGCGGTCGCCTCGACCTACTCCAAGGTCGGAGGGTACTGGGACGGCGGTTTCCGGCACGACCCGCGCCGGCCCCTGGAATCGATCGCCGAGTACTGCCTCGGCTGCTACACCAACCAGAGCCTGCCGATGCGCGCCGATCTCATCCGCTCGTACGTGAAGGACTACCAGGCCGACGCGGTGGTCATCCACTCGGTCAAGTCCTGCCGCTCGTTTTCCGTCGGCCAGGCCGACTTCCGGGAGGAGTTCACGCGCGAGCGCGGCATTCCGACGCTCCTGCTGGAATCGGACCTGGTCGACCCGCGCTATTTCCAGCACGCGCAGCTCAAGAACCGCGTCGACGCCTTCTTCGAGTCGCTCGAGCACCGCCGCCTGACCGGGGCCGCCGCCGGGGCGACGCGATGAGGATCGAGCCGGACGCGAGGGAGGCCCCGTGATCGTCGCGGGCGTGGACGTCGGCTCGACCGCCACCAAGGCGATCCTCCTGGACGGCAACCGCACGATCCTGGCGCGCGCCCTGCTCGACACCGGCGCCAACGTGGTGCGCGCCGCCGAGCGCGCCTTCCGCGCCGCCCTGGAGGAGGCCCGCCGGGAGGAGTGGGACGTGGGCTACACCATCGGGACCGGCTACGGGCGCTACAGGGTCTCGTTCGGCAACG
>JBGPED010000176.1:0-7287 GCA_041482595.1 Acidobacteriota bacterium
AACACCGGGTTACCCCCGGTGTGATCGCCGTGGTAGTGGGTGTTGACCAGGTAGCGGATCGGCCGGTCGGTCACCCCGCGGATCTGATCGACGACACCCTGCGCGACCTCCTCGTACTGGTCGTCCACCACCACGACCCCGGCGTCCGTCACCAGGAAGCCGACGTTCCCGCCCCGTCCGTACAGGCAGTAGGCCCGGTCGGCCAGCTTCTCGAGCTTGAACTCCGGTCCCTTCTTGTCCTGCGGCGCGGGGGTGGCGGCCGGTGCCGCGCCGGTGTGCGCCAGGAGAGAACCGGTCGTCACGGCCAGGAGCGTCGCCAGGATCAGAGATCGCATCGCACCCTCCGCCGGCTGCAGAATCCGCGGGAGCGGACACTTTATCACCGGCGGGGTATCATCGCTGCGATGACCAGGATACGACGACCCGGCCTCGACGCGCGGGCGGCCGTGCGGGCGCTCGCGCGGGCGGACCCGCCGCTCGGGCGCCTGATCGAAAGGGTGGGACCCTGCCGGCTGGAGCTGGACGCGATCCAGAGCCCCTTCGCCAGCCTCGCCGAGGCGATCGTGTACCAGCAGCTCACCGGACGCGCCGCCGCGACGATTCACGGCCGGTTCGTGGCGCTGTTCCGGCCGCGGCGCTTCCCGTCGCCCGACGACGTCCTGGCGCAGACGGACGAAGTGCTGCGCGGCGCCGGACTGTCGCGCGCCAAGGTCGCGGCGCTCAAGGACCTGGCCGCGAAGACGAAGGACGGCACGGTCCCGCCGCTGCGCGATCTCAGGCGCATGGACGAAGACGCGATCGTCGATCGCCTCACCCGGGTGCGCGGCGTCGGCCGCTGGACCGTGGAGATGCTCCTGATCTTCAGGCTGGGACGGCCGGACGTCCTCCCCGCCGGCGACTACGGCATCCGCAAGGGGTTCCGCCTCGCCTTCGGCACCCGCGCGCTGCCGACGCCGCGGCAGGTGCTGCGCCGGGGCGAGCGCTGGCGGCCCCACCGGACGGTGGCGTCCTGGTACCTGTGGCGCGCCCTCGAGCCGAAGTGAGCGGGCTGAAAATACGAAGGGCCGGGCGTCGCCGCGAGGGCGCCGCCCGGCCCGGGTGTCAGAGGATGTCCGAACGCCTCAGTTCTTCTTCTGCTCCATCTTCTGGGCCAGCCCGGCGGCGTACTTCTCGTACATCTCGCTGTCGAGCTGGAACGAGCCGAACATGTAGTTGGAGTTCTCGAAGTTCCAGTTCTTGCCCGCGTCGTTGTAGGCGATCTGCGTGGTCGTCCCCTGCTCGTACTCCTTGTGCAGCGGGTCGGCGCCCGGCGGGTTGACGATCCGGGCGGAGCCGCCCAGACCTCCTTCGATCAGGTGGCCGGAGAACTTGCCGTACTGTCCGAGCGAGATGGCGTGCTCCTTGCCGGAGATCGTGCGGTTGATGGCCACGTAGCGGATCTCCTTCTTGGGCGAGGAGTCGATCGGCAGCACCCTCGTCGCGATCGCCAGCAGGGCCTCGCGCTGCTGCGGGGTTGCCTTCTCGTCGACGTAGACGTTGCTGAACTTCCAGTTGCCGAACGACTCCATCATGCTCTTGCCCTCGGGGCTCTCGACCATGTTGCCGATCGAAAGGCCGTCCAGGGCCACGCTGCCGTAGGTCCCCTTCTCGATGAA
Source organism: Acidobacteriota bacterium (assembly GCA_041482595.1). Classification (GTDB taxonomy): domain Bacteria; phylum Acidobacteriota; class Polarisedimenticolia; order Gp22-AA2; family Gp22-AA2; genus Gp22-AA3. The sequence continues at coordinate 1,656 of JBGPED010000176.1, forward strand.
GATGAACTGCCCGCCGCCGCAGGTCATGCGCGTCGGCTTCGAGCCGAACCAGCAGGGACAGGCGGCGTTGCACGAGCACGCCTCCTCGAGCTGGCCGACGATCTTCCAGGGGGTCTTCGGAGCCTCGGTCTTGGGGGCGTCGGCCGCCCGGGCGACCAGGGCGACGCCCGACAGGGCGATCGCGGCGAACGACAGGAACAGGGTTTTGCGAGTCATGCGGGGGAGCCTCCTTGTACGAGTGACCGGCCGGTCCGGCCGGTTCGATCCTTGCGAGTGCATGTCATACCACGATTCGACGCATTTTAGAAGAGCGGTCCGGGTCGATCCCGTCCGGTCGGGTCACTCCAGGGTCACATCATCGTCCGAGACGTGCTAATCCCCGCCGGAGGGTGACTCGGGCCCGACGCCCGCCGGATAGCCGACGCTCAGCTTCGCCTTCGTTTTCTCCTTCCCGACGCTGAGCGTGAGGTCGTACTCCCCGGCGGGAACGAACGGGGTCTGGCCCGGCGCCTGCGCCTCGGGCGGGTCGATCCGCTGCTGCTTCTCCCGCGTCAGGTCCCAGGCGATCCGGTTCAGCCCCTGCTCGGCGGGGCCCGTCAGCTCGCGCACGGTCAGGCCCCGCGCGTCGGCAATCGCCAGCTTCGCCCCCTCGGCGGAATGCTCCTTGACCCAGTAGTTGATCGTGGCGAAGGGAGGGTTCTTCGCGCCGAAGCGATCGTTGCCCCACACGGCGCTCTTCCCCAGGATGTAGAAGCCGCGGGCCGGACGCGGGTTGAACAGCACCAGCGGCTTCGTCATGGCCTCGGCGGTCATCTGCTCCAGGCCGGTGATGTCGTCCAGGATGAAGATCGAGCGGCCGTGCGTCCCCGCCACGAGGTCCCGATCGCGCGGATGGACTTGTAGATCATGGACCTGGACCGGGGGAAGCGACTCGCCGCGCAGAGACACCCAGTGCCTGCCGCGGTCGAAGGTGACGAACAGGCCGAACTCGGTCCCGGCGAAAAGAAGATTCTCGTTCGCGGGGTCCTCGCGCACGACGCGCACCGGCCCGTCGCCGGGGAGGTTGCCGGTCAGGGACTTCCAGGTGGATCCGAAATCGCGCGTCTCGAGGATGTAAGGCCGGTTGTCGCCGGTGCGGTGCCCATCGAAGGCGGCCAGGACCGCGCCCGGCTCGAAGTGGGACGCCTCGAGGCGCGACACGTACGTGCCCTTCGGGACCGAGGACAGCTTCGCGGTGACGCTCTGCCAGGTCTTGCCGTCGTCGCGCGTGATGTGCACGTTGCCGTCGTCCGTCCCGGCCCACAGGAGACCGGCCTTGAGGGGCGACTCGGCAAGCGCGACGATCGTCCCGTGCGTCTCGGCGCCCGACCCGGTCGTCACGATCTTCTCGACGTCGCGGTTCGACAGGTCGGGGGAGATCACCTCCCAGGCGTCCCCCCTCCGCGTCAGCCGGAACAGGCGGTTCCCGCCCAGGTACAGGACCTCCGGGTCGTGCTTCGAGAGCAGCAGCGGGCTGTTCCAGTTGAAACGGTAGCCCGGCATCCCTTCCTTCGGCTCGGGGCGGAGGATCTTGATCCGGTTCGTGGTGAGATCGACCCGCCCGGCGAAACCCTGCTGCGACTCCGCGTAGATCAGGGCCGGGTTGCGCGGATCGATCTGGGCGTAGTAGCCGTCACCGTCCCAGACGGAGAACCAGTCGCGGTTGGAGATGTTCATCCGTTTCTCGTCGCTCTCGCCGAACAGGTCGGTGCCCCGCGACGGCCCGCACCACGTGCCATTATCCTGAAGCCCGCCGCAGATCGTGTAGGGGAAGTCCATCCCGAGGCCGATCTCGTAGAATTCTCCCAGGGGCACGTTGTCGAGGTAGCGCCAGGTCTTCGCGCGGTCGCGGCTCTCGTAGACGCCGCCGTCCGACCCGGCCAGGAGCCGGTCGGTGTCGGAGGGGTCCATCACCAGCGTGTGCCAGTCCACGTGCGGCAGGACGGCGCCGTCGGCGCGGAAGGTCCGGCCGCCGTCGTCCGAGACGGACAGGTTGAACCCGAGGACGTAGACGCGGTTCTCGTCCTTCGGGTCGACGACGATCTTGCTGAAGTAGAACGGCCGCGGCGCGAACTGGCTCAGACGCGTCCAGTGCTCGCCGGTGTCGGTGCTCCTGAAGACGCCACCCGCCTTGCTGAGGTTCTCGTCGATGGGGGTCGTGCCGGCGTCGTCCGCCTCGATCACGGCGTAGACGTGTCCCGGCGCGCCCGCGAACAGGGCCAGGCCGATCCGGCCGGTCTTCTTCGGCAACCCTTCCGCGAGGCGCCGGAACGACTTCCCGCCGTCGGTCGACTTGTAGATCCCCCCCTTGTCGCCGAAGCCGCCGCTCGTGAACGACCACGGAGAGCGCCTTCGGGCGTACAAGGCGGCGTAGACCACCTCCGGGTTCGACGGGTCGAGGACGACATCGATGCACCCGTGGTCCTCGTCGATCTGCAGCGCCGGCGTCCAGGTCCTGCCGCCGTCGATCGTCCTGTAGAGGCCGCGCTCCTTGTTGGCGTCCCACAGGTGGCCCATGACGGCCGCGAACACGATGTCGGGGTTCCTGGGATGGACCGCCAGGCGGGGGATGTCCCTCGAGTCGGGAAGACCGAGGTGCGTGAACGACTCGCCGCCGTCGGTCGACTTGTAGATCCCGTTGCCCCAGGTGGAGGAGTTGCGGCCGTTCCCTTCGCCCGTGCCGACGTACATGATGTCCGGATTGGACGGCGCGACCGCGACGCTGCCGATCGACAGGACCGGCTGCTCGTCGAAGATCGGCGTGAAGGTCGTGCCGGCGTTGCCCGTCTTGAACAGCCCGCCGGTTCCGGTGGCGACGAAGAACTGCGCCGGCTTCCCGGGAACCAGGGCGATCTCGCTGACCCGGCCTCCCATGTTGGCCGGGCCGACGGAGCGCCAGGCGAGGGAGCGGAACATCTCCGCGCCGACCGGCCCGGTCTCGCCCGGGGCCGCCGCCTTCGCCGGGTTCTCTGCCGGCACGTTTTTCTTCTTCGTCGCCGCGTCGCTCGAGCCGAGAAGTGGCGGCAGACCGGCGAGGCACGCGAAGACCAGGGTGAAGGAGACAAGAGTGGTTCGGGCGGAACGGCGCGAGGACAAAGGCATGTCGAACCTCCGGTTGGTTGTAGGAGCGGCGAAGAATAGGGCGACCGGCCGGCGGGCGTCAACTGCAGTGTCCTTGCGGCCCGCCTCGCACACCGGGCCTCCCCGGGGAAACCCGCGCGCCGGGAAGGCCGGCTTGGGTTGACGCCCTGGGCCGCATGGAATAGGGTTCGGGACGTTCTCACGTCCATGAAGATTCTCACGCAGGTTCTGGTCGTGGCTCTCCTGCCGGCCTGTCTGGCGTGCACGGGGAAGCCGGAGGTCGATCTCGAGGGGACCTGGCGGGGGCCGTGGACCGCCGGGATGACCGCGGGCAGCCTGGAGGTCACGTTCGGGGGGAAGAGGGCGTTCGGTGACATGACGCTGTACGACGTGACCCTGATCGCGACCGGGACGTCCTGCACCTCCGGCGGGGACAGCGGCGCGGGTGACCGGACCGCGGCCTTCCGGCAGGACGACGTGCACTTCGCGATCCAGATGGCGGGTAGCGCGGCCGGCGACGGCATTTTCCTGTTCGACGGCGCGCTCAACGGCAGCCGCGAGATCGACGGGAGCTACCGCCTCTCGAGCGACGCGTGCCCCGCGTGCACGTGCGGGATGGGGACCTCGGGGACCTGGAGGATCTCCAGGTGACGGCCCGCCCTGCCGTGGCCGGCCCCCGGCGACGCGTGGGCCTGTCGTTCGCCCTCGCGGGAATCCTCCTGGTCCTCGGTCCCGTCGCTCCGGTCCTGGCGGGAATCGGGGAGCGCGACGGCGAGATCGGCGTCGATTACGCGCTGCAGCGCTTCGACGCGGACCTGCTGGGGGAGACCGGCGGACGCTGGTCGCTGCGCGCCGGGAGGCACGAGACGGACCAGCTGCAGTGGGAGGGGCAGGTCATGCGCGGCCGCGTCGAGACAACACCGCTGCCCGGGGTGGAGCGGAGCGTGACGCTGACCCTCGCCCTCGTCAACCTGGTTCTCAACTTCCATCCGCGCGCGGAGGTGGTGCCGTACGTCCTCCTCGGCGTCGGGCTCGCGAAGACGAAGATCCAGGCGGTCGGCCTGTCCTCCAGCGACACCGGGACCGGCTATCAGATCGGCGGCGGGGGCCGGTTCTTCTTCGGAAGGGGAAGCGTCGTGGCCCTGCGGGTCGAGCTGGCGATCCCCGGCGGCGACGCGTTCGAGCACTCCTACTTCCATCCCTCGATCGTGGCGGGGCTCACCTTCCGGATCGGGCGCCACCGCGCGCCGGGTGCTTTGCCGGCGGCGATCTTCTAGTTCCCCCGCGGACGGGGCGGCGGGTCCGAAGGCACTTCGGGCACCGGCACCATACACGACGGCAGCCGCCGCAGCGACTCCAGGCCGAAAACCAGGCGCTGGCCGTCCTGGAAGCCCCGCGAGTACTGGTTCGCCGTCTCTCCGCCCACGGCGGCGGCCACGCGCGACGCTCCGGCCGCGAAATTGCTGTAGTCGCGGCTCAGCAGATCGTTGCAGCGGCTCAGGTCGATCGCCTTCATCGCCTCGACGCCGGCGGCGAACCCCTTCAGGTAATCGGGGTCGCCGGTGATCCTGTCGCTGAGGCGCGTGGTCTCCTCCATGGCCTTGTCGAGCCTGGCCTGGATGCCGGCGTTCGCCTGCTTCGCCTTCCAGGCGGCGTGCTCGGCAAGGGTACGGTCGTAATCGGCGGGGTACGCGTCGCGCTGGCGACGGTTCCACGTCTTCGCCTGCGTCGCGTCGTCCTGGCTGGCGAAGCGGCCCAGGATGGGCCTGAGGGCGCTCTCGACCGCGTTCGCGTCGTCGTTCGACACGATGGACCGTGGCAGGTCCACGTCCAGCTCGACCAGGCAGCGGGTATCGTTGTACAGGGTGAACGGCCCGTCCCGGAAGGAGGTCAGGATCGGCTCGGGCAGGCTGAGAAGGATCTCGATCCGCGATCGCTTCACGTCGACCTTTCCGACCTGCGCCAATTCGCCGGGACGGAAGCGGAACCGTCCCTTGCTGTTGACCAGCGTGCCGCTCACCTGGTTGTCGGTGTGGAAGCCAGCGCAGTCGGAGTAGGTGTCGACGGCGGTCAGGACCCAGGCCCCGCGCCAGCGCGATTCCATGGTTCGCTGCAGGTCGCCCGCGCGGGCCGGATTCGTCCCGGGCGCCAGGGCGGCCAGAAGACCGGCCAGGGCCGGCAGCGCTACACGTTTGAAATTCGGACGCCTCATGGGTAGCTCCTTTCGAGCCGGGATGGTCATGCCGGTCTCAACTTATGTTTCGGGTCGCCGTCTGTCAAAGATCACGTCGAGGATCGATCCGTCCGGGGGTGGATGCCAGGAGTGTGTCCAAGTAATAACATGGGCCGCGCACATGGGGCTTGCGAGTCCCAGGCGAGGCGCGAGGAGGAATCGATGCTGGTCGCATCGTTGACGACGAGTAACGAAGCATGGGGCCGCAATCCCCATGTGCCCTGCGGGTTCGCGGCGGCGCGGGGCCGTCTGTGTCGTTGCCGCTCCTCCGCGATGACT
>JBGPED010000177.1:0-7254 GCA_041482595.1 Acidobacteriota bacterium
CGCCGAGCAGGCCCATGCCGCCGCGCATTTTGATGGTGCGGGTCCCCGCCCCTTCGGTCGTCTCGACCATCTCCTTCTGGTACCCCTGAGCCAGGAGGCGCTTCGTCCCCTCCTCGCCGCTGTAGCGCGTGGCGATCGCCTTCAGTCCCCGGGCGATGTAGTCGAACGCGTCCGGCCAGGCGATCTGCATGAACTCGTCCTGGCCGCGCGCGTCGAACAGGTATTTCGTCTTCACCTCCGGCGTCAGCTCCGGGAATCCGGCGTCCGCCCAGGCCTTCCAGCCGCGCCGTACGATCGGATGCTTCAGGCGGTAGGGACCGTAGATGATCCTGTGGAAGGTGTACCCCTTGGCGCACTGGCGGGGGTTCCAGTTGGCCGTCGCCTTGTTGCCGTAGATGTCGGCGTAGCTCTGGTAGTCGTACGTCGACCCCAGACGCGTCACGATGCCGTTGCGCACGTAGGCGCGCACCCGGCAGGCGTGCGTGTCGTTCGGGGAGCAGACCCAGTCGAACGACGAATCGTAGCGGTACTGGTCGCGGTAGATCTTCTCCCAGTCCCGGGCCGGCGATCCGGCGAGCGGATTCTGCTCCGGGTCGGCCGTGGCCAGAAGATCGAGCGGCAGCGCCAGGCTGATCGCCGCCGTGCCGGCCCCCACGCCGGCCCAGCGCAGGAAGTCCCTGCGCGGCATCCCGCTGCCCTTGGCGTCGTCCCGATCGGCCATGGTCGTCTCCTCCGCACGCGGCTTCACGGCTAAGCCTCAGCTCCTGCCAGATGGTCACGGACTTCTTGCCGTCGCGATCGCCCGCGCTGCCGTTCCACACGGCGAAGGCGATCGGCACGACGGCCCCCGGCTCCAGGCGGACCGCGTCGGTTCCCTCGATCCTCAGGGCCCGCCGGAAGATCACCCGGTAGGTGTCGGTTGCGTAAATCCCCTTCGCGCTCAAGGCGCCGCCTGCAGACGGGCGCGCCGTGAGGGTCCCGAACCCCTGCGCGTGCAGGTCCTCCGCCGCGCTCCGGCGCGTCGGATCGGAGACGATGTTCCCGGCGCCCCAGCCGGTGACGTACGTCGGGTCCGACTCCAGGGTCAGAGCGCCGCGGGTCGGCTGCTCGAGCGCCGAGCGCATCGAGTTCGGGTAGGAGTCGATGCCGATGTTCGGATAGACCTTGTCCAAGTCCTGGAAGGCGGGCTCGAGGTCGGCCTGCCGCTCCGACTTCCACATCCATATGTTGACGAACTGCCCCTTCGCTCCCATGGCGAAGAAGGGCGGATCGGGCGTCAGGGAGAGCTCGACCGCCGCCGCATCGCGGAAATCCTGCACCCGGATCGCCGTGTGGTCGTAGGTGGCGTCGGCCCAGCTCAGGAGAATGGCGACCTCCTTGCCGTCGTGCAGGGCCCGCACCGTCAGCTCTTCCGGCCGATCGGACCGCCACCAAAGGGGCATGAGGTGAAGGTTCACGGGCGTGGCCTGATTCCACAGCGAGCTGTCGGGATGATCCGGGAGGACCGCGACACGCGGCGCTGTGAGGGTGAACTTCTTCATCTCGACCCTCGCCCGCTGCGCGTCGCTCGACAGGGAGCGCACGAAGTGGACCAGGTCCCAGGCGTCCCGGCCGTAGGCCCAGTCGCTCATCGGCATCGGCGTCCCCGGCATCCCCGCGACGATCCTCCGGTACAGGCTCTCCGGGTCCGGGTTCCCCTTGAAGACGCCGAGCGTCAGGTCGCGCGGCCGCGTCGGGTACCCCTTCTCGTCGAACTGCTCCTGGACCCCGTCGCCGCGGCCGGTGGGTCCGTGGCACGAGGCGCAGGCGTCGGCGAACATCTGCTTCGCCTTCTCCCGGGCCGCCGCGTCGTAGGGCGGCTCGGGCGGGACCGCGATCGGACCGGAAGGGTTCCCCTGGTCCGGCGACAGTCCGTTGGCGGGTTTCTCTTCCCACGGCCGCGCGGCGAACGACTTCACGTAGGCGACCAGCGACCAGCGCGTCCTCTCCGGCAGGTGCTCCCAGGACGGCATGGCGGAGCCGGGCATGCCGCGCGAAATCGTCCTGAACAGGTCCCGGTCGGTCGGCGTCCGCTCCCAGGTCGAGACCAGGCGGTACTGCGCCTCGGTGAAATCGCGCGGCTTCGGATACAGAAGATAGGCCGCCTCGCCGTCACCCCGGCCCGCCGGTCCGTGGCAGGCCATGCACTGCTTCTCGTAGGTCGTCTTGCCGAGCGCCAGGAGCGCGGGGTCGGCCGGCCCGGGCGGGAGCGGGTTCTCGGAGGACCCCGGAGAAGACTGCATCCCGGTCGCTGCGGCCGGGGACGCCTGCCGGGCAGGGGCCAGGATCATGCCGAGGATCGCCAGGAGGATCGGAAGGAGCGCCGCCCGTCTTCTCATCCACCACCTCGCCTGATGTGAACCGGCCGGGGACCAGGAGCCTCAACCGGCACGCTATCTCCGGCGCCTCTTTAGACCTATGATCCAGATCAGGTCTGGCAAAGGCGGGGAAGGACCGGCCGCTACCGTCCGGGCGCCGCCGATGTCGAAGCCCCGGAACGGATCTCGCCGTGCCGGATCATGCCGCCCAGGTTGGCGGTGCGCGCCATCAGGACGGCCCCCGCGATCGACAGGACGAGCAGGGTCACGGCGATCGGGCCCGGCAGCCCGGGGCGGCGTTTCAGGAGGACGAGAGCGCCGAGGGCCAGCACCCCCTGCGCCCCGACGACGATGGTCGCGATCTCCGCCGACTCCTCGTGACGATCAATGTCGTTCTTCGACACCCCGGGCAGGTGCCCGACCCTTTCCTCGGCCGGCTCGCCGGTGAAATAGGCCGGCAGCGCGAGCGCCGCCGCCGCGATGAAGACACCGAAGGCGACGCGACGCAGACCGTCGCTCCTGCGCAGCATCGCCGCGAGGTACAGCGGCAGTCCGAGGATGCCCGTCACCACGGGGAAGTGATTCAGGATCAGGTGGACGTGCGCCCAGTTCATGACGACCTCCCTTCGATGCGCCCCCGAAGGACCGTCACCGAACGCGCGCCACGAGCGCTCTCGAGCGGAGCGGCCGTCCCGGTGGTCCCCTTGCCCCGGGCGCGCCCCCGGGTCAGGGCCGATTCCAGGAGGCCGGCCAGCGCGTCCAGCGCGTCGGTGGTCGTGAAGATTCCGACGACGCGGCCGCGCTCCATCACGATCGCCGATCCGTATTTCCCCCGGGCCATCGATCGCGCCACGCGCAGGAGCGATGCCCCCGGACCGACGGTGAACGGCTCGGGCGTCATCGCCTCGTCGACCCGGACGACACGCGGGTCGACGTCCCGCAGAGTCTCCACCAGGTGGAGGTCGCGATCGGAGACGATGCCGACGAGCCGGCGGCCGTGAAGCACCGGCAGGTGCCGGATGCGATGCTCGCGCATCGCCCGGTGGGCGGCCAGGAGGCTCTCATGCCTCTGGATCAGATGGGGCATCCCCGTCATGTAGCGTCCCACGGTCTGCCGGCTCACGACGCCTCCCTCGCGTATCCCCGCTGCGAAACCCGTGCCAGAAGTGGAATCGACGCCACGACCAGAGCGCCGAGGAAGGCGACCCCCAGGTCGCCCGCGTGCAGGGGCGTCACATGCAGCAGGCGCGCCAGCGGCGGCGTCTCCACGAGCAGGAGGGTCGAGACGATGGTCGAGGCGACGACGAGACGCGACCCGCCCGTGCGCAGACCGCTCAGGACGGACGCCAGGGCGGCGCTCGCGAAGGTCAGGATCGCGAGCGCCATGGCGCGCGCGTGCTCGACACCGCCGGGGCCGGACAGGCTGAAGGCGTAGCCGGCGAGGACCAGGAGGGTCAGGAGGCCGCCCGCCGCGACGATCGCCCCCGTCTCGCGACCGGTGAAGAACCGCAGCCGCGTGATCCGCGCCAGCCGCGCCAGGCGATCGGAGGCCGGGGGATCCTGGAAGACCAGGAGCGCGGTCGGGTGGATGATCGCCTCCAGCCAGACGATGTGGATCGGCAGGTACAGGAGCGGATACCCCCCGAGCGGCACCAGGGCCGCCGTGAGCACGAGCGGGATGTGGATCAGCAGCAGGTATTGGAAGCTCGCCCTCAGGTTCTCGAACAGCCGGCGCCCCTCGGCCACCGCCCGGACGATCGTCCGGAAGTTGTCGTCGAGGAGCACGATGGCGGCCGCCTCGCGGGCGCTGCGCGTGCCGCGCTCCCCCATCGCGATGCCGACGTCGGCGGCCTGCAGCGCGGGCACGTCGTTCACGCCGTCCCCGGTGACCGCGACGATCTCCCCGGACCGCTGCAGGGATCGCACGAGGGCCAGCTTCTGGGACGGCACGGCGCGGGCGAGGACGTCGAGCCGGCGCAGGTCCCGCGGCGTCGCGCTCCCCAGGAAGCCGTCGAGGTCCTCGCCGCACAGCACGCGCGGCTCGCCGTCGGCGAGGCCGATCGCGAGGGCCACCGCGCGGGCCGTCTCGGGATGGTCGCCCGTGACCATGATCGGATGGATGCCGGCCTCGCGGCAGAGACGGACCGCCTCCGCGACCTCCCTGCGCACAGGGTCGCCATACGACAGGAGCCCCGCGAGCCGGTAGCCCGCCTCGGGCTCCTGTCCGTCCCAGGGAGGATCGATCGGCCGGAAGGCGCTGGCGATCACCTTGCGTCCCTGCCCGGCCGAGGCCGTGATGCTCGCGCCGGTGCTCCGTCGCTCCGCGTCGTCCATTTCGATCATCGCGAGCACGGTCTCCGGCGCCCCCTTGACCGCCGCGAACAACCGTCCACCACCGAGCTGCACGACGGCGGTCTCGCGCCGGCGGTCCTCGGTGAACGGGAAGACCGCGATGATCCGCTCCCCGGTCGCGTCGCCGGCGGCGTCGAGGATCGCCGCGTCCAGCGGGTCGCCGCTCTCCCGGCGCGACGCCCGCGCCGCCCAGGCGAGAAGATCCGCCGTGGCGAGTCCCGGGGCCGGCCGGGTCTCCGCCACCCGCAGCCGACCCTCCGTGATCGTGCCGGTCTTGTCGGAGCAGATGCAGGTGACCCGACCGATGTTCTCGACCGACACGGCGCGGCGCACCAGGGCCTGGCAGCGAGCCAGACGGTAGACACCCACTCCCAGGAAGATCGTGAAGACGACCGGGAACTCCTCCGGCAGCGCCGCCACCGCCAGCGTGATCGCGCTCAGGAAGGCGTCGGCCAGACCGTACCCCTGCGCGTAGCGGACGATCGCGAGGAGGAGGCACAATGCCGCCGCCGCGCCGAGCAGCGCCGCGGTCAGGCGGGCGATCGCGTGCTGCAGCGGCGTGCGCGAGCGCGCCCCCAGCGCCGCGGAGCGGACGATCTCGCCGTACAGCGTTTCCCCGCCTGTGTGCACGACGCGCAGAGTCGCGCGCCCGGTCAGAAGACGCGTGCCCGCGAACCCCCAGTGCTCCGCGTCAAGCGAGGCCTCGGCACCGCTCCCGGGCGGCGCCGCCAGGGGTCGCTTGCGCGCGGGGTGCGACTCGCCCGTCAGCGACGACTCTTCGACGAGAAGCCCGTCGCCTGCGATCAGGATGCCGTCCGCCGGAAAGGGCTCGCCGGTCGGGACCAGCGCCAGGTCCCCGGGAACGATTTCGATCGCCGGGATCTCCGTCCTGTCCCCGTCGCGCAGCACCATCGCGCGGGCGGCGAGCCTGCCTCTGAGCCCTTCGGTCGAGGCGCGCGTCCGGCGGTGCAGGACGGCGTCCAGCGCGATGATCGGCACGAGCGCCGCCAGGAGGACGGCCGCCTCGACCCTCTCCCCGAGCACCAGGTAGACGACGGCCGTCACCGCCAGGAACCAGATCATCGGATCCGAGACGGTGTCGCGCGCCAGGTCCCAGAAGGGGCGGGATGTCCTCTCGACGATGTCATTCGGGCCGAAGCGAGCGCGGCGGGCCGCGACCTCGGCGGCCGTCAGGCCGCGGTCGTGGGGTTCGATCGACTGCAGGCGGTCGAGGGGAACGCTGCGGCGCAACGGACCTCCGCGCGAGGGCTCCGGGTGCGGACGGTGGTCAAAATCTCAGCTGACCTGGGTCTCGGGGATGTCTGTCAGGTACATGGACTCCACCCGCTGGATGTAAGACTCGGCGACATTGCGCGCATCGTCCCACTTCCCGGCCATCACGAAACTGTTGAGGGTCGCGAGCACCCCAAAACAGCCGCCGGCCTCCTGGAAGCCCCTGCAGAAGAGACAGCGGGTGCCGATCGATCCGGCCGACTCCGCGAACTTCAGGAGATCGGTCGCGGGCGGCGCCTGCCCGTGCAGGATCGCGAGGCGGGTCGTGATCGCCTCCTCGCAGAACTCGTCCATCACGTTCGCCAGCGCCAGGACGCCGCCCTCGTCCCGGGCGTCGATCCGATTCAGGATCTCCCGCCAGCGGGCGATGATCCGCGTGCGGGCCTGTTCCCAGCGACCCTCCTCGGCCTCCTTCATGGGGCACCTCCTCGGCACCTCACAGCATATCGGATCCCCGTCTCCCAAAGCCGGTTGATGCGAAATCCGTGCTCAGCGCGCACAGCGGCGCCCCGTGCCGGACGGCCGCCGGGGCGGGATCCGCGGCCGGCGCCGCATGCGAAAAGACTTCGGACACCCACGTCACCGACGAAACGGTTGCGTCGAGCCGGACGGCCGTCCCGCCGGGAGCCCGCTCCGGGTGCGTGGCACCGCTCTTGCTCAATCGTGGACCGCCGGGCTCCGCGGCGATCGGTTCTTGGATCGGGAGGAGGAAACCATGGGCAAAGAGCGCAAGGAACCGGGACGGCGTCCCTTGATTCTGGTCGGCATGGACTTCTCCCGGCCCGCCCAGCAGGCGCTGATGTACGCCCTGACGGTGGCGCGCGAGCGCGACGCGGCCCTGCTCATCCTCCACGTCATCGACGGGCACGGGCTTCCCGAGCTGGCCCGCCTCGCCGAGGTTCCCGAGAGGACGCTCAGGGACCGGCTGGGGCACGAGCGCCGGCAGAGACTGACTGAGGCCGTCAAGGCGGCGGACGACGGCCGGGGAGAGGTGGTCCTGGAGCCGCTGATCGCCTGGGGCCGCCCGTTCGAGGAGATCCTGAAAAAGGCGGCCGAGATGCCGGCCGTCCTGATCGTGCTGGGAACGGCGGGTCACTCCGCCGATCTCGAGAAGGTGCTCTTCGGGAGCACCGCCGAGAAGGTGCTGCGTTCGGCGCCGTGCCCGGTGCTGTGCGTTCCCTTGGAGTGACGCGGAGCAGGACGATGGCCATGACCAGGACCGCCGTACCCCGGGCGATCAAGAACGAGCACC
>JBGPED010000178.1:0-7235 GCA_041482595.1 Acidobacteriota bacterium
ACCAGCAGAAGAAAGTCGGCGTCCTCTCGGGCGGCGAGCGCAACCGGCTGCACTTGGCGAAGCTGCTCAAGAGCGGCGGAAATTTGCTGTTGCTCGACGAGCCGACCAACGACCTCGACGTCGACACGCTGCGGGCCCTCGAGGAGGCGCTCCTGGAGTTCGCCGGCTGCGCCGTGGTGATCAGCCACGACCGCTGGTTCCTCGACCGGATCGCCACGCACATGCTGGCCTTCGAGGGGGACAGCCGTGTCGTCTGGTTCGAGGGGAACTACCAGGACTACCAGGCCGACCGGCACCGCCGCATCGGCGCCGAGGCCGACCAGCCGCACCGGATCAAGTACCGCAAGCTGACACACTCCTAGGGCGCGCGTCTCACCCGAACAGCGCGAAGCGGGCCCAGGCGGGCGCGCGCCTCTCGGTGAGCCTGAAGCAGGCGAGAGGAAGGACGATGCCGCAGGCGCCGAGGAGCAGCGGACCGGCCGGTGTTTTGAGGAGGCCCTGCCACCACGGCGAGGCGATGCCGCAGAGCGCCAGGACGACGCCTCCGTGGAGCAGGTAAATCGCGTAGGAGCCTTTGGCGAGCGCCCGCCACGCGGGCGCGACCGGCGCCGGGTCGGCCGCGGGGCCGGGGCGCGTGACGAGGCCGGCCTCCCGTGTCCCGAGACAGACGGCGCAGGCCGCGAAGGCGAACAGCACGGACGTGGGCTTGAGGAGACTCGCCGCGAGTCCGAGCGACGCGGTGAGATCGTGGACCCTCCGGAACTCCCAGAGCGATGCGCCGTAGAACGCCGCGGCCAGAACCACGAGCGCCATCCGGTGCCTCCCCATCCAGGGAAGGAGCCGCCGCCGCGCGCCGCCGGCCCAGAGACCCGCGATGAAGAAGGGGGCCCAGGCGGCGCACAGGGTGAGCGAGACGGAAAACCCGTCGCACAGGTGCCGCGACCAGGGGCCGCCCCCGTAGGCGGCGGCGCCGAAGAGCGTCTCGGTGGCGAAAAGCGACGCCGAAAAAAGAAGGAGGGCGGAGCGCCCGCTCCGCCTTACGATCCCCAGGAGCAGGGGCGCCACGAGCGTGAGCTGCGCGAGGGCGAGGAGGAAGTAGCCGCCCGTGAACGTCCATCCGAAAAGGAACCTCGTCCCGAGGTCGGCCGCGGTCGCCTCGCCGTGGAGAAGCCTCGGCAGGGCGCAGAGCAGGACGCTCCAGGTGAGATAGGGGACGAGGAGCCGGCCGAGGGCGCCGCCTCAGGTATCCGCCCGGGCCGCCGTCGCGCGGCGGGTCCTCCGCATGGAGCGCGGTGAAGAAACCGGACAGGAGGAAGAAAGACGGGACGCTGAACCGCCCCGCCTGGTTGAGCGCGGCCAGGATGAAGAAGCGGGACGCCGGGCCTTCGGGTCCGGCCGCGAGCGACGGCATGAGAGGCGAGGTCGCATGAATCGCGACGACACCGAGGATCGCCGCGGCGCGCAGCCGGTCACAGCCCGGCAGGTGATCGGTGATGGGACGGCCGGGAGCGCCGGCCGGGGCGGGTCTACTGGATGGATGCAGGGGACCCCAGGAGCATTCCGGCGACGACCAGGACCACGCCGCCGAGCTGGAGGAGGAACGACACCTTGCTCTCCTTCCAGTTCTTCACGAGGAACACGAGGCTGACGGGCGCCAGCAACAGGACACCCAGGCCCCACGCGACGCTCACCTTGAAGGCATTCACGATGAACATGACGCAGCCGACCAGGATGAGCACCGCGCCCACGAGCAACAGGACCGCTGCCAGCATGCCGATTCCCTCCGGTTGACATTCACGACATCCCGCGCGCCCCGGGGCGCGCGCGGCATAAATCTTGTGAGGAGACACCGGGATGGCAACCGGCTGACGATCTTGTAATCGCGGGGGCGCGTCAGATCTTCTCGAGGGGGGCGTAGCGCGGCAGGAACTTCTTCGAGCCGTACACCGAGAACGAAACCGTGAGCTTCAGGGTATCGCCCTTCCCCTCGACGCCGATGACGGTGCCGACGCCGTACTCGGGATGGTGCACCTTGCAGCCGAGGGTGAAGGGGGACGAGGGGTCGACGGGCGCTTCGGCCTCCCTGTCGTCGAAGCGCTCTCCACCACGGCCGGACCGGCGGCGGGCGATCGACGCGGCGGCACCGAGTAGACGCGAGGCGTAGTCGTCTCCCACAGCACCGTCGTCCCATTCGCTTTCCCGCAGGAGGCTGGGAGGAATCTCCTCCAGGAAGCGGGACGGCACGGATGACACGGGCTCTCCGTAGAGACGGCGCTGCCGGGCGCGCGTCAGGAAGAGCCACTCCCGGGCGCGCGTCATGCCGACGTACAGCAGGCGGCGCTCCTCCTCGACGTCCTCGTGCTCCTCGGAGGAGCGCGCGTGCGGGAAGAGGTTTTCCTCCAGCCCGGTGATGAAGACGACCGGAAACTCCAGCCCCTTGGCCGAGTGCAGGGTCATCAGGCGGACGCCCGAGCTCCCCTGCACGTTCTCGGTCTCGGACAGGAGGGCCGCCCGGTCGAGGAAGCCGCGCAGGCCGTCCGGCATGCCGTCGTAGGAGGCGATGGCGCTCGCCAGCTCCTGGAGGTTCTCGATGCGCGAGGCGGCGTCGCCCGGCGACGTTCGCTCGAGGTAGGTCTCGAAGCCGGTGCGCTCGATGATCGACGCGACGAGACGGCTGGGGGGCTGGGAAGGGAGGTCGGAGCGCAGGTCGGACATCAGGGCCAGGAACGCCTCGAGCGCCCGTGCGGACCTCCCGCCGACGAGCCCCAGGTCGATGGTCTTGCGCATCGCCTCCTCGACGGGTGTGGTGTCCTTGCGGGCCACGTCGAGGACCGCGTCGAGGGTGGTCCTGCCGATGTCGCGCGACGGCGTGTTGACGATGCGCTTCAGGCTGACGTCGTCGCGCGGGTTGAGCAGGGCGCGCAGGTACGCCAGGACGTCCTTCACTTCTCTGCGATCGTAGAAGCGCGTCCCGCCGATCACGATGTAGGGGACCTGGTGGCGCGCCATGGCCTCTTCGAGCGCCCGGGACTGGGCGTTGGTCCGGTACAGCACGGCGATGTCCTCCAGGCCGTGATCGCGACGCAGCCCGCCAATCCGGGCGATGATGCGATCCGCCTCGTGCCGCTCGTCCATGGCGACCAGGAGCTCGAGCGGCCGTCCCTCGGGCGCCTCGCACCACAGGGCCTTGTCGATGCGGTCCCGGTTGTGGCGGATGACGGCGGTCGCCGCCTCCAGGATGTTGCCGGTGGACCGGTAGTTCTGCTCGAGCTTGATGACGCGCGTGCCGGGGAAGTCCTCCTCGAACGACAGGATGTTCCTGATGTCGGCGAAGCGGAAGCGGTAGATCGACTGGTCCGGATCGCCGACGGCGCAGACGTTGCCGTGCGCCGCGGCCAGGTGGCGGATGAGGCGGTACTGCGGCCGGTTGGTGTCCTGGTACTCGTCGACCATGAGATAGCGCACCTGCTCCGCGGCGGCTCGCGCCAGGTCCTCGCGCCCCGCGAACAGGACGAGCACCTGGCCGATCAGGTCGTCGAAGTCCATGGCGTTGCACGCGCGCAGCCGTTTCTGGTAAAGGGCGAAGACCTTCGAGGTCATCACGCCGAGAAGTCCTTCACCGGCTCCATCAAACGTTCGCGGATCGAGCCCGAGGTTCTTGGCGCTGCTGATGCGGTGCCGGAACAGGCGCGGCGGGAAGGACTTGTCGTCGATGTTCAGCTCGGCGAGGCACTCCTTGATGAGCGCCGACTGGTCGGCCTCGTCGTACACCAGGAAGTCCCGCGTGTAGCCGAGCACGTCGGCGTGCCCGCGGAGGTGCCGCAGGCACCAGGAGTGGAAGGTCGAGACGCGGGCCCCGCCCCGGTCGGCCCCCACCAGGCGCTCGACCCGCTCCTTCATCTCTCCGGCCGCCTTGTTCGTGAAGGTCACGGCCACCACCTCGGACGCGCGCGCCAGTCCGCGAGCGAGGATGAAGGCCAGGCGGTGCACGATCACGCGCGTCTTCCCCGAGCCCGCCCCCGCCACGATCAGCAGGGGCCCCTCGGTGTGCTCCACCGCCTCCCGCTGCCGCGGGTTGAGCGATTCCAGGAGTGCGTCCATGGCGCGGATTATCGCACGCCGCGCGCGGTCGGTTGACGCCCGGCGGGCGACCTGCCGCCGACCATCGAGTTCTCGCCCGCCGCGGGGAACAGCTTCTCGGTCCAGATCACCCCCCTCTTCAGCGCGGCCGGCGACCCGGACTACAACCGCCCGGAGAGGATCCGTCCGCTCCTGGAGGAGATCGGACGCAAGCAGCTGGAGGCGTCGGTGGAGAAGGAGATCACCCTCAAGGAGATCAAGGGACCCGCGGCGGCCGGCAACTACTTCACGGTCACCGACCGCGCGCCGAAGAAGGACGAGTGGACCTACCTGACGGCAGGAGCGGCGGGGGTCGGCGATTCCGGGGAGCTGCGGCAGGCGCTGCGAACGATCGAAGGGTGCCGGCAGGTCAAGACCTCCGATAAGGCGCCGGTCACCGCCCCGCCCGGTCGCCGGGCGAGCGCGGCCAGTCCACAGAGACCCAGGAACGACAGAAGGAAGGACACACGCAGCGGGCGCCGGTCCGTCCACAGGTGTACACGGTGCCGTCCGGCCGGGACGTCGATCCCGATGCGGTGCAGATTGGCGATCCGGACGGTCGCCCGGGTGCCGTCGACCGTCGCGCGGTAGATCGGCTGGAAGGCGCGCTGCACCACGAGCACGCCCGGTGCCGTGGCCTCGACCTCGGCTGCCAGGCTCTCGGGGCCGCTGTCCAGCATGCGCGCCGTGCCCGGCGCGAGAGCGCCGCCTTCATCCGGGGCGGCCCGGGGGCGGTCGCCGGGAAGCACGACCATGGTGCGGGGATCGAACGAGGGATCCTCGAGCTGCCTGACCGCCGCGTTGAGATTCGAGGCGCGCAGGATCGTCCGGGCGACCACGAGCGGAGGTGCTGTGGCGGGGATCCGGTAGAGATCGATCGACCCGCCGAACGAGGGAAGACGCAGGACCGGCTCGACCTGGCCCCTTGCCGCCGGGTCCAGCGGGCGATCGAGGACGAGATACTGGACGCCCCAGGCGGCCAGAAGGCGGAGGCGGGCGGCGTCATCCGCCAGCCTGACGGCATCGCGGGCGGCGGTGCTCAGGAACGAGTCGAGCCCCTCCGACGAGACGTTGAGCTCGTAGCGGCGACCCCGGAGCACGCCGGCGAACGGGTACGCTTCCCGGAAGGCGCGCCGCGCGAACCAGAAGCCCTGCGCCCCGGGGTAGATTCGGGGCGCCGGGCTTTCGGCCCCGAACAGGCCCTCGGAGCCGCCGTGCGCCGCGGACGCCCCGTCGGGGATCGCCTCCACCAGCGCCGACGGTGTCCGGTAGTTCTCCGTGGCGTCCGTCGCCATGAGCGGGGCGAGCAGGACGATCTGGGCGGCGGCGTGGACGGTGAGCAGGAGCGCCCCGCCCTCCTTCGGGAAGCGCGCCGCCAGGACCGAAACGAGGGCGAGGATCGCCAGGAGGCCGATCGAGACCACGGAGAGATCGGCCCAGCGTGAGACCGCGAGGGGCGCGCTCCCGGGCGGCGACTGGGGCGGCAGGACGCCGGCCAGCCAGGACTCGAGCGGCCCGGACCACCGCGCCAGCGCCAGGCGACCGAGAAGGAACGCGCTCGCCAAAGCGCCCAGCGTCACGTGCAGGCTCCGCCGCGCGCGCGGGTCGCCTTCGAGAAAGCAGCGCTCGAAGCCGATCCCGGCGAGCAACGCGCCGCCGACGGCGACCAGAAGCCACATCCTGACCGGGTAGCGCACGAGCCCGCCCCCCGACTCGAAGATCCAGGCCACCGCCGGGTTGAATCCCCCCAGCGCCATGAAGAGGCCGGCCAGGACGACCGCGAGCGGCCAGCGGGCGGAGCGGCCGCGGAGCGCCGCGGCCGCCAGGGCCAGCGCCAGCAGGCCCGGGTAAAGGGAAAAGTAGTAGGGCGGATGGCCGGTGAAGAAGCGGTGCCCCCAGAACCCTCCGGCGCCGAGCCGATCCGGACGACCGAAGGCGAACGGCAGCAGCCACTCGGCGATCTGCCGGGGGTCCCAGCTCGCGGCCATCCGGGCGCCGGACGAGTACCCGAGGTGCCCCCGGTACGACGAGCCGACGATGCGCAGCAGCTCGACGATTTGCGGCGCCGCGATCAGGGTGCCGCAGGCCAGGAACAGCCCGAGCCGCGCCAGAGCCTTCCCGCGGATTCCGTACCGGATCGTCACGCCCCCCAGCGCCAGGAGGAGCGCCAGAACGGCCATGAACGGCTCGCCGCCGAGCAGGAGCAGGGCCCAGACGATCGCCACTGCGGGTCCGCTCAGGCGCCGCCTGTGTCCCTCCGCGAAGCGCAAGCAGGCGGCCGCCAGGGCAGGGGCGAGGGCGACACCGACGACCTGGTTATAAAGCATCAGGTGCGACAGGACGTAGCCGCCCAGGGCGTAGCAGGTTCCGGCGGCCCAGGCGGCCTCGCGCCGCAGGCCCCAGGCGCGCGCCAGCCAGTACATGGAGAACGGGGCGAGCAAGAGATGAATCCAGAAATGGGCGTTCAGCGCCCACAGAGTCGGGGCCGCGAGGTACATCAGGTTATCCGGATAGAGCGGCACCGAGTCGGGGTTCCCGAGCGCCGGCTGCCCGCCGGCGCGGTACGGATCGATAAGCGGCAGGCCGCCGCCGCGCATCGCCCCGGCCTGCGCGGCCTTCATCTCCAGGTGCGTGCCGAGGACGTCGCGCAGGTAAAGCGTGCGCGCGCCGGCCGCCAGGGGGAGCGCGCGGAGCGCCAGGAGCAGGAGCACCGGGAGGACGTAGAGCGGAATAAAGAAAGGTCGGCGGCGGGAGGACGGCGCGGCTGCGCCGTTATTCAACGGTGACCGACTTGGCGAGGTTGCGTGGCTGATCCACGTCGCAGCCGCGCCGCAGGGCGATGTGGTAGGCGAGGAGCTGCAGGGGGACGACCGCCAGGATCGGTGTCAGCAGGTCGGAGGTGCGCGGCACCGCGATCGTCCGGTCGGCGCGGCGCGGCACTTCGGAGTTGCCCTCGTCGGTCACCGCGATGATGGCGCCGTCACGCGCCCGGGCCTCCTCGATGTTGACCATCATCTTCTGGTAGAGCGTGTCGCCGAACACCAGCGCCACGACCGGCAGGTTGCGGTCGATGAGTGCGATCGGTCCGTGCTTCATCTCGCCCGCCGGGTACCCCT
>JBGPED010000179.1:0-7197 GCA_041482595.1 Acidobacteriota bacterium
ACCATGGTGAAGGCCTTCACGTGCACGTCCGGCCGGACGCGCTTCATCGTCCGGATGACGTCGAGGTAGTAGGTGAACGGCAGGTCCGGGTTCACTCCGCCGACCATGTGGATCTCGCGGATCGGCTCGTGCAGGTGCTCGCGCATGCGGCGCTCAACATCGTCCATCGACAGGACGTAGGCGTCCTTCTGCTTCGCCGTCCTGTAGAAGGCGCAGAACTTGCAGCCCGCCACGCAGATGTTCGTGTGGTTGATGTGCTGATTGACGATGTAATAGGCCTTCTGGCCGTGCAGCCTCTCGCGCACGTGGTTGGCGAGCGTCCCCACGGCGAGCAGATCCTGGTGACGGTAGAGACGGAGCCCGTCGGCGCGGGACAGACGCTCGCCCGCCAGGACCTTGTCCTGCACGTCGCCCAGCCCGCTCGCGACGACGTAGCGCCTCTGGAAGGGCGTCATGCATTCCCCGCGGTGCGGCGGTAGGGGACCGACCCGACCCGCACGTGACGATGGGTGGCCTCGTCCTCCGGCGCCGTCAGCAGCTCGCCCAGACGATCGCGCGTGTTCTCCAGGGCCATCGAGCACAGGGTCCCGCACATCGTGCAGATCGCCTTGTCGTAATCCTCGCTCATCATCCGGAACTCGCGGGCCTTTTCCGGGTCGAGCGCCAGACGGTACTGGCCTTCCCAGTCGAGCTTCTTGCGGTACACCGACATCTGGTCGTCGCGGCTCTTCGCCCCGTAGACGTTCTTGGCCAGGTCCCCGGAGTGCGCGGCGATCTTGGTGGCGAGGACGCCGTCGCGCACGTCCTGGATCGCCGGCAGCCGCAGGTGCTCGGCCGGCGTCACGTAGCACAGGACGTCCGCGCCGGCCGCCGCGGCGACCGCTCCGCCGATGGCGCCCGTGATGTGATCGTACCCCGCCCCGATGTCGCTCGTCAGTGGCCCGAGGACGTAGAAGGGCGCGCCGCGGCAGATTCTCTTCTCGAGCAGGACGTTCGCCTCCACCTGGTTGATCGGCACGTGACCCGGTCCCTCGATCATCACCTGCACCGACCGCTGGTGCGCCCGGCGCGTCAGCTCGCCCAGGGTCAGAAGCTCCTGGATCTGCGCCGCGTCGGTGGCGTCGCCGGTGGCCCCTGGTCGGATGCCGTCGCCCAGCGACAAGGTCATGTCGTGC
This sequence comes from Acidobacteriota bacterium, assembly GCA_041482595.1. GTDB lineage: Bacteria > Acidobacteriota > Polarisedimenticolia > Gp22-AA2 > Gp22-AA2 > Gp22-AA3. Next base: position 1,176 of record JBGPED010000179.1, read on the forward strand.
TCGAAGGCGATGTCGAGGAGCCGGTCGTAGTCCTTCAGGAGAGGGTTCTCCTCCCCGGTGCGCGCCATCCACGACGCCAGGAACGACCCGCCGCGCGATACGATGCCGGCGATCCGGCCGTCGGCGTCGAGGCGCCTCACCGCCTCCCGGCTGACCCCGCAGTGGACGGTGACGAAGTCCACGCCGTCCCGGGCGTGCTTCTCGATCACACCGAACAGGTCGTCCGGGGTCACCTCGTAGACCGATCCGCGGTCGGCAACCGCCTGGTAGATCGGCACGGTGCCCAGGATCACGGGGCAGCGCCTGAGGATCTCCCGGCGGACGCGATCCAGCCCGTCCCCCGTCGACAGATCCATCACCATTTCCGCGCCGCAGGCGATCGCCACCTTGAGCTTCTCCACCTCCTCGTGGAGCTGCTGGTGATGGCCGGAGGTGCCGATGTTGGCGTTGACCTTGGTCGACAGACCCTGTCCGACGCCGATCGGGTTGAAGTCGTGGTGGACGTTCTTCGGGATGATCGCGACCCCCGCCGCGATCCGCGCGCGCAGACTCTCGGGCTCCGTCCCTTCGACCGCGGCCACGTACCGCATCTCGTCCGTGATCCGGCCGCGCTTGGCTTGCTCCATCTGGGTCATGGAAGTCGCTCCTCATCCCGGCGGCGGCGCCACAACACCCGCGGACCGGAGAATGCTCGCGTCTTAGTGCGCCGTGGCGGTCGCCCGCATCTCCCGGATGACCGTCACCTTGATCTTTCCCGGATACTCCATCCGCGTCTGGATTTTCTTGGCCAGGTCGGAGGCCAGAAGGGCCAGCTGATCGTCGGTCACCTTGTCCGACCGCGCGATCACCCGGATCTCCCGGCCCGCCTGGATGGCGTACGACTGTTCGACCCCTTCCATCTCGTTGGCCAGCCCCTCGAGCTGCTCGATCCGCCGGACGTAGTCCACGACACTCTTGCGCCTGGCGCCCGGGCGCGAGCCCGAGATCGCGTCGGCTGCCGACACGAGGACGGAGATCGGATGGGTCGCATCCACGTCCTCGTGATGCGAGCCGATGGCGTTCACCACCACGGGGTGCTCATTGTACCGCGTCGCCACCTCGACGCCGATCTCCGGATGCGTCCCCTCGCGCTCGAAATCGATCGCCTTGCCGATGTCGTGGAACAGACCGGCCCGCTTGGCCAGCATGCCGTCGAGCCGGAGCTCCGACGCCATGATGGCCGTCAGCTTGGCGACCTCGATGGAATGCATCAGGACGTTCTGGCCGTACGACGTCCGGTAGCGCAGGCGTCCCAGGATGCGCACCAGCTCCGGATGGACGCCGTTGATGCCGAGCTCGCGCAGCGCCTCCTGGCCGGCCCGCAGCATCTGCTCGTCCACCCGCCGCTGGTTCTTCTGCACCAGCTCCTCGATCCGTCGCGGGTGGATGTTGCCGTCCTTGATCAGCCGTTCGAGGGTCATTCGGGCGATCTCGCGCTTGATCGGGTTGAAGCAGGACAGCACCACCGTGTCGGGCTGCTCGTCGATCAGGAGCTGCACTCCGGTCGCCTTCTCGAAGGCGCGGATGTTCTTCCCCTCGTGGCCGATGATGCGCCCCTTCAGCTTGTCGTTCGGCAGCTGGAACGCGGTGACGCTGCGCTCGGCGGACCACTCCGACGCCGTGCGTTCGATCGCCAGGGAGACGATCTTGCAGGCCTCGGTCTCGGCCTTCTTCTGGGCCTCCTCGCGCGCTTCGCGGATCATCTTGGCCGCCTCGAAGCGCACCTCCTGCTTCATGTTGGCGAGGAGCATCTGCTTGGCGTCTTCGGTGGTGAGGCTGGAGACGCGGCTGAGCTGGCCGTTGAGGTCGTCCGCGAGGCGCCTGACCCTGTCGCGCTCCTTCCGGGCCTCCACCTCGGACTGCTGGATGTCCCGCTCGCGCTGCTCCAGCGTCCTCTCGCGGGACCGGAGCCGCGCGTCCCGTTCGTTCAGCCCGGCCTCGCGCTCGTCGTGGGCGCGCTTCTGCGTCTCGCCCTCGCGCAAACGCGCCTGGAGATCCTGCTCGAGTCGCGACTTCGACTTGAGCCACTCCTCCCGGGCCTGGAGGAGGGCCTGGCGCTTCTGGTGCTCGACGTCCTGAAGGGTCCGGTTGTTGATCTCCTGGCTCTCGCCGCGGACTTTCTCGAGTCTAGCCCGGACGAGAAGGTTTCTGAGGAACCAGCCGACGAGACCTCCAAGCAGGAGACTGACTCCTGGGAGGAGAACATTGATGAACGTCATCCGCATGCCCTGTCCCCTGCGCGGCCGGTCGACCGGCGGCGCGGAAGGATCCTCTCCCGGCCATGGCATGTGATCCGATACACGTGGCGTCCCCGGGACGGCGAAGGTGGGGACGCCGGGAGTCGTTTCGGAAGTCCGTTTCGCTGACGGGATTGAATGGAGAGTCGCGATAGCCGATCGGGCGCGGGGTCGGCACCACCGGGCGGCGCGCCATCGCCCTGGATTCAGGACACAGCGATAAATCGAATGACCGGTCCGGATTGCCCCGCCGGTCGTCGCCGCGCGGCGGAAAACCGCCGCGGAGCCTCACGAATGTTGCGCGCTGTGCCACCCCGCCCCCCCCTGCCGGCCGGGCCCGGAGGCCCGACGTCAGGCGCCGGGTGAGAGGACCGTTTGGTGCTAAAGCCTTGCAAAACCGTGCGAAGTATAGCACCCGCCCGCTCACCCCCGCAAGGCTTCGCGAACCGCCCCGCCGGGGCCGACCGGCTGGACGAGGTGGCGTCACCCCTGAGAACGTTTCACAAGAATCGGAGCGGGGGCGGCCTCCCCACGCGGGCGCGAGAAAAATCAGGTGTTGACCGGAGTGGAGGCTGAGCCTTCGATCCAGGCGGCGCCGTCCGCGTAGTGCTCCTTTTTCCAGATCGGAGCGCTCTCCTTGACGCGCTCGATGGCGTGCGCGCAGGCGGCGAGCGCCTCGCGCCGGTGGGCCGCGGCCACGGCGACGACGACGCTGGTCTCGCCGACGTCGAGCCTCCCGACGCGATGCAGGATTGCGACGTGCGGCGTGCCGAAACGCGCCTCCACCTCGCGACCGATGTCGCGCAGGACGATCTCCGCCATCTCGGGGTAGGCGTGGTACTCCAGGAAGCGCACCGGTCGCCCGTCGTGATGGTCGCGGGTAGTCCCGATGAACGTGGCGATGGCCCCGCGGTCGGGCCCCGCCACCGCCCGGATCGCTTCCCGGAGGTCGAGCGGCCGATCGTCGATCCTGTAGAGCCCGGGCACGCCCCACCACCTCCTCTGCTAGCCGCCGCTCACCGGGGGAAAGACGGCGATCTCCTCGTGCCCCGCGATCGCCCGGTCCTCGCGCGCGTAGACCCGATCGCACGAGAAGAGCGGCCGCTCGTCACGCGACAGCCCGGGGATCCTGGCGCGCACCTGCGACCACACGTCGGCAAGCGTCGCGCCCGGCGGGACCTCCACCTCGAGCGAGGAGGCCTTCGCCACCTCGCGATAGCGGGCGAAGAGGAGGACCAGGACGGTCATCGTGTTTCCTCGGTTCCGCGCGCGGCGGTGGCCCTGTTGCTGCGTCGCTCCCGGACGATCCGGAGGACCTCGGCGACCATGGCCTCGACCCCCGCCCTCACGTCGACGAGACGGGTGAACGCGGTGAACCCGGGAGTGTGCACGATCGATCTCTGTCGATCGATCCTCAGCGCCTGCGGGCCCGCCGGCGGAGGGGGGACCTCGATGTCGTCCCCGAGCACCGTCCTGACCGGGATCTCTCCGAGACTGACGCAACCGATCGGCTTCCCGTCGTCGAGGAAGTGACGCAGAAACGCCGCGATCTCGGGATTCATCCGGCGCGCCGCTCCCTGCCGGGCGAACCCGGTGGAGAAATTCACCACCGGCCCGTACCCGCCGGGGATCAGGAGCGCCTCGAGCTCGTCGTGCCGCACAGCCTCGAGGGAGCGGATCGGACGACGCGCCAGCCGCGCCGACTCGCGCAGGACGTTGCGCGGTTCCTGGACCTCGTCGCCGCTCAGGTGGTCGACGGTGCGCTCCTGCGCGATGTCCGGTGCGATCAGGATCGTCCGCTCCCCCGCCGCCTCGACCGCCAGGAGGGTGAACGCCAGCTCGTGCGCATCGGTGCCGTCGTAGTGGCCGCAACCGCCGAGCAGAACACCGATCGACACGGTCCGTCCTCGTGGATTGAGCTCTCGAATCCGGATTATAGGCCCGCACCGCGCGACGGCTCAACCGGACGAGGGCGCACGAGGCGCACCTTTGTCGTTGACCGGCGGCTTGGCCGATGGTATGTTTGGTGCGTATTGTGCGTTAAAGTTTCAATATAAGAAACACGATACGGATCTTGATGGACCCGCGGACAGATCGGTTGGAGCGCCGTCTTATGCTTCTGCACCATTCGATCGTCGCGGGGCGGGGGGTGATGCTGTTACGGCTTCAGGACGGTCCGAATCATCGCAAGCCATTGTCGTAACGTCATCATCGGCAAAATAGGGCTTGCGCCGGCGGCCCCCCTCGTCGGACAATCACGGTGCGATCTTGTACCTTCTGCGATGCGAGGACGGCATAATGCGCCCGCAGGCCGGAGGACGTCAGCGAGATCGCTTTTCGAGTCGGGAGCAGAGGTAAAGAAAGGAAAGGGTCACATGGCTCAGCAGGACGTGTCGGCACAGGGGATCAGGAAGAGGAGCGAGCGTGGTGAGGGTGTGGTGACGGGGAACCAGGCGGTACGCCGCGCCATCGCCGTGCTCAAGGCGTTCAGCGACGACGCCCCCGAGATGGGGGTGACGGAAGTCAGTCGCAAGGTCAACCTCCACAAGAGCACCGTCTACCGTCTGCTCTCGGCCTTCGAAGGCGAGGGCCTCATCGCCAAGAGTCCGGAGACGGGCAAGTACCGGCTCGGGCCGGAGCTGATCGTCCTGGGTGAGCAGGTCCTGCGCCACACCGACGTTCACCGCGTCGCCCTCCCCTTCCTGCGGGAGCTCGCGGATCGGACCGGCGAGACCGTCGACCTCGAGGTGCTCAGCGGCAGCAACGTCGTCACCATCGAGGAGATTGCCGGCAAGCACGTGGTGGCCGCGGCCGGGGCGATCGGGATGCCCTGGGCGGCGCACGCGACCTCGACGGGGAAGGTGCTCCTGGCGCACCTGCCGCCGGAGAAGCAGCGGCAGATCCTCGCCCGCACCTTGAAGAAGTTCACGCCGCGCACCATCATCGACGCCAAGACGCTGGGCCGCGATCTCATCAAGATTCGCGAGCAGGGGTACGCGGTGTCGTTCGGCGAGCTCGAGGACCACCTGATCGCCATCGGCCTGCCGATCAGGAGTCGCAACGGCGACGCCATCGCCGCCGTCAGCATCTCGGGACCCGACACCCGGCTGACCCCGGACAAGATGCCCGGCCTCATCCGGACCGGCCTCGAGACCTGCGCGAAGATCTCCGGCCGGTTGGGCTACCACGGCCCGGCCAGTCTGCGGGCGGCCCAGTCGAAGTTCATGGCGCCGCGCGCCATCGTGTGACGCGGCGTTTGCCCGGCACTCGCCTGGGGGCGGAGAAGGAGGACTGACTTGAGCCAGGAAGACCTCTATCAGAAGATGGCGGACAGCGTGATCACGGGAGACGCGGAGACTTCGGCCGCCCTCGCCCGCCAGTCCCTGGAGCTGGGCATCGCTCCGCTCGAGTCCATCGACAACGGTTTCGTGAAGGGGATTCGCGTCGTCGGCGATCGCTTCGGCGCCGGCGAGCTGTTTCTCCCGGAGCTGGTCATGAGCGCGGAGGCGATGAAGGCCGCGCTCGCCATCCTCGAGCCGGAGCTCGCCAAAGGCACCTCCGTGCGCCAGAGCCAGGGCTCGGTCCTGGCGTGCACCGTGCAGGGCGACATCCACGACATCGGCAAGCGGATCGTCTGCACGATGCTCTCCGCCAACGGCTTCACCGTCGTGGACCTCGGCGTCAACGTCAAGATCGATCGCTTCGTGCAGGAGATCAAGACCCGCAAGCCGGACATCGTGGCCATG